>NZ_JBFBEE010000021.1:0-151642 GCF_040683555.1 Streptomyces sp. NPDC093510
CCGAACCCGGAAGCTAAGCCTCATAGCGCCGATGGTACTGCAGGGGGGACCCTGTGGGAGAGTAGGACGCCGCCGAACTCCTTTTATAGCCGTGGCCCCTGTATTAAGTTCCAGGGGCCACGGCTTTTTTGTTTTGTGCCCGAGGCGCCCGGTCACCCCTCTGCACCGACCTGCCGCAACTGAGGGTAGGGTCAGGGGGCATCATTGGTTCTTTTCCCCACAGGAGGCCCCCGGGTGGAGGTCCAGGAGACTCGTGTCCAGACGGACCGGGTCCTCACCATCCCGAACATCCTCAGCATGGCGCGCCTCGCCGGCGTGCCCCTGTTCCTGTGGTTGATCCTCAGGCCCGAGTTCGGAGGGCCCAACAGCGACGGGTGGGCGCTGCTGGTCCTGGCGCTCAGCGGTGTCAGTGACTACCTCGACGGCAAGCTCGCGCGCCGCTGGAACCAGATCAGCAAGCTCGGCCGGCTGCTCGACCCGGCGGCCGACCGGCTCTATATCCTCTCCACCCTCGTCGGACTGACGTGGCGCGAGATTCTTCCGCTCTGGCTGAGTGCGGCCCTGCTTTTGCGGGAACTGGTTCTGCTGGTGATGGTCGGGATCCTCCGTCGCCACGGCTACCCTCCGCCGCAGGTGAACTTCCTGGGCAAGGCCGCCACCTTCAACTTGATGTACGCCTTTCCACTACTGCTCCTCAGTGACGGAAGTGGCTGGCTCGCCACACTCGCTGCTATTTTCGGATGGGCGTTCGCCGGATGGGGTACAACTCTGTATTGGTGGGCAGGGATCCTATACGTGGTTCAGGTCCGTCGCCTTGTCAAGGCGGACAGCCCGGCCGATTGAGCTCGCCGATACGATGGCTGTAGAGGCTCGATGGTCCCGCGTCTGACGTATGCGGGACCATTCAGGTGAGCTGGGTCGGCTAAATCGTCGTCTATTGAGGAGGACGCTTCCGACATGAAGGCCGTCGTGATGGCCGGTGGTGAGGGCACACGCCTTCGCCCCATGACCTCAAGCATGCCCAAGCCGCTCCTTCCCGTGGCCAACCGGCCGATCATGGAGCATGTGCTTCGGCTGCTGAAAAGGCATGGGCTCACCGAGACCGTAGTAACAGTGCAGTTCTTGGCATCCCTCGTCAAGAACTACTTCGGCGACGGCGAAGAGCTTGGGATGGAGCTCACCTATGCCAATGAAGAGAAGCCGCTCGGTACCGCAGGCAGCGTGAAGAACGCCGAGGAAGCGCTGAAGGACGATGCCTTCCTCGTGATCTCCGGTGACGCTCTGACCGATTTCGACCTCAGCGATCTGATTGCCTTCCACAAGGAAAAGGGCGCGCTCGTCACCGTCTGTCTGACGCGCGTACCCAATCCGCTGGAATTCGGCATCACCATTGTCGACGAAGAAGGGAAGGTCGAGCGCTTCCTCGAGAAGCCGACCTGGGGGCAGGTCTTCTCCGACACGGTGAACACGGGCATCTATGTGATGGAGCCCGAAGTCTTCGACTATGTCGAGGCCGATGTGCCTGTCGACTGGTCAGGAGATGTCTTCCCGCAGCTCATGAAGGAAGGCAAGCCCGTCTACGGCTATATCGCCGAGGGGTACTGGGAAGACGTCGGCACCCACGAGAGCTACGTGAAGGCGCAGGCCGACGTCCTGGAGGGCAAGGTCGACGTCGAGCTCGACGGCTTCGAGATCTCGCCCGGGGTCTGGGTGGCCGAAGGCGCCGAAGTGCATCCCGACGCCGTACTGCGCGGACCGCTGTACGTCGGGGACTACGCCAAGATCGAGGCGGACGTCGAGATCCGCGAACACACCGTCGTGGGCTCGAACGTCGTGGTGAAGAGCGGCGCGTTCCTGCACAAGGCCGTCGTGCACGACAACGTCTACATCGGGCAGCACAGCAACCTTCGGGGCTGCGTCGTCGGGAAGAACACCGACATCATGCGTGCCGCCCGCATCGAGGACGGCGCCGTCATCGGCGACGAGTGCCTGGTCGGCGAAGAATCGATCATTCAGGGCAACGTCAGGGTCTATCCCTTCAAGACGATCGAGGCCGGCGCGTTCGTCAACACCTCGGTCATCTGGGAGTCCCGGGGACAGGCGCACCTGTTCGGGGCGCGAGGGGTCTCCGGCATTCTGAATGTGGAGATCACCCCCGAGCTCGCCGTGCGCCTTGCCGGCGCGTACGCGACGACCCTGAAGAAGGGCTCCACCGTCACCACCGCGCGTGACCACTCGCGTGGTGCGCGTGCGCTGAAGCGGGCGGTGATCTCGGCGCTGCAGGCCAGCGCCATCGACGTACGAGATCTCGAGAACGTGCCGTTGCCGGTCGCGCGGCAGCAGACGGCCAGAGGAAGCGCCGGCGGAATCATGATCCGGACGACGCCCGGAGTGCCGGACTCCGTCGACATCATGTTCTTTGACGGGCAGGGAGGGGACCTCTCGCAAGGGAGCCAGCGGAAGCTGGACCGGGTCTACGCGCGCCAGGAGTACCGGCGGGCCTTCCCCGGGGAGATCGGCGACCTGCACTTCCCGTCCAGTGTCTACGACTCCTACACGGGGTCGCTGCTGCGGAACGTGGACACCACCGGTGTGGCCGAGTCGGAGCTCAAGGTCGTCGTCGACGCGTCCAACGGCAGCGCCGGGCTGGTGCTCCCGAGCCTCCTCGGCAAGCTCGGGGTGGACGCGCTGACCATCAACCCGGGACTCGACGAGTCGCGACCCACGGAGACCGCGGATGCCCGCCGGTCCGGGCTCGTGCGGCTCGGGGAGATCGTGGCGTCCGCGCGTGCGGCCTTCGGGGTGCGGTTCGACCCGGTCGGTGAGCGGCTGTCGCTCGTGGACGAGAAGGGACGGATCGTCGAGGACGACCGGGCCCTGCTGGTCATGCTCGACCTGGTGGCCGCCGAGCGGCGCAGCGGGCGGGTGGCGCTGCCGGTGACGACGACGCGTATCGCCGAGCAGGTCGCCGCGTACCACGGGACCCAGGTGGACTGGACGACGACGTCGCCCGACGATCTGACGAGGGTGGGCCGGGCCGACTCGACCATCTTCGGCGGTGACGGGCGTGGCGGCTTCATCATTCCCGAGTTCAGCGGCGTCTTCGACGGAACCGCCGCGTTTGTGCGGCTCCTCGGTCTGGTGGCGCGTACGCAGCTCACCCTGAGCCAGATCGACGCGCGCATCCCGCGCGCCCACGTGCTGCGGCGGGATCTCGCGACTCCGTGGGCGGTCAAGGGACTTGTGATGCGGCGCGTGGTGGAAGCGGCCGGAGAGCGGTCCGTGGACACCACCGACGGAGTGCGGGTCGTGGAGGCCGACGGGCGGTGGGTGCTAGTGCTGCCCGACCCGGCCGAGGCCGTCACTCATCTGTGGGCCGAGGGACCCGACGACGCGTCCGCCCAGGCGCTGCTCGACGAGTGGTCCACGGTGGTGGACAGCGCCGGTCGCTGACCTCTCGGACGCCGGGCGGCACCTGCAACAGGTGCTGCCCGGCGCGCCGGTGGGGCCATTCGGAGGTAGCGCCCGCGACGTGCGACGATGTGCGGCATGCCGCAGCAGCCCCCCGTTCGGAGCACCCCCTCGCGCCCCCGGCGCCCGGACGCGTCCATGTCGCTGCTCACCACCGTCATGGACCACAGTCTGGACGAGGGCTACGCGGAGGCGGCGGCCCGCAAGAAGGCCAGAGGCGACAGTGGTGTCCCTCGTCCGCTGCGGGCCAAACTCGGGCTCGCGGCAGGGCTCGTGCTCGCCGCACTGGTGGTCACCGTGGGAGCCGCGCAGGCGCGGATAGAGGCCCCGGTCCTGGCCAAGGAGCGCGAGGAGCTCATCGACCGCGTCGAAGAGGCGACGGCGGGAGCCGACCGGCTCGAGGACGACGTGGACGAGCTCCGTGACGACGTCGGCGATCGGCAGCGTGCCGCGCTCAAGAAGCACGGCGGCAGCCGGGGCGAGTTGATGGGCCTCCTCTCCGGAGCGACCGAGGTCCAAGGACCCGGCGTGAAACTCGTCGTGGACGACAAGAAGGAAGCCGAGCAGGGCGGCGGCGGGCCGCGCGAGAGCTCCGGATTCTCCGACACCGGACGGGTGCGCGACCGCGACATGCAGCGCGTCGTCAACGGCCTGTGGCAGTCCGGCGCCGAGGCGATCTCGATCAACGACCAGCGTCTCACCGCTCTGTCGGCGATCAGGGCCGCGGGTGACGCGATACTGGTCGACAACAGACCGCTGGTGCCGCCGTATACGGTGCTCGCGGTAGGTGACGGGAAACGCCTGAGCACCCGTTTCCAGAACAGCCGCGACGGTCAGTACCTGCATGCTCTGCAGGAGAACTTCGGCATCAGGACCAGCATTTCCGTGTCGGACGAGCTCCTGCTGCCTGCTGCGCCGAGCGTGACCGTACGAACAGCAGAGCCGAAGGCAGGAAAGGG
Organism: Streptomyces sp. NPDC093510; assembly: GCF_040683555.1. Taxonomy (NCBI): domain Bacteria; kingdom Bacillati; phylum Actinomycetota; class Actinomycetes; order Kitasatosporales; family Streptomycetaceae; genus Streptomyces; species Streptomyces sp. NPDC093510. Next base: position 4,431 of record NZ_JBFBEE010000021.1, read on the forward strand.
CACATCGTGATCGCCGTACTGGGCCTCGTCGTGGGAGTCGTGGCCGGATTGTTGGTTCGGCCCGAGGTTCCGGCGGTGGTCGAGCCGTACCTTCCGATCGCCGTGGTCGCGGCTCTCGACGCCGTGTTCGGAGGGCTGCGGGCGATGCTCGACGGCATCTTCGACGACAAGGTGTTCGTGGTGTCGTTCCTGTCGAACGTCGTGGTGGCCGCACTCATCGTCTTCCTCGGCGACAAGCTGGGGGTCGGCGCGCAACTGTCCACCGGCGTCGTCGTGGTCCTCGGCATCCGGATCTTCTCCAACGCCGCGGCGATCCGTCGGCACGTCTTCAGGGCGTGACGCCGATGAGTGCCGACGAGAAGCCCGAGTACAACCGGCGCAGGGAACTCCCCGCCGAGGTCCCCAGCGCGCCCGAGACGTCCGCGGCCGCAGAGCCGGAGGGGAAGCCGCAGGTCACCGGCCGTCAGCGGCTGGCGAAGGGCCTGTGGCCTCCGAGGGTGACCCGGCCTCAACTCATCGTCGCCCTGCTGCTGTTCGTGCTGGGGCTCGGCCTGGCCATCCAGGTGCGGTCCAACAACGACAGCAGCGCGCTGCGCGGCGCGAGACAAGAAGATCTCGTACGCATCCTCGATGAACTGGATGACCGTACCGAGCGTCTGGAAGAAGAGAAGCGGCGCCTCGAGGAGCAGCGGACCGGGCTGGAGAACAGCTCGGACCAGGCTGAGGAGGCCCGCAAGCAGACGGTCGAGCGGGAGCGGCAACTCGGCATCCTGGCCGGCACGGTGGCGGCCCAGGGGCCCGGCATCACGCTGACCATCGAGGACAAGAAGGGGGCGATCGAGGCGGACATGCTGCTCGACGCCATTCAGGAGCTGCGCGCCGCGGGCGCCGAGGCGATCCAGATCAATGACGTACGTGTCGTGGCGAACACCTATCTGTCGGACGCCGGCAGTGGTGGCGTACGGGTGGACGGCCGCAAGGTCGGCGAACCGTACCTCTTCAAGGTGATCGGCAAGCCGCAGGATCTCGAACCTGCGCTGAACATCCCGGGAGGCGTGGTGCAGACTCTGGAGAAGGAGCAGGCCACGGTCACCGTGGAACGCTCGGAGAAGATCGTCGTGAGCGCCTTGCGACCCGCGAAGCAGCCTGACTACGCTCGGTCGTCCTCCCAGTGAGGGGCGGACGCATGGGGGCCGTCAGGCGGGGGCATGAGGTTGCGGGGGGTCGGCGCACTGGAAGCGTGGTGCGTGGTGGAAACTGTTTGGTGGTCACGGACGTTGTGAGGATGTCTGGCTCACCGATGAATGCCGGTGTGTGCAATCAGGGTTCGTCCTGCCCCACGGGCGGGTCTGTTTCGGTCAAGGGGAATCGCCCGTGAAGTTGTTTGCGAAGTTGTTCGGCAAGAGCGCACGAGGAGAGGACAGCGGCAATCCGGCCACTGCCCGCCATCGTGCCCCACGCCATGGAGACGCCGAGGAGCAGGGCGCGGGGCGCCCGATGTTCCGCGATCAGGTCGCTGGTCCAGGCGGTGACATTTCGGGCGGACAGGGCGCGTCATCTGTTGACCCTGCCGGTCCCGGCCGCATAGGTTTCGGAGAACCTTCAACCTCAAGTGCGGGTGGAGGGTATGCCTCCGACCCGTACGCATCGAATGCCCCTGCGGGGCAGCCACGGCAGGAGGACCCGTCCATGGCCCTGGTGTGTACGAGGTGCGGGAACCGCAACGCCGAGGCGAGCCGGTTCTGCTCCAACTGCGGCGCGCCGCTGCGGGCCGGGGCCGCGCCGGAGCGCGCGTCCGAGACGACCTCGACGATCTCCATCTCGGGCCTGGAGGCCTACGACGCCGAGGTGACGGGCACGAACCCGTCTCCCGCGCTCTCTCCGGAGGCGCAGGCGGCCGTCGACGCGCTGCCGCTCGGCTCGGCGCTCCTCGTCGTGCGCCGCGGTCCGAACTCGGGCAGTCGTTTCCTGCTCGACGGCGAGCTGACCACGGCGGGGCGTCACCCGCAGAGCGACATCTTCCTGGACGACGTGACCGTGTCGCGTCGCCACGTGGAGTTCCGTCGTCTCGCGGACGGTTCCTTCACCGTCGCCGACGTGGGCAGCCTCAACGGCACGTACGTCAACCGGGAGCGGATCGACTCGGTCTCGCTGTCGAACGGCGACGAGGTGCAGATCGGCAAGTACCGACTGGTCTTCTACGCGAGCCAGCGGGCCGCCGGTCTCTGACCCACCCCCAGACGCCGTCTGGGGGGACCCCCCAGGGAAGGTCCATGCTTCAAACACCGAGGGGCGGTGCCGGCAACGGCACCGCCGCCGCGGACCGTCGGCTGATGAGCATCGGTACCGTGCTGAACGAACTGCGTGACGAATTCCCCGAGGTCACGATCTCCAAGATTCGTTTCCTGGAGTCCGAGGGGCTCATCGAGCCCCAGCGCACCCCCTCCGGCTACCGGAAGTTCAGCCCGGAGGATGTCGAGCGGCTCGGCCACGTCCTGCGGATGCAGCGGGACCACTATCTGCCGCTCAAGGTCATCCGTGAGCACCTCGACGCGCTGGAGCGCGGCGAGAGGCCTCCGCTGCCGTCCCTGGGACGGCAGCGGGACGCCGGTGACGGCCAGGACGAGGCCGAGGGGCCCACGGCGGCCCGCGTGGGCCGTGACGAGCTGCTCGCCGCCGCCGAGATCGACGAGGGACAGCTCGCCGAGTGGGAGACGTACGGCCTCGTCGCACCCCTGCCGGACGGCGGGTACGACGCGGAGGCCGTCACGGTCGCCTCACTTGTGGTCGAACTCGGCCGGTTCGGTATCGAGCCACGGCACCTGCGGGCCATGAAGGCCGCCGCCGAGCGCGAGGCCGGGCTCGTCGACCAGGTGGTCGCGCCGCTGCGGCGGCACCGCAATCCGCAGACCAGGGCCCATGCGGAGGCCCGCGCCAAAGAGCTGGCGGGCCTTACGGGACGGCTGCACTCGGCGCTCGTACAGATGGCGCTCGGCGTCAGATTGCCCTGACTCGCCCCCGCCCGGCCGCTACTCGGCGGGTGCCCGACTACCCAAACCTGCCAGCCACGTCCTAGGGTTGCTGTGTGAACGAGCTCGACGTCGTAGGTGTCCGGGTCGAAATGCCCTCCAACCAGCCGATCGTGCTCCTGCGTGAAGTGGGAGGCGACCGGTACCTCCCCATCTGGATCGGACCAGGTGAGGCGACCGCCATCGCCTTCGCACAGCAGGGCATGGCACCCGCACGGCCGCTGACCCACGACCTGTTCAAGGACGTGCTGGAAGCGGTGGGCCAGGAGCTCTCCGAAGTGCGCATCACGGACCTGCGGGAAGGGGTCTTCTACGCGGAGCTGGTCTTCGCCAGCGGCGTGGAGGTGAGCGCGCGTCCGTCCGACGCCATAGCGCTCGCGCTGCGCACCGGGACGCCGATCTTCGGAAGCGACGGCGTCCTGGACGACGCCGGCATCGCCATCCCGGACGAGCAGGAGGACGAGGTGGAGAAGTTCCGCGAGTTCCTCGACCAGATCTCGCCCGAGGACTTCGGCACCAACAGCCAGTGAGCCGCTTCCGGCGGCCCGCGTCGGACCATTCGGCTAGCCTTTCCCCGCGGTGAGGCACGGGAAACCACTCTCAGGGTGATTATCACTCGGCGTGCCGAGTGTGGCGATCGTTGACGAGCCCCTGGCGACTGCCTACCGTCGAGAAGGCAGGTCAAGGAGGGAGGTCGGCGTGAGAAGCAGCGGCGACGGTACGGCGATGGGCGGTCCGTACCCGCTCCACGGCGGCGCGGCCGATCACTCTCCGAACCGACCTATGGCGGTCCAGGGGAGCGGGGACACGACGTCCGAGCATTCCGAGCAGGTCGGCTACCGCGGGCCCACCGCGTGCGCGGCCGCGGGCATCACCTACCGGCAGCTCGACTACTGGGCCCGTACCGGCCTGGTCGAGCCCAGTGTGCGTGCCGCGGGCGGCTCCGGGACCCAGCGGCTCTACAGCTTCCGCGACGTGGTCGTCCTCAAGATCGTGAAGCGGTTCCTCGACACCGGGGTCTCACTGCAGAACATCCGCACGACGGTCCAGCATCTGCGGGAGCGCGGCTTCCGGGACCTCGAGCGGATGACGCTGATGAGCGATGGCGCCACGGTCTACGAGTGCACGTCGTCCAGTGAGGTCCACGAGCTGCTCCAGGGCGGGCAGGGGGTCTTCGGCATCGCCGTGGGCGTCGTCTGGAGGGACGTCGAGGCGGCGCTGTCCCAGCTGCACGGAGAACGCATCGACACCGGGGAGACCCTCATCGGGCAGAACCCGGCGGACGAGCTGGCCAGAAGGCGCAACAAGGCGGTCTGAGGCCGCGTTGTCAGTGGCGTAGGGCAGCATCGGAGATGTGAGAAGCGCCCCGACGATCCTGCATCTGGACATGGATGCCTTCTACGCGTCCGCAGAGCAGGCCGCGAAGCCCAGCCTGCGGGGGAAAGCCGTGGTCGTGGGCGGGCTGGGGCCGCGGGGCGTGGTGGCCACCGCTTCCTACGAGGCGCGCAAGTTCGGGGTGCACTCGGCGATGCCCATGGGGCAGGCGCGCAGGCTGGCGCCGAACGCCGCCTATCTCGTACCCCGCTTCGGGCTGTACCGCGAGGTGAGCGAGCAGGTCATGGGGCTGTTGCGGGAGCTGTCGCCGCTCGTGGAGCCGCTCAGCCTGGACGAGGCCTTCGTGGACCTGGAGGCCGGGGGTGTCGCCGACGACGAGGAGTCGGCCAGGGCCGTGGGGGAGCGGTTGCGGGCGGACATCAAGGCGGTGACGGGGCTCGCCGGGTCGGTGGGGCTCGCGGTCTCCAAGATGCTCGCGAAGATCGCCTCGGAGGAGGCCAAGCCGAACGGACTCGTGTTGATAGCGCCGGGGACGGAGCGCGCGCTGCTGGGGCCGATGTCCGTGCGGACGCTGCCCGGCGTGGGGCCCGCGACGGGCGACCATCTGCGGCGGGCCGGGATCACCACGGTCGGGGAGCTCGCGGAGGCCGGCGAGGACGAGCTCGTACGACTGCTGGGCAAAGCCCACGGGGGATCGCTGTACGCGATGGCGCTGGCGCACGACGAGCGGCCCGTGGTGGCCGAGCGGGAGTCGAAGTCGGTCAGCGTCGAGGACACGTACGACGTGGACATCCACGACAGGGTGCGGGTCAGGGCGGAGGTCGCGCGGCTCGCCGAGCGGTGTGTGCAGCGGCTGCGGGCGGCGGGGCACTCGGGGCGGACCATCGTGCTGAAGGTGCGGAGGTTCGACTTCTCGACGCTGACGCGGTCCGAGACGCTGAGAGGGCCCACGGACGACCCTGGAGTGGTGCGGGAGGCCGCCGCTCGGCTGCTGGAGGCCGTGGACACCACGGGAGGGGTGCGGCTGCTCGGAGTGGGCGTCACGGGCCTGGCGGACTACACGCAGGAGGACCTGTTCGCGCAGGCTCAGGCTCAGGCGGCCGAGGAGACGGGGGCGGCGCCGGCCGCAGGTGAGGGGGTGGCCGGGGGCGAGGGCGGCGATGTCGTGGCCGGGGAGGCGGCCGCGGGGGGCCCGGAGAAGGAGCGGGCCGAGGAGCCGGTGGTGCCGGTCGAGCGGCGGTGGGCGGCCGGGCACGATGTGCGGCATGCCGAGTACGGGCACGGCTGGGTGCAGGGGAGCGGCCTCGGCCGGGTGACGGTGCGCTTCGAGACGCCGTACTCGGCGCCGGGACGGGTGCGGACGTTCCGGACGGACGACCCTGACCTGGAGCCGGCGGAGCCGTTGCCGTTGGTCGCCGCGGGGGCGCGGCGCGAGAAGGGCGCGGCAGCGGGGCTCGAGACGGTGTCCGGCGCGGCTGGGGTGGTGGTGGAGGACGTGGGGTGAGGCCCGCGGCCGGCGGGTCAGGGGGCTTCCGTGCCCGCGATCCGGCCGAAGTCCTGGTCCGGGGGAGGGGCGGGACGCGGGTCCCGCGGGGGTGCCATGTCCAGGCCGTAGTGGTGGTAGAGCTGGAGTTCCTGCTCGGGGGAGAGGTGGCGGCCCACTCCGAAGTCCGGGGCGTCCTTGATCAGGGCGCGGTCGAAGGGGATGTGCAGGGTGCCGTCCTCGACCAGCTCGCTCGGCTCCAGCGGGACGAAGGCGTCGCGGCTGAACAGGCCGGTGCGTATGGCGGCCCACTCCGGGGCGCCGGTGGCGTCGTCGAGGTAGACCTCGTCGATCGTGCCGATCTTGGTCCCGTTCCGGTCGAACGCCTTGCGGCCGATCAGGTTGCGCGGATCGATATCGGTCTGCACGGGCCCTCCAGCTGGTCGCGGCTTGTCGAAAACGGGCGTAACTCATCTTTAATCATTCGTAGTCACTACGAAAGAGCACTTCGGGGCAGGTGGCCACTCGAGGGAACGGCCGAGGTCCTCGCTGGTAGGCTGGCGCTTGGCTGCTGACCCCGTGCGGGAGAGCTCTCCGGACCACGCTTCCGGAGGCGCCGAAGGAGCAAATCCTCCCCGGAATCTCTCAGGCACACGTACCGCACGGACGAGGTCACTCTGGAAAGCAGGGCGGGCGTCGGGCGGGCACGTTCGGAACCCTTCCTCACCGACGGTGAAAGCAGATCTGTCGACAGACGGGTCTGTGAAGCTCTCAGGTTGAGATGACAGAGGGGGAGGCCGTCCGGGTACCCGCGCCGTGGTACCCCTCGCAGGTCGTGCAGACCAGGAGGCCTCCGCAATGACTGCCACCAATCGCATCCCGCTCTCCGAGCTCGAGCAGGGCATCCCCTTCGAGCAGCGGCACATCGGGCCCGATGCGGAAGCGCGGGCCAAGATGCTCGCCCAGGTCGGGTACGGCTCGCTCGACGAGCTGACGGCCGCCGCGGTGCCGGATGTGATCAAGAACGCCGAGGCGCTGAAGCTGCCCGGCGCGCGCTCCGAGGCCGAGGTGCTCGCCGAGCTGCGCTCCCTCGCCGACCGGAACCAGGTCCTCGACTCCATGATCGGACTCGGGTACTACGGCACCTTCACGCCGCCGGTCGTCCTGCGGAACGTGATGGAGAACCCGGCCTGGTACACGGCCTACACGCCGTACCAGCCCGAGATCTCGCAGGGCCGCCTCGAGGCGCTGCTCAACTTCCAGACCATGGTCGCCGAGCTGACCGGCCTGCCCACCTCCGGGGCCTCGCTCCTCGACGAGGGCACCGCGGCCGCCGAGGCCATGGCGCTCTCGCGCCGCATGGGCAAGGTCAAGAACGGCGTGTTCGTCGTGGACGCCGACGCTCTGCCGCAGACCATCGCCGTCATACAGACCCGCGCCGAGCCCACCGGCGTCGAGGTCGTCGTCGCCGACCTGAGCGAGGGCCTGCCCGCCGAGGTCGCCGAGCGCGGTGTCGTCGGCGTGCTCGTCCAGTACCCGGGCGCCTCCGGTGCCGTACGCGACATCAAGCCGCTCATCGACCAGGCGCACGAGCTCGGTGCGGTCGTCACCGTCGCCGCCGACCTGCTCGCCCTGACGCTGCTCACCTCGCCCGGCGAGCTCGGCGCCGACATCGCCGTCGGAACGACGCAGCGCTTCGGCGTACCGATGGGCTTCGGCGGCCCGCACGCCGGTTACATGGCGGTCCGCGAGAAGTTCGCCCGCAGCCTGCCCGGACGGCTCGTCGGTGTCTCCGTCGATGCCGACGGCAACAAGGCCTACCGGCTCGCGCTGCAGACCCGCGAGCAGCACATCCGCCGTGAGAAGGCCACCAGCAACATCTGTACCGCTCAGGTGCTGCTCGCCGTCATGGCCGGAATGTACGCCGTCTACCACGGGCCCGAGGGCCTGAAGGCCATCGCGCGGCGCACCCACCGGTACGCGACGCTCCTCGCGGCCGGGCTCACCGCCGGTGGCGTCGAGGTCGTCCACGGCGCGTACTTCGACACGCTGACCGTGCGCGCGCCGGGCAAGGCCGAGCAGCTCGTCGCCGCCGCCCGCGAAGGCGGCGTGAACATCCACCTGGTCGACGCCGACCACGTCTCCCTCGCCTGCGACGAGACCACCACGCGGTCGCAGCTGACCGCCGTGTGGGGCGCGTTCGGCGTCCAGGCCGATGTCGACGCGCTCGACGCGGCCGTCGCGGACACCCTGCCCGAGGGCCTGCTGCGCGGCGACGACTACCTGACGCACCCGGTCTTCCACCAGTACCGGTCCGAGACGTCGATGCTGCGCTACCTGCGCAGGCTCGCCGACCGTGACTACGCGCTGGACCGCGGCATGATCCCGTTGGGCTCCTGCACCATGAAGCTCAACGCGACCACCGAGATGGAGCCGGTGACCTGGCCCGAGTTCGGGCAGCTGCACCCCTTCGCGCCCGCCCAGCAGGCCCAGGGCTACCTCACGCTCATCCGTGAGCTGGAGGAGCGGCTCGCCGAGGTCACCGGGTACGACAAGGTCTCCCTGCAGCCCAACGCCGGGTCGCAGGGCGAGCTCGCGGGTCTGCTGGCGGTCCGCGGCTACCACCGGGCCAACGGCGACGAGCAGCGCACCGTCTGCCTCATCCCGTCGTCCGCGCACGGCACGAACGCCGCGAGCGCCGTCATGGCCGGCATGAAGGTCGTCGTCGTGAAGACCGCGGACGACGGTGAGATCGACGTCGAGGACCTGCGCGCCAAGATCGAGAAGCATCGCGACGAGCTCTCCGTGCTGATGATCACGTACCCCTCGACGCACGGCGTCTTCGAGGAGCACGTGGCCGACATCTGTGCGTCGGTGCACGAGGCCGGCGGCCAGGTGTACGTGGACGGGGCCAACCTCAACGCCCTGGTGGGTCTCGCCAAGCCGGGCCACTTCGGCGGCGACGTCTCGCACCTGAACCTGCACAAGACCTTCTGCATCCCGCACGGCGGCGGTGGCCCCGGCGTCGGCCCGGTCGGTGTGCGCGAGCACCTCGCGCCGTACCTGCCCAACCACCCGCTGCAGCCCGCGGCGGGTCCCGAGACCGGGGTCGGCCCGATCTCCGCGGCGCCGTGGGGTTCCGCCGGCATCCTGCCGATCTCCTGGTCGTACGTGCGTCTCATGGGCGGCGAGGGCCTCAAGCGCGCCACCCAGGTCGCGGTGCTCTCCGCCAACTACATCGCCAAGCGCCTCGAGCCGCACTACCCGGTGCTCTACACCGGCCCGGCCGGCCTCGTCGCGCACGAGTGCATCGTCGATCTGCGGCCGCTCAGCAAGGCGACCGGCGTCAGCGTCGACGACATCGCCAAGCGGCTCATCGACTACGGCTTCCACGCGCCGACCATGTCGTTCCCCGTCGCCGGCACCCTGATGATCGAGCCGACGGAGAGCGAGGACCTGGTCGAGATCGACCGGTTCTGCGAGGCGATGATCGCCATCCGCCGGGAGATCGAGAAGGTCGGCTCCGGCGAGTGGGCCGCCGACGACAACCCGCTGCGCAACGCCCCGCACACCGCCGCCACCCTGAGCGGTGAGTGGGAGCACGGCTACAGCCGCGAGGAGGCCGTCTTCCCGGCCGGTGTCGTCGCCGCGGACAAGTACTGGCCGCCGGTGCGCCGTATCGACCAGGCGTACGGCGACCGGAACCTGGTCTGCTCCTGCCCGCCGCTGGATGCGTACGAGGACTGAGTGCCCGCGCCCGTGCGGAGCGGGCATGCGGCGGGGCCGGTTCGGAGAGTTCTCTCCGGGCCGGCCCCTCGTCTTTTCGGTGGTGCGGTGGTGCGCTGCTGCGGACTTGCGGTGTGGTGCGGTCGCGCGGATGTGCCGTCGGTGCTCAGGCGGCTGTCATGACCTGGTCGGTGCCCAGCGGTCGGTGCGGGGCGATGATCTGGCCGTCCGGCAGCAGCTCACCGGTGTCCTCGAAGAGCAGGACGCCGTTGCACAGCAGGCTCCAGCCCTGCTCCGGGTGGCTCGCCATGAGGAGCGCGGCTTCCCGGTCGGCGGAGTCGGCTGTCGGGCACGCGGGTTGGTGCTGGCACATGGAAGGGTTCTTTCGCTGCGATGAGATGGCTGTGACGTCGGTCCTGTGGCTCGATGCGGTATTCATAACCGCCCCCCGTATGTAGTCGGTCCGATCCCAGTGTTGCCCTCCGGGCGTCAATCCGCAGGGATTTTGCCGCAGCAGCTCCTACTGCTTAATGACGTATCACCCGCCCGGACGGTTCAGCCCAACTTCCCTGTCTCTTCGGGTGGTTCGGGGTGACCTGACCGGGCTAGTCCACCTGGGTGGGCAGCGCTGTGCCCCGATGCCGGGGGCAGCGGGGCACAGGAAGCGCAAGGAATGCTGTCAGGCGGGTGAGCTCAGCAGCGGTGCCGGTGTCAGACGGTGGTTGAGCATCGGCAGCAGTTCGGCGACGCGGTGCGGGCGGTGGGCGGCGATGCCGGGCGGTGCGGGGGCCAGCGGCACCAGCAGGTCGGTGGCGGCCAAGGACCCCTCGGCGCCGTCGTCCGTGCAGTCGCGGTGCAGCCAGAGCGTGAGCATATAGAGCTCGGGCACGGAGAGCAGCCGCGGCTGGCAGGGCATCGGCATGGCTTCGGCGTGCCGCAGGGCGCGTTCGGTGGAGGCGATGTACGGCCCTTCGAAGAAGTGGGAGAACGCCCAGCCGTCGGGAGTGAGCATCGTGTCGGCCGCCGCGACGGCGCGTTCCGAGCAGCGGATCAGAAAGCGCCAGCCGGCGAGCCGGGTGGGCGAGGTGCCCTCTGGAGTGATGTGGTCCAACACGTGTACCGGCAACGGGAGTTCAGGGCTGGCCGGACCCTGTGCGGTACGCAGGGACGGCGTGCGGGCCTCGCGTACGGCCGTGGGGGAACCGAGTGCCGCGAGGACGCTGCGCAGGGCGGGCGCGGGAGCCGGGGGGACATGCAGCGGCATGGTGGGTCGCCTCTCTCATTCGACAGGCACGGTGGAGCGGGGGCAGGTGCGTGACGGCGCTGTCAGCTCTGGGCCAGAGGGGCGGGGGCTGGGGCCGCGAGCGCCAACTCTCTGCCTAGATTGCGCAGTTTATACGAGACGTGTTCGAGCAGTGTTTCATCTAGACGCTGCGCATATTACGAGCAAGGCTTTTATGAGTCGCACTTGTGGGGCCTTTCTCCCGATTTCGCAGGGCCCCTGGTGTCATGACCTCGGATTTCTCCGGGCGTGCGGTCGGCCGATTTCTGCCGGTACTTTGACCAGGCGCGTTGGAAGGGAATCTTCACTGTGCCGCATGCCTGGTGAATGTGCCGGACAACCGCCGTGTCGAGCGTACCGGCCGGTGGTCCCGCGCGGGGCGTTATCGATCACATTGCCTGGGCATCATCACCCGTACACAGCGGCCGGATCCTTGGCTGCCCGATCGAGGAGGGACGCTTCGATGGGGGAGAAGGTCGTAGCGGGCACGTTCGACCTGGCCGATCGGCACCACTACCGAGGCAAGCTCCGAGAGTGCCTTACGGGGCTGGAGCGCTTGTTGGAGGAGCAGCGATTCGATCGTCCCAAGAATCTGATGGGCATGGAGATCGAGCTGAATCTCGCCGGGCCCGACGGACTGCCGAGGATGTTGAATGCGCAGGTGCTTGAGCGCATCGCGAGCCGGGATTTCCAGACGGAACTCGGAATGTTCAATCTGGAAGTGAACATTGCCCCGCACCGGCTCGGCGGACGCGTTCTCGACCGCCTCGCCGAGGAGTTGCGCACGGGTCTCAACTACGCCCACAGGAAAGCGAACGAGCTCGACGCCGGCATTGTCATGATCGGAATTCTGCCGACTCTGAACCGCGCCGATCTGGTCTCCGCGAACCTTTCCGACGTGGACCGCTACGCCCTTCTGAACGATCAGATCGTGGCGGCGCGCGGCGAGCACTTCGCCCTCGACATCCAGGGTGTGGAGCGGCTGACCTGCACCTCTTCGTCCATCGCGCCCGAAGCGGCGTGCACGTCCGTGCAGTTGCACCTTCAGGTCACGCCGGGCCGGTTCGCCGACGTGTGGAACGCGGCGCAGGCGATCGCCGCGGCACAGGTCGCCGTGGGCGCCAACGCGCCGTTCCTGTTCGGCCGTGAGCTGTGGCGCGAGTCGCGGCCACCGCTGTTCCTGCAGTCCACCGACACGCGGCCGCCCGAGCTGCAGGTCCAGGGCGTGCGCCCGCGCACCTGGTTCGGGGAGCGGTGGATCACCGAGCCGCTGGAGCTCTTCGAGGAGAACTTGCGGTACTTCCCGGCGTTGCTGCCCCTGATGGAGGAGGAGGACCCGCTCGGCGTCCTCGAGGCGGGCGGCGTGCCGCGGCTCGGCGAACTCGTCCTGCACAACGGCACCGTGTACCGCTGGAACCGCCCGGTGTACGGCATCGCCGACGGCGTACCGCATCTGCGGGTGGAGAACCGGGTGCTGCCCGCGGGCCCCACCATCACCGACGTCATCGCCAACGCCGCCTTCTACTACGGGCTGGTGCGGGCGCTCGCCGAGGAGGCGCGGCCCGTGTGGTCCCGGCTGCCCTTCGAGGCCGCCGCCCGCAACTTCGACGCCGCCTGCCGGCACGGCATCGACGCCACACTGCGGTGGCCGCGGCGCGGCAGGCTCGGCGGCCTCGTCGAGGTGGCGGCCGTCCGGCTCGTACGCGAGGAGCTGCTGCCGCTCGCGGCCGCCGGGCTCGACGCGTGGGGCGTGGAGGCCGCCGACCGGGACCTGTACCTCGGGGTGATCGAGGAGCGGTGCCGGCGGCGGGTCAACGGCGCGTCGTGGCAGGCGGCGACGTACCACCGGGCCCTGGAGAGCGGGATGGCCAGGGAGGAGGCGCTGGCCGCGACCACCAAGAGGTACTGCGCACTGATGCACGAGGGAGAGCCGGTGCACACGTGGCCCGTGGGGCTCCGGCAGCCCGCGGTGCCGCTGGGCTGACGGAGGCCCTGAGGGGACAGACCCCGGGGGCAGCCCTGGGGTCAGCCCTGGTTGCTGCCCGCCTCCATGATGGCCTTGAGGATCACCGCGTGGATCTGCGCCGGGTCGTCCACCTGGTGGCCGGAGCCGCCGGTCGCTCCGGCTATCTGCTCGGCCTCGTCCTTGTCCGCTTCCGGGCCGACGGCGATGGCGATGATCGGCACCGGCTCCTTGGGGTCGGTGAGGCCCTTCAGCTGGGAGAGCAGGGAGCTGCGCGAGATGCTGTCCGGGTCCTGGTTGGCGCCGTCGGTCAGGATCACGAGGGCGTTGAACTTGCCGCTCGCGTACGTCGACCGGGCCTTCTTGTAGGCGGCGAGCGTCGTGTCGTACAGACCGGTGGCGCCGCCCGGCACGGGTTGCAGGGCGCCGAAGGCCTCGGACAGCTTGTCGCGGTGGGTGACACCGCCCTTGCGGCCGCCCAGGCGCCGGGTCGGCTGCAGTTCGCGGTAGTCGCGGGTGCCGTCGAGGCTGGTGGCGAACTCCCACAGGCCGATCTCGTCCTCGTCGGTGAAGCCGGCGAGTGCCTGAAGCAGCGAGGCCTTGGTGACCTCCATGCGGGACTGGTTGCGGCCGGGGACGAGTTGACGCATGGACTCCGAAGCGTCGACGACCGTGCTGAGGCGGGCGCTCTGCACCGTGATCGTCCACATGCCCAGGGTCTCCTGGAGCTGTTTGTCCGACGGCGGCTCCGTGGCCTCGTCCGCGTAGGGCTGCGGGGCGCGGCCTCCGGCGGCGGCGACCAGTTCGTCGGACGGCTCGTCGGGGTCGGTCCTGAAACCGTGCTCCGTCAGGATCTGCTTGCCGTCCTCGTCGCTGAACATCGTCATGAAGCGCAGGGCGGCCCGGCTCGTGTCGGTGGACATGCGGTCGTCCTCGACGAGCGTGTACGGATAGTCGAGCCGGGGTGAACCGTCCTTGGGGTAGAACAGATCGAGGCTGTTCTCCTCGCCCGCCGACGCGTTGTGCGCGTACGCGGCCTGCTCGGAGAGGATCAGGGCCTGGTTGCGGCGGGGGTTGCCCTGTTCGGCGCCGGAGCCGTCGCGGGCCAGGGTGTCCAGGAGCCGGCCGTCGCTGTCGGCCGTCCGGGCCGACAGGGCCTTCGCCATGGCGGCGGCCCGGGTGTTGCCCTCCTCGCCGCCCTGCTTCTTCGCGGACGCGCCCAGCTTGGCGAGGGCGAGCAGGCCGGTCGCGCTGCGCGCGGGGTCGGCCGCGCCCAGACGCAGTTTGTCGCCCTTCGTGGCGGCCTCGGCCAACTGCGGCCAGTCGTACGTCTTCTTGGGCCAGCCCAACGATGCGGCGGCGGTGGGGACCATGCCGATGGCGACGGGAGAGGAGGCGATGTTGCCCGCGGGGGAGATCTTGGCCCGCTTGGCGCCGAGGCCGACGCGCTCCACCCACAGATCGGAGTCCGGCACCCACACGTCGTACTCCGGATCGCCCTTGCCGGCGCGGAGTTCGGCCGCGACCTCGTACGAATCACGCGCGGTGACCCGTACGTCGATGCAGTGCCCGTCCGAGGTGATCTCCTTCTCGCGGGCGTCGTCGGCCGCCTCGCGCAGGGCGGGAGACACATCGGGGGCGGCGACGACATGGAGGCGCACCGCGTCGTCGCCGCAGGTGTCGCCGAAGGAGAGAAGTCCGCCGCGGACGGCCGCCGCCGCGCCTCCCGCGACCATGAGGACGAGCGCCGTGGCGATGGCGACCGTGCGTACGCGTGCACGCGGCCGGGGGTCGGGCGCTGCCGTCCCGCGCTCATCGGGCAAGCTGTGACGTCCCATGGCGGTGGTGCCCCTCCTTGAACGGTGAAGCAAGGAAAGAGGGGGCTGTACGCCCGGAACCGGCGTCCGCCCCCCTCGGCCTGTCGCGCACGGTCTTCGTAACTTCTTTCGAGACCCTAGCGGGACGAGGATGGGGATGAGGCGGGATTACTCAACTGGAGGCGTAAGTGCAAGCGGAGTCCGGGCCGGTGGCCGGTTCTTTTCCAGCGGACGGGCCTTCGCGGCGGACCCTGAGGGATGAGACGCTGCTCGTCCTGGCCGTGTCGCTCGGGGCGAGCGGTGTGTCCGCGCTGATCAGCTTTGTCGGCTCGGTCACCAAGCCGGGTGGTCTGAAAGACCAGGCGGCCACGTTGAACGCGTCGGCGGCGCCGGGGCGGCCGTGGCTGGATCTCGCGTGGCAGTTGTTCGGCATCACGACCGCGCTGGTGCCGGTCGCGCTGGTCGCGCACTTCCTGCTGCGGGAGCGGGCGGGACTGCGGACGATCGGTTTCGACCGGACGAGTCCATGGCCGGACCTGGGGCGCGGCACCGCGATCGCCGCGGTGATCGGCAGCACGGGGATCGCCTTCTATCTGGCGGCCCGTGGGCTCGGGTTCAACCTCACCGTGGTGCCGGAGGCGTTGCCGGACGTGTGGTGGAAGTACCCCGTCCTCGTGCTGTCCGCGGTACAGAACGCGGTCCTGGAGGAAGTCATCGTCGTCGGCTATCTGCTGCGCAGGCTCGGGCAGTTGGGGTGGACGCCGATGGCCGCGCTGGTGGGCAGTTCGGTGCTGCGGGGCTCCTACCACCTGTACCAGGGCATCGGCGGGTTCGTCGGGAACCTCGCGATGGGTGTGGTCTTCGTGCTGCTCTACCGCAGGTGGGGCCGGGTCGGGCCGCTGGTCGTGGCCCACTCGCTGCTCGACATCGGGGCGTTCGTCGGTTACGCGCTGCTCGCGGGGAAGGTGGGCTGGCTGCCTACGCCGTCGTAGGCAGCGCCCGGTTCTTGTCCGTGTCGGCTTCCTCGCCGTGTCAGGCGAACAGCTCGCCCTCGATGACCGTGACCGCGCGGCCCGTCAGGAGGGTGCGGTCCCCATGGAGCCGGGTGCGGACCAGGCCGGTGCGGGCCGAGGCCTGGAGGCCGGTCAGTTCGGTGCGGCCGAGCCGCTCGGACCAGAAGGGGGCGAGGGCGGTGTGCGCGCTGCCCGTCACCGGGTCCTCGTCGATGCCGACGCGCGGGAAGAAGCCGCGCGAGACGAAGTCGTAGCCGCCGGTGGGGTCCTCGGCCAGGGCGGTGGCGATGATGCCGCGCTCGGAGTGGCGGACGAGGGCCTTGTGGTCCGGTGCGAGCGACCTGACCGTCTTCTCGTCGGCGAGCTCGACCAGCAGGTCGCCGATGTTGCGGCCCGTGTCGTACGCGGCGAGCGGCTCGGCGCCCAGGGCCTCGGCGATGCCGTCGGGGAGCTCGGCCGGGGTGAGCGGGGCGGTCGGGAAGTCGAGGGTGAGGGTGCCGTCCTCGTGCGCGGTCGCGGTGAGGATGCCGCTGCGGGTGGTGAAGCGGACGGTGCCCGAGGCGGCGCCGGTGGTGTGCAGGACGTGGGCCGTGGCCAAAGTGGCATGGCCGCAGAGGTCGACCTCGGTGGCGGGCGTGAACCAGCGGAGCGCCCAGTCGGCGTCGCCGCCCGCGGGCAGCGGGTGGGCGAAGGCGGTCTCGGCGTGGTTGACCTCCCTGGCGACGTGCTGCAGCCAGGTGTCGTCGGGGAAGGCGTCGAGGAGCAGGACCCCGGCAGGGTTGCCGGCGAAGGGACGGTCCGTGAAGGCGTCGACGACGCGGATGCGGTGGGAGGTGCGGGGCGCGGCGGGGGAAGGGGCGTCGGAAGTCGGCATGGGCATCACGGTAGAGGGCCGCGGAGCGCGGTAGGTAAGGCCAATTCGGAGTGGCTGGCCTGGTCGCGGACTGGTCGTCGTGAATGAATTGGACTGGCGGTGGTCGGCGCCGATGTCTGTGCGGGGCGTGGGCCGGGCGGGTTCTCCGGGGCGTCTCCCGGCGTGCCTCCGCTTGACCTTGACACCGTGACAAGGTCTTCACTGCGGGCGAGGAGGTGGTCCCGATGACCATGCAGAAAGAGGACGCGGACACGGTGAGCGCGCTCCGGGCACTGGAGAGCGGCAGCTCTTCGGTGCGGCTGCGGGCGGCGCTGGCGGTCGGCACGTCCCCGGACCCGCGCTGCGTCGACAAGCTCGTCGAACGGTGCGCGGTCGAACCGGAGTTCTCCGTGCGCGAGATGCTCACATGGGCGCTCACACGCCACTCGTCGGCGATGACGGTTCCCCGGCTCGTCGGTGAACTCCGCTCGGAGGGTGCGCAGGCACGGAGTCAGGCGTTGCACACCCTGTCCAAGATCGGGGACCGGCAGGCGTGGCCGGCGATCACACGGGAGCTGCTGACCGACGCGGACGACGAGGTGGCGCGGAGCGCCTGGCGGGCAGCGGTCGTGCTCGTGCCCGAAGACGACGCACCCGAGCTCGCCCGGGTGTTGGCGACCCAGCTCGGGCGCGGCGGCCGTGAGACGCAGTTGAGCCTCAGCCGGGCGCTGATCGCGCTGGGCGAGCTGATCGTGCCGGTCCTGCGCGACGCGATGACGGGGCCCGACCCGCTCGTACGCCGGCATGCGAGCGCCACCGAACGGCTGCTGCACGACCCGGACGCGGGGTTCGAGTTCGCGGTCGAGGAGGCGAAGCGTGTGGCGGTCCTCGGTGTGAGCGGCCAGGAGGACACCTAGACCGTCTTGATCCGTCTTGATCCGTCTTGATCCGTCTTGATCCGTATTGATCTGTGTTGAGCTGTGCTGAACTGTGCTGATCCGTGATGAGGAGTCCTGGACCGTGTTGATCGGTGACGTGGCACGGCGGTCGGGGGTCAGTGCCCGCATGCTCAGGCACTACGAAGCGCTCGGCCTGGTGCGGCCGACGGGGCGCACCGGCGCCGGCTATCGGGAGTACTCCGACGACGACATCCGGCGGATCTTCCATGTCGAGAGCCTGCGGTCGCTGGGACTTTCGCTGCGTGAAGTCGGGCGCGCGCTCGACGATCCCGGCTTCGCGCCCACGGAGCTCGTCGACGACCTCGTGCGCCAGACGCGGGAACGCATCGCCGCCGAGGTGGAGCTGCTCACGCGGCTGCGCCGGATCGGTGTCGCGGAACCCGCGGGCTGGGAGGACGTCCTCCAGACCGTCGCCCTCCTTCAGGGGCTGGGGTCGAAGAGCGCGGGGACGCGCCAACGCGCGGCACTGTCCTCGGTCGACGAGGCGCCGGTGCCGGTGGAGGCACTGGTCGAGGCGGTGCTGAACGAGACGGACACGAACGTTGCCGGAGCTCTCCGCTGGGCCCTCGCGCGGTCGGGCGGGGGTGACGGTGAGGGCGGGGCCGGGCCGGCGCTGTTGGCGGAGGGGCTCGGTTCGCCGGTGGCCGAGGTGCGAGAGCGTGCCGTCCAGGCCATCGCCGCGATGCCGGACGGCGAGGCGACGACCGCGCTGCTGCGGGACGCCCTCGCCGACCCCGACCGGCTGGTCCGTGGGCGCGCGGCTCTGGCGCTCGGCGCGCGCGGCGTGTCCGACGCCGTTCCGACGCTCATCGACATGGTCGTCGGTGAGAGGAACGACGTCGACGCGGCCGACGCGCTGAGCGCGCTGGCCGCCGATCCCGCGT
Organism: Streptomyces sp. NPDC093510; assembly: GCF_040683555.1. Classification (NCBI taxonomy): domain Bacteria; kingdom Bacillati; phylum Actinomycetota; class Actinomycetes; order Kitasatosporales; family Streptomycetaceae; genus Streptomyces; species Streptomyces sp. NPDC093510. Next base: position 22,775 of record NZ_JBFBEE010000021.1, read on the forward strand.
TGGCCGACCGGATCGCCGGCGGGCTCGTCGACCGCGTCACCGATGGCGCCACCGGAGCGGCCGCACGCCGACGGCTGACGCAGGCGCTCGCGGACATCCCGGGGGACGTGACGTCGCGTGCCCTCGAGGACCTCGCGCAGGACGAGGACCGAGCCGTCGCGGTGACCGCGACCTACCTCCTCACGCTGCGCGCGGCGCGCTGAAGACGACCTGGGCGCTGACCGTCCGGGCAGGTCAGGACCGTGTTCCGGACCGGGGATTGTCAGGCGAACTATTCCGATATATCGTTGAGGCATCGCGACAGGTTCGCGACTGCTCAATCGATCCGATACATCAAGGAGTGATCGCCATGCGTTCCCATGGTTTTGAACACGAGCACGGCCGTGGACACGGACCCGGCCGCCGCGGCGGCCCCGAGGGCCGTGAGGGCTTCGGCCGCGAAGGATTCGGCGGCTTCGGGGGATTCGAGGAGCGCCGCGGTGCGTTCGGTCCGTTCGGTCCCGGCTTCGGCGGGCCCGGTGGCCCCTGGGGCGGCGGCCGGGGCGGGCGTGGCGGCCCGCGCGGCAGGGCGCGGCGCGGCGACGTACGCGCCTCGATCCTGGCCCTCCTGAAGGACCGCCCCATGCACGGCTACGAAATGATCCAGGAGATCGCCGAGCGCAGCGGCGGGGCGTGGAAGCCCAGCCCCGGTTCGGTCTACCCGACCCTTCAGCTTCTGGAGGACGAGGGCCTGATCAGCAGCGCGAGCGAGGGCGGCAAGAAGCTCTTCTCGCTCACCGACGCCGGCCGCGAGGCCGCCGCCGAGGGCCCCGATGCCCCCTGGGAAGAGGCCGGCCGCGGAGTCGACTGGGAGACGCTGAACGAGGTCCGGCAGGCCGGTTTCGGGCTGATGGAGGCGTTCGGCCAGGTCTGGAAGACCGGCAGCAAGGAGCAGCGCGAAAAGGCGCTCTCGGTCGTCAACGATGCCCGCAAGAAGATGTACCTGATCCTCGCCGATGAGGACTGACGTGGTGGGGGCCGACGGCCCCTGTCGCAGATGAGGCGCCCCGCACGCTTGTGTGGGGCGCCTCGTTCATTGCATGGGGTCCCGCGCGTCCCGTCCGTCGGGCGCGCGTCAGGTGACGAGGCCGTCCAGCTTGCGCAGCGACTCGTTCAGGGCGGCGGTCGCCGAGTCCTTCAGCTTGCCCGCCATCAGGGACACGGCCGCGCCGGTGAACTCCCCTTCGATGCGGACCACCGTCGCGTTCCCCTCGGGCGAGAGTGTGTAGCGGGTGCTCACGTGGACGCCCATCGGACCCTTGCCCGCGATGGCCAGGGTGCGGGCGGTCTCCAGCTCTTCGATGGTCCAGTCGACCTCGGCGGGAAAGCCCATCAGCTTCATGTTCTCCACGAAGGTGCCGCCCACCTCCAGCGCGGTGGGGCCGCCCTGGGGGAAGCTCGTGTGCGTGGAGTTCCATTCGCCGTACGAGGAGAAGTCGGTGAGCTGGGCCCACACCTTCTCGGCGGGCGCCTCCATCCGTGCTTCCGCGCTGACTTCGGCCATGCGGCCACCTCTTCCCGTCGGGCGCTGCGACAGCCGCAGCTACGGTGTCGCGGAACGTAGCCGCCGGGCCCGGAACATTCAATACTGATGAACAGTCAGGTAACTTCCCTCGCCGAGGGTGAGGTACTGTTCCCCTGCCCTGTGACAGACGCAGGCAGCGCGCTTTGGAGGTGAGACCCATTACCGCAGTGGCAGGTCGGGTGCTCCCCCTTCGCGACCGCGCGGTTCACCCGGCATAGGTGATCCGAGGGAGCCCCATCGGGATCCCGAAAGGTTTTCATCAGCATGTCGAGTACGCCCATTTCAGCTCTCTCCGCAACACACCCTTCCTCCGTGGTCGACGCCCTGCGCGCCGCGGGCTGCGTCTTCGCCGAGGACGAGGCGGAGTTGATCCTCTCCACCGCGCGCACCCCGGACGAACTGGCCGACATGGTCGTGCGCCGCGCGGACGGTCTGCCGCTCGAACACGTTCTGGGCTGGGCCGAGTTCCGCGGTCTGCGCATAGCCGTGGACCCCGGTGTCTTCGTGCCGCGCCGCCGCACCGAGTTCCTCGTCGGCCAGGCCGCCGCGCTCGCCGGGCGTGAAGCCGTCGTCGTCGACCTGTGCTGTGGGTCGGGGGCGCTCGGGGCCGCACTCGCCGCGGGTCTCGACCGGGTGGAACTGCACGCCGCCGACATCGACCCGGCGGCGGTCCGCTGCGCCCGCCGCAACGTCACCGACGCCGGGGGCGACGTCTACGAAGGCGACCTGTACGACCCGCTGCCCGGCACGCTCCGAGGCCGCGTCGCCATCCTCCTCGCGAACGTCCCCTACGTCCCCACCGAAGAGGTCGGCCTGCTGCCCGCCGAGGCCCGCGTCCACGAGGCGCGGGTCGCGCTCGACGGCGGCGCGGACGGGCTCGACGTGCTGCGCAGGGTGACCGAGGAGGCGCCCGTGTGGCTGGCCCCCGGCGGCCACCTGCTCTTCGAGACGAGCGAGGCGCAGGTGGCCGCGGCCGTCGACGCCGTCGAGCGGGCCGGTCTGGTGGCCCGGGTGGTCAGCGACGACACGCTGTACGCCACCGTGGTCATCGGGACGCGGGCGGCCGGGGAGCGCGGGACGGCCTGACGGCGCGGGTCAGTCCTGAGGGGGACACCGGAGGCTGGACACGGATCAGCTCACGCGTCGTATCTCCGCCGCGTCGAAAAGGTCCGACGCCCTCGGGAACGGACCCTCGTCGTGGCAGTGCCAGGCCTCCCAGAACAGGTCGGCGGGCAGTGCGTCGTCGGGTGCGTACACGCGATAGACGTACTGCCTGCCGTCGACCGCCGGCAGGGCGACGATCCAGCTCCTGCTCTCCATGTCTGTGGGACGTGCGAAGCCACGTGATGGTTGCCCGCACGGCACGGGGCAAGGCGGCGCGCGCGCCTTCGCGCGGACGGGGTGGATCTCATCCGTAAGGAGGACAACCATCGCATGCTTGCCCAACCTGTGTCGGACGCCAAGATGCTTCCCGCCGCCGATGCATATGCCCCTGGGGGTTGATGTGGTGGGAGATGTGCAAAGCCGTACCCCGCCGGGCGCCGAGCCCGGCCCGACCCGAGCAGAACTCGACTCCGGACTCAGCGCGGAACTGGCGTCGGTGGTGGTCGGCGCGCGTCGTCGCGCCGTCCGTGACGGGGATCGGCAGATAGATACCGCGCACCTGCTGCACTCCCTCCTGGAGACCGACCCCGAGGCGCGCGCCGCTTTCGACAGTGGTGCGCAGGCCGTGCGGGTTCTCGGCTACCTCGTGCAGCGCAGCATCGGCTACGGCCTGCAGTGGCAGGGCACGGTCGAGGACTCCGGTGCCGTGCCGGTGGTGACACCGGTGAAGGAGACCGGCTGGTCGCCGGCCGCCACCACCGCGATGGACGTGGCCCTGGAACGCGCCGAGCTGCGCGGAGAGCCGCGCGCCCTCGGGACCGACCTGCTCGCGGGGCTCGTCACCGACCCGGACTGCCGGGCCGTCGAGGTCCTCGGGCGAGCGCATGTCGACGTACCGGCGCTGCTGCGGCGCATCGATGCGGGGTGCAGGCAGTACGCGGCCGGGGAGCACGGCGGCGTGGCGTCCGCCGATTGAGACAGGGGTCTAGCGGGATGACGCTCCTGACGTTGCCTGCCATGATGTGCCGGTGCGAGCGTCCGAGGGGCTTCAGGAGAGCAGTGGCAGTGCCATAGGCACTGGTCCTGGTACTGGCAGCGACAAGACCGGTGACAGTGACAGTGGCAGGGGCGTCGGGCTGGGCCTCGCCCTGGTCTCGGCGATCGCCTTCGGTGGCTCCGGCGTCGCGGCGAAACCGCTGATCGAAGCGGGGCTCGACCCGCTGCACGTCGTGTGGCTGCGGGTCGCGGGCGCCGCCCTCGTGATGCTGCCCGTCGCGTGGCGCCACCGCGGACTGCTGCGGAGCAGGCCCGCCCTGCTCGCCGGATTCGGTCTCCTCGCCGTCGCGGGTGTCCAGGCCTGTTACTTCGCCGCGCTCTCGCGCATCCCCGTGGGTGTCGCGCTGCTGATCGAGTACCTCGCTCCCGCGCTGGTTCTCGGCTGGGTGCGCTTCGTGCAGCGGCGGCCGGTGACGCGGGCCGCCGCACTCGGTGTGGTGCTCGCCGTCGGCGGGCTCGCCTGCGTCGTCGAAGTGTGGGCGGGGCTGAGCTTCGACGCCGTCGGACTCCTCCTCGCGCTCGGCGCCGCCTGCTGCCAGGTCGGCTACTTCGTCCTGTCCGACCAGGGCAGCGACGCGGGCGACGACGCCCCCGACCCGCTCGGCGTCATCGCCTACGGCCTGCTCGTCGGCACCGCCGTGCTGACCGTCGTCGCGCGGCCGTGGGGCATGGACTGGTCGGTGCTCGCGGGCGACGCGGACCTGGACGGCTCGGCCGTCCCTGCCTGGGCCCTGCTCACCTGGATCGTGCTCATCGCGACGGTCGTCGCCTACGTCACCGGCGTCCTGTCCGTACGCAGACTCTCGCCGCAGGTGGCCGGCGTCGTGGCCTGCCTCGAAGCGGTCATCGCGACCGCCCTGGCCTGGGTCGTCCTGGGCGAGCACCTCTCGGCGCCGCAGGTCATCGGTGGCGCGGTCGTGCTCGTGGGCGCGTTCATCGCCCAGTCGTCGGCGCCGGCCGAGCCCGTCGTGCCGGGCGCGGTCCCGGATGCCGAAACGGAGTTGTCGCACAGCGAAAGCTCGTCCTAGGGTGCCGGTCATGCACGCACACGCACTCGTTCTTCCGCCTCCCGCCGCTTAAGCGCGGGACGCTCACGGATCACGCCCGAGCCGGTGGCCGGGCGGAACGGTGCTGCCCGCAGACGGAGCCAGCCATTCCTCTCTGCTGCGGAGAACTCACGTGTCGAAGTCGTCGAACGTGTCGAGCCCGTCGGGTTTCTCGACCACGTCCACTGTGTCCACTTTCTCGGAAGTGTCCACTGTTTCGAGTGCTGTTCCAGGCCTGCCCGTCGGGCGCGGCCTCTTCTATCTGATCGTCGCCGGTGTCGCGTGGGGGACCGCGGGCGCCGCCGCCGCGCTGGTCTTCCGGTCCAGCGACATGGGTCCTGTCAGCCTCTCCTTCTGGCGGTGCGCGGGCGGGTTCGTGCTGCTGCTCGCCGCACGCCCGGTCGCACGTCTGGTGCGGTCGCGCCGGACACGGACGCAGATCCCGGCGCACGCGTACGCGGAGGCGTATGCGGAGGCGGAGGCGTACGCCGCGGTCGGTGAGCCGACGGCCCGGCGGGTGCGGCGGCTGCGGCGGGTGCGGCGGATCGTTGGGACGGGCGTGGCCCTCGCGGTGTTCCAGACCGCTTACTTCGCCTCCGTCGAGGCGACCGGCCTCGCGGTCGGCACCGTCGTCACCATGGGGTCGGGGCCCGTTCTCATCGCGCTCGGCGCGCGGCTGACGCTGGGGGAGCGGCTCGGGCGAGCCGGCGTGGTGGCCGTGGTGGGTGCCCTCGCCGGCCTTGTCGTGCTCGTGCTCGGCGGTGACGGCGGCGGTGACGGCGGCGGTGACGCGACCGTGCGGCCGGCCGGCGTGGCCTGGGGGCTCGTCTCCGCGGCCGCGTACGCCGCCATGACGCTGCTCACGCGGTGGTGGGGCCGGGGCGGCGGAGCCGACTCGTCCGACACCACGGTCTGGGCGTTCGCCGTCGTCTCGCTCTGTCTGCTGCCGCTCGCCGCGGCCGAGGGCCTGATGCCGCACACCGCGGAACCCGCGCGCGTGGGCGTCTATCTGCTGTACATCGCCGCCGTCCCGACAGCGGTCGCGTACGCGCTGTACTTCGCCGGTGCGGCCGTCGTGCGGTCCGCCACCGTCTCCGTGATCACGCTGCTCGAACCGGTGGGCGCCGCGGTCATCGCGATCGCGCTGCTCGGTGAGGCCCTGACGGTGGCGACCGTGGTGGGCACGGCGCTGATGTTGGCCGCGGTGACGGGTCTCGCGGTCACGGAGGCGCGGGGCGTGGTGGCGGAGCGGCGGGAAGTCGCGCCGGTGTAGGGGGCGCGGGTTGGGCGGCTCTCCCTCTCACCCCGCCCTGCCCCGCCCTGTCGGGCTGGTCCCGGCCTCGCGTCCTGCCCCGCCCTGTCGGGCTGGTCCCGGCCTCGCGTCCCGCCCGGCCCCGTCAGGAAGCGCAGCGGCGTGCCTGGTGGGCGCGCGCGGCCGCGTCGCCCGGGCCCTGCCGTTCGGCGAGGCCCGCGGCGATGCGGTCCTGCACCTCGGCCGGCTTGTGACCCGCGTACTTGAACTTCGCGTGTACGCCGGTCACTTCGAGGCACAGCGCACGGAGGCCGGAGAGCATGCGGTCGTACGGGGCCTCGCCCACCGCCGCGCGTGCGGAGCCGCCCTCGCCTGTCACGGCCCCGGCACGCACACGTAGTCGTCGACCACGCTCAGGAGCACCTCGGGGTCTGCCTCCAGCGCGTGCCACAGGGGGTGAGCGGCTGCGCGTGGGGCGGCTCGCCCGGCAGGCCGTTCACGGCGAGCTGCCCGAAGTCGTGGGCGGCGAGCCACTGTTGCCACTCGGTGTCGGTGTGGGCGGCGTCCCAGAGATGGATCAGCATCACGACCCGGCCAGGTAGTCGGGCACCTCGATGCCCGGCGCGAGGTCGGCGGAGGGGATCAGGGCGTCGTAGCCCTTGCGGAGCGGGACCACGCCCGCCCAGTGGGGGAGGTCCATGTCCTCCGGCTCGTCGTTCGGGCCCCCGGTGCGCGTCTTCGCCGACACCTCGTTCAGGTCGAGGCGGAGCACGGCGGTGGCCGCGAGCTCCTTGGCGTCGGCGGGGCGGGAGTCGGCGGCGCGGCCCGGCACCACGTGGTCGACCAGCGCGTCCAGCGCGAGCCGCTTCTCCTCCGGGTCGGTGACCTGGTGGGCCGTGCCGTGGACCACGACGGAGCGGTAGTTGATCGAGTGGTGGAACGCCGAGCGGGCCAGGACCAGGCCGTCGACGTGGGTGACGGTCAGACACACCTGGAGGCCCGGGTCCTGCTCGGCGGAGGTGGAGGTGGAGGAGGAGGCGGCGGAAGTGGAGGGGCTGCTCGCCATGCGCAGCGGCCGGGACCCCGTCGAGCCGTGCACGTACAGGTGGTTGCCGACCCGTCCGTAGAGCGTCGGCAGCACCACGGGCGCGCCGTCGCGCACGAACCCGAGATGGCAGACGTAGGCCTCGTCGAGTATCGCGTGCACCGACTCGTGGTCGTACGAAGCGCGCTCGCGGGAGCGGGTCGGGATCGTGCGCTCGGTCGGTGCGTAGGCGGCGCTGTCCGGCGCAGTGGTGTCGGTGGTGCTCGGCGTCGTCTGCATGGCTCTCCCTGTACTGCGGTTCCTACTGCTGCTTCTCTTGCTGCTGTTTTTGGTACTGCTCTGGTACTTGCGAGGGCTATTGCTCTAGTGCATAATCTGCTTTGTGCTAGGAGAGTATCGGATCGAAGGTCGGCGCGCAGCCGAGATCGCGGCCAGTGTGGAGCGCGCCGTGGGTGAGGGCGGTCTCGAACCGGGGCAACTGCTGCCGCCCATGCGGGAGTTGGCGGTACGCCTCGGAGTGAACGCCAATACCGTGGCGGCCGCCTACCGCACCTTGCGCGAACGCGGGGTCATCGAGACGTCGGGGCGGCGCGGGAGCCGCGTACGCCCCAAGCCCGCGACCACCGCGCGCGAACTGATGAGGGTGGACGCGCCGCCCGGCGTGCGGGACGTCTCCTTGGGGAATCCCGACCCGAAGCTGCTGCCCGCGATCGCCGACGCCTTCGCGGCGGCCGCGGCACAGAGCGACGAGCGCCCCGTCCTCTATGGAGAGGGGGCAGTGGACCCGGAACTCGAACGCCACGCGCGCGCGGCCTTCGACGCCGACGGCGTTCCTCGTGGTCCCCTCGCCGTCACCTCCGGATCGCTCGACGCCATCGAGCGCGTGCTCGCCGCCCATCTCAAGCCCGGCGACGGCGTCGCCCTGGAGGACCCCGGCTGGGGCAGCCTGCTCGACCTCGTCCCCGCCCTCGGGCTGCGCGCGATTCCGGTGGGCGTGGACGACGAGGGCCCGCTGCCCGGCGATGTGGAGCGGGCGCTGGCGTCCGGCGCGCGGGCGGCCATCGTGACGGACCGCGCCCAGAACCCCACGGGTGCCGCCGTCACCGCTCCACGCGCGCGTGCCCTGCGGGAAGTGTTCGCCGCGCACCAGGACGTGCTGCTCATCGAGGACGACCACGGGCACGGCATCGTCGACCTGCCGCTGCATCCGCTGGCCGGGGCGACCCGCAGCTGGGCCCTCATCCGCTCGACCGCCAAGGCGTACGGTCCCGACCTGCGGCTCGCCGTGCTCACCGGGGACCCTGTCACCGTCGACCGGCTCCAGGGGCGCCAGCGTCTCGGGCCCGGCTGGGTGAGCCGGCTGCTGCAACGCGCCGTCGCCCAGCTCTGGGCCTCCGACGCGGTCGACGCCCGCGTGGTGGCGGCGTCCTACGGGCGGCGCCGGGACGCGCTGATCGCGGCGCTCGCCGAACGGGGCGTGTCCGCGTACGGGCGCAGTGGCATGAACGTGTGGGTGCCGGTGCCCGACGAGACGGGGGCGGTCGCGCGGCTGCTGCACGCGGGGTGGGCGGTGGCCCCGGGGGCGCGGTTCCGGCTGGGCACGCCGCCCGCGGTGCGGATCACCGTGGCGGCGCTCGACGACGAGGAGATCGCGGTGGTGGCGGACGCCGTCGCCTCCGCCACCGGGCCCGCTCTCGTGCGGCGCTACGACTGACGGGGTGGACGCGCTTGCGGGGGCGCCGCCTTGCGGGGCCTGGACTGGGTGAGCGCGGCGCCCGCCAGGACGATGACCGCGCCGACCGGCGTCGACCAGCTCAAGGACTCGCCGAGCACCGCGACGCCCGCGGCGGTCGCGATGACCGGGATGAAGTACGTGACCATCTGCGCGGTCGTCGGGCCGACCTCGGCGACCAGCGCGTACTGCATCAGGAAGGCGAGCCCGGTGCCGAGGGCGCCGAGTGCCACGATCGCCAGCAGCGGCACGACCGGGAAGTGCGTCGGCATCGAGGTGAACAACGGTGTCACCACGGCCAGTTCGGCCGTCGCCACGAGCAACTGGGCGCCGGACAGGGAGAGGTTCGAGTGGCCGGATCCGGCGAGCGTGCGGCGTACGTAGATCCAGCCGATCGGGTAGCTGAGCGAGGCGAGCAGCGCCATCGCCGTGCCGCGGAGGTCCAGGCCGCTGAAGCCCTGCCACGCGCCGAGCACGGTGAGCACACCGAAGAAGCCGATGCCGAGGCCCGCGACGCGGCGCCGGGTCGGCCGGTCCTCGGAGAGCGCGACCAGGGAGAGGGCCATGCCCCACAGTGGCGACGTCGCGTTGCAGATCCCGGCGAGCGTCGACGGGATCGTCAGCTCCGCGTACGCGAAGAGCGAGAACGGCAGTGCGTTGAGCAGGAAGGCCGCCACCGTCAGATGCAGCCAGGTCCGCGTCCCGCGCGGCAGCCGCTCCCGCTTCACCACGAGCACGGCGGCGACCACGGCCGTGCCGAACGCCAGCCTCCCCAGGGTGACCTGGAACGGCGCGTACCCCTCCGTGCCCACCTTGATCAGCAGGAAGCTGAAGCCCCAGATCAGCGAGAGGATGCCGAAGCGGACACGCCAGTCGAGGGCGGGGCGCGCCGGCGCGGCAGGTGTGGGACGGGACGCAGTCGGACTGGATGAGGTAGGGCCGGAGGTGGAGGTGGAGGTGGAGGTGGAGGTGGAGGTGGAGGCGGTGGCGGCCGGTGGTCGGGGCGGTGCGGGCACGGTGCTCATGCGACTCACGATGGACTCCCACGATCTCGTAGCACAAGCGAGATTTCCTGCGCTGTATCGCGTAGCATCGCTTACATGTTGAACCTGGAGCGCCTGCGTACGCTCGACGCCCTCGCCCGGCACGGCTCCGTCAGCGGGGCCGCCGCGGGTCTGCACGTCACGACGTCCGCGGTCTCGCAGCAGATGACGAAGCTTGAGCGCGAGGTGGGCCAGCAACTGCTCGCCAAGAACGGCAGGGGTGTGCGTCTGACCGACGCGGGACGGCTCCTCGCCGAGCATGCCGCGCGCATCCTCTCGCAGGTCGAGCTCGCCCAGGCCGACTTGGAGGAACAGCGCGGCAAGGCGGTCGGCGAGCTGCGGATCGGCGCGTTCCCCACGGCCATGCGCGGCCTGATGCCCGCCACGCTGTCCGCGCTTCGGACCGACCACCCCGGGCTGCGGGTGTGCTGCCACGAACTGGAGCCGATGCCCGCCATCGCGGCGGTGGTGCGCGGCGACATCGACATGGCCATCGTCCTCGACTGGTACAACAAGCCGCTGCCGGTCCCAGACGGCCTGGTCAAGGTGCCCCTCCTCGACGACCCCGCCGACATCGCGATGCCCGCGGCGCACCCCCTGGCCGACCGCGCCGAAGTGGACTTGGAGGAGTTCGCGGACGACGAATGGATCACCTGGGCGGAAGGCGAGTTCTGCCACGAGTGGCTGATGTTCACCCTGCGCGGCAAGGGCGTCGAGCCGCGCGTCGCCCACCGCGCGGAGGAGCACCACACGCAGCTCGCGCTGGTCGCGGCCGGTCTGGGCGTGTGCGTGGCCCCGCAGTTGGGCCGTGACCCGATGCCGGCGGGGGTGCGCGCGGTCCCGGTGCGCCAGCGCGTGCGTCGGCACGTGTACGTGGTGTGGCGGGCGGACGCGGACCGCCGCCCGTCGATCAGGGCGGCGGCGGAGGCGCTGAGGGCGGCGGGGGCGGGGCTCCGGTAGGTGGGGGTGCCGGTGGGTGCGGGGCTCCAGTAGGTGTGGGGGTGCCGGTGGGTGCGGGGCTCCTACGAGTGCGTGGCAGTGAGCTTCCGGCTACCCCAGCGCGGCCAGTTTCCGGAAGTCCCAGGACGCGACGGAGTCCGGCGTCAGGCGGATCCAGGCATGGCGGCCGTCGTGCGGCATCTCGTCCAGACCGAACACCTTGCGGGCGAACATCCGCTCCGGGGCGTCGAGTTCGGGGCACGGGTCGCCCACGCGCGGGCACTCGCCGACGAACTCCACGGTGCCCGTCAGCTCCACGCCGCGCAGCTCTCCGTACTCCTCACCGGCGTCCACCACCACGGCGACTCGCGGGTCCTTGCGCAGGTCGGACCAGCGCTTGCTGCGGGTGATGGAGTACAGCCACAGCGAGGTGCCGTCCCAGGCGAACCAGAGGGGGCTGGCGTGCGGGGCGCCGTCCCGGGACACGGTCGCCACCCGGCATGTGCGCTCCGCGGCGAGGAACGCGTCGAGCTCGTCCGGCGTCATCATGATCCTGCGACCCCGGCGTTGAGTGACGGCCATGTGTCCTCCACTTCAAGGCGTTCCACGGGCACTTCAAGGTGTTTCACGGGCACTACAAGGCGTTCCACACGGACTTCTGACCGTACGTCAGGAAAGGATGCGGGCTCTTCCTTCGTGACGCAATGGCCGTTAGCCTCGCGCGACGTCCGCGACAGGGGGAAGCCATGCCGTCGTACGAACAGCTCACGGAACTCCTCGACCCCGCAACCACGGCCCTGCTGACCGTCGAGTGCCAGCAGGGCGTCGTCGGCGCCGAGAGTGCCCTGCCCGAACTCGCCACGGAGGCAAGGAAGTCGGGCGCCCTCGCCAACATCGCCCGGCTGGTGTCCGCGGCTCACCGGAGCGGTGTCCAGGTCCTGCACGCGGTCGCCGAGCGGCGGCCCGACGGACGCGGGGCCAGCCACAACGCCCGGCTCTTCCGGGCCGTCGAACGGCTGCCCGTGCAGCAGCACTCGGGCACCGCGGCCGTCCGGATCGCCCCGCCCATCGAAGTCGCCGACGAGGACCTCGTCGTACGCCGCCTGCACGGTCTGTCACCCATCGCGGGCACCGACGTGGACCCGCTGCTGCGCAATCTGGGCTGCCGCACCCTGCTGGTCACCGGGGTCTCCGCCAACGTCGCGATCCCGAACGCCGTGTTCGACGCCGTGAACCTCGGCTACACGGCCGTCGTGCCCGCGGACGCCATCGCGGGAGTCCCCGCCGACTACACCCCGGCCATGGTCCGCAACACCCTCGCGCTCGTCGCCACCGTCACCACCACACAGGACGTGCTCGGCGCCTGGAAGCGGCCGGGCCGCACCGGCTAGGCCAGCTTGATCGAGTCGCCCGTGACGGTGATCCCGGCCGCGGGCAGCGGCTTCGGTGCGGGGCCGCCCCGCACACCGCCGTCGGCGATGTCGAACTTGCTGCCGTGACAGGGGCAGTTGATGGTGCCGCCCTCGACGCTCGCCACCGGACACCGCTTGTGCGTACACAGGCTGGAGAACGCCTTGAAATCGCCCTCGGTGGGCTGGGTGACCACGATCTCCGCGTCCTTGAAGACCTTGCCGCCTCCCACGGGAATGTCCGACGTCCTGGCCAGCACGCTCCCGCCCGCGGGCGCGGAGGAGCTCTTGTCGTCGCCCGCCCCGCAGGCGGTGAGGGCGGCGGCGATGCCCGCGGCACCGATCGTGGCCACGACCGTGCGGCGGCAGGGCGCGGAGACGGTCTCTTCGGAAGTCGTCATACATGGCTCTTCGGAAGTCGTCCATGGCTCTTCGGAAGTCGTCATGCCCGGTGGTACGCAGGCGCGGGCCGCCGTGTTCAGGCGTTCAAGGACTTCCCCAGGAAGTCGAGTTCGAGTCGCAGCAGGTTCGCCGCCGCCTCGTCCTGTACCAGGTGGCTCGCCCCGGGCAGCGGCAGCACGGTGTGCGGGCGGCCCGCGGCGAGCAGCGCCGCGGAGAACCGCAGCATGTGGACGGGCAGGACGTTGTCGTCCGCGAACCCGTGGACCAGCATCAGCGGCCGCTCCAGGAGGTGCGCGTGCGCGACCAGCGAGCAGCGCTCGTACTGGTCGGGCCGGACGTCGGGATGGCCGAGATAGCGCTCCTTCCAGTGCGTGTCGTACAGCCGCAGGTCCGTCGGCGCGGCACCCGCCACCGCCGCGTGGAAGACATCGGGACGGTGCAGCACCGCGCCCGCCGCGAGGAAGCCACCGAAGGACCAGCCGCGGATGCCCACGCGCCCCAGGTCGAGGTCGGGGAACCGCTCGGCGGCGGCGTGCAGCGCGTCGACCTGGTCGTCGAGGACCGGCGTCAGCTGGTCGCCGTGCACGGCCTTCTCCCAGTCGTCGCCGCGGCCGGGCGTGCCGCGCCCGTCAGTGATCAGCACCGCGTACCCCTGCTCCGCGAACCACTGCGCCACGATCGTCCACCACGCGCGCGCGTGGACCACGAGTTGGATTCCTGGACCCGCGTAGGGGCAGAGCAGGACGGGAAGCTTCGCGCTGCCCGGCTCGTGCCAGGACGGCAGGTACAGCGCGCTCCGCAGCTCCCGCTTCCCGAGCGTGAGGTGGCGGGGCCGTGGCGTCACCACCGGCTCCTCCGCGAACACCGCGATCCGCCCGGCCGGCTCGCCCCCGCGCAGCACCGTCACCGTCTGACCCTCGGGCGTCCTGCTGTCGAGGACCACGGTGTCGCCGCCGACGGCCGCGGTGTGCACTCCGGGGCCCTCGCTGATCTGTCGCAGGGTGCCGGTACGTCGCTCGGGGTCGGGCTCGTCGTCCTGGTGGTCGAACGACCAGACGTGCACCTCCGTGGGCTCGTACGAGGCGGTGAACCAGACCCGGTCGCCCACGCCGCCCAGGACCTCGCGGACCTGGAGGCCGCGCGGCGTCCTGGTGTCGCCGACCCGTAGGCCGCGTGTGCCGCCGCGCACGTTCCAGTGCGTCACGACCCGGCCGCTCGCCAGGCGCAGCGGAGCGCCCGGCATCAATTCGAGCCAGGCGTGGTCGCGCCGGTGTCCGACCGCCGCCGCGTCGCCTGTGCCCGGATCCACCTCCAGTACGTACAGGGAACGCTGGTCGCGGGTCTGGAGTGTGATCAGCGGCCCGTGGGCGTCCCAGCACACCGTGGGGACGTACTCGAAGGCGCCGTCCGTCCACTCGCCGTGGAGATGGTGCTCCGACACGTGTTCCGGGGTGCGCACCGCGACGCGTGTCCCGTCCACGCGCAGGATGTGCAGCGACGTCTCGGCGTTGGCGGTGCCCGCCGCCGGATAGCGGATCGCGCGCGGCGGCAGGTCGGGCCTGGCCGGATCGGACAGCCACCAGCGTCGTACTTCAGAGGCGTCCACCCGCGCGACGATCAGAGCGTCGCTCTCCGGAGACCACCAGAAACCGCGCTGCCTGCCCATCGACTCGGCGGCCACATGATCGGCGAGACCGTACGTGGCCTCGTCGCCCTCCGGCTCTGCGAGCGCCCGGTCGCCCGCGCCGTCGACGCCGACGACGCGCAGGGCGCCCCCGGTGACGTATGCGATGAGGCTCCCGTCGGGCGACGGTCGCGGGTCGACCACAGGGCCCGCCGTGCGGATGCGGCGCGGCGTGCCGCCGTCCGTCTCCACCACCCAGAGCGCGCCGCCCAGAGCGAAGGCCACCACGCGCGCGTGGTGGTCGGTCGCGAAAGCCACCACTCCTTGTGACGTCTCCCGAGCGCGCTCCCTACGGATCCGCTCCGCCTCCGGCACCGGCCCCGTCTCGCCCAACGCCGGCGGATCGACCAGCATGCGCTCGGCCCCCTGCTCGTGCACCCACAGCCTGCCCACCGGGTCGTCGCCCGCGGTGGACCGCACGAACAGCACCCGTTCACCGTCCGGTGAGACCGTGAAGCCCCGGGGCACCCCCAGCGAGAAGCGGCGGGTGCGGGCGAACTGCCGAGGAAGATCAGGGGAGTCCATGCCGGGCACTGTAGACAGCGGGCCATGTGATCGAACAGCGTGGGACCGGCAGTAACCTGGGGCAATGCTCAGCGAAGTCACCGCGGTCCGCTACGTCACGCCCCTACGGGAAGGTGGTTCGCTGCCCGGCGTCGTCGAGGCCGACGACCACGGCACGTACGGGACGTACGTCATCAAGTTCAGCGGCGCGGGACAGGGGCGCAAGACGCTCGTGGCCGAGGTGATCTGCGGCGAGCTGGCCCGCAGGCTCGGTCTGCGGATGCCGCGGCTCGTCGGCATCCGGCTCGACCCGATTCTGGGCCTCGGTGAGCCCGACGAGCGCGTGCAGGAACTGCTCAAGGCGAGCGGCGGGCTCAACCTCGGCATGGGCTTCCTGTCGGGCGCCCTCGGCTTCGACCCGCTCGCCTACGACGTGGACCCGGCGGAGGCGGGCCGCGTCGTCTGGTTCGACGCCCTGATCAACAACGTGGACCGGTCCTGGCGCAATCCGAACCTGCTCATGTGGCACGGTGACCTGTGGCTCATCGACCACGGGGCGAGCATGATCTGGCACCACAACTGGCGCACCGCGCAGACCGCGGCCGCCAAGCCGTACGACGCGTCGGACCACGTCCTCGCCCCCTACGGGCCCGACGTGGCGGCGGCCGCCGCCGAGCTCGCGCCCCTCGTCACCGAGGAACTCCTCACCGAGGTCGTGGCAGAGGTGCCCGAGGAGTGGCTGAGGGACGAGCCGGGCTTCGACGGTCCGGACGACGTGCGCCACGCGTACGTGGCCGCTCTGCTGCCCCGGGCCGCGACCATCCACGAGCGGATCACCCTGCCGGGGACCGAGCCGAAGGGCGCCACCAAGTGACCGAGCAGACCGGGCCCGTGCGGGACGTCTTCGAGTACGCGCTGGTGCGCGTCGTGCCACGGGTGGAGCGCGGCGAACAGTTCAACGCGGGTGTCGTGGTCTACTGCCGCGCCAAGTCCTTCGTGGCCGCCAGGACACACCTGGACGAGGCGAAGCTCCTCGCCCTGGACCCGGCGGCCGACGTGGCGGGCATCAGGGCCGCTCTCGGCGCCGTCGAGCGGGTCTGCCGGGGCGGCGAGGCCGCGGGGCAGGCCGAGCGCGACGACGCGGGGCGGCGCTTCCGCTGGCTGATCGCGCCCCGCTCCACGGTGGTCCAGCCGGGGCCGGTGCACACCGGTCTGACGGCGGATCCCGAGGCCGAGGTGGACCGTCTCCTCGACCTGTTGGTCAGGTAAAGCGGCCCGGCTCACCTGCCTGCCGTTGACACCCGGTGCCAGGGCTTCTAGCGTCTCGTCCAGCTGAAGGTACTAAGCGGTCGCTCACCATCAGGCGTACCGTGGGCCCGCATCCCGCAGAGCCGCATCCGTAGAGCCGTATCCGTAGAGCCGTATCAAGGGCGAGGAGAACCAGCATGTCCACCACAGAGCAGCGCGTCGCTGTCGTGACCGGCGCAGCGCGAGGCATCGGCGCGGCGACCGCCGTACGGCTCGCGGCCGAGGGCCGCGCCGTGGCCGTCATCGACCTCGACGAGGCAGCCTGCAAGGACACCGTCGCGCAGATCACCGCGGCCGGTGGCAAGGCGCTCGCCGTCGGCTGCGACGTGTCCGACGAGGCCCAGGTCGAGGCCGCCGTCGCCCGCATCGCCGAGGAGCTCGGCGCGCCGACGATCCTCGTCAACAACGCCGGTGTGCTCCGCGACAACCTCCTCTTCAAGATGAGCGCGAGCGACTGGGACACGGTCATGAACGTGCACCTGCGCGGCGCCTTCCTGATGTCCAAGGCCTGCCAGAAGCACATGGTGGACGCGGGCTTCGGCCGTATCGTCAACCTCTCCTCGTCCTCCGCGCTCGGCAACCGCGGCCAGGTCAACTACGCCGCCGCCAAGGCCGGCCTGCAGGGCTTCACGAAGACCCTCGCCAAGGAGCTCGGCAAGTTCGGCGTCACCGCCAACTCCGTCGCCCCGGGCTTCATCGTCACCGAGATGACGAAGGCCACCGCGGACCGCGTCGGCATGGGCTTCGAGGACTTCCAGGCCGCGGCCGCCACCCAGATCCCGGTCCAGCGCGTCGGCCGCCCCGAGGACATCGCCAACGCCATCGCCTTCTTCACGGGCGACGCCGCGGGCTTCGTCTCCGGACAGGTCATGTACGTCGCCGGCGGCCCGCTCAACTGACCTGGAAAGCTGGAAGGCGAAGATCATGGCTGTGCAGGACAGCGGGAAGGCGGCGCTCATCACGGGCGCGAGCCGCGGCATCGGATACGGCATCGCCGAGGCGCTGGTCGCCCGCGGCGACCGTGTCTGCATCACCGGACGCAACGAGGACGCCCTCAAGGAGGCCGTCGAGAAGCTCGGCTCCGACCGGGTCATCGGCGTCGCGGGCAAGGCCCACGACGAGGTGCACCAGGCGGTCGCCGTCGAACGCACGATGGAGGCGTTCGGCCGGGTCGACTTCCTGATCAACAACGCGGGCACGAACCCGGTCTTCGGCCCCATGGCCGAGCTCGACCTGAACGTGGCGCGCAAGGTGTTCGAGACCAACGTCATCTCGGCGCTCGGCTTCGCCCAGCACACGTGGCGGGCCTGGCAGAGCGAGAACGGCGGCGCGATCGTGAACATCGCCTCCGTCGCCGGCGTCTCCGCCTCGCCGTTCATCGGGGCGTACGGGATGAGCAAGGCCGCCATGGTCAACCTCACCCTGCAACTGGCGCACGAGTTCGCGCCGAAGGTGCGCGTCAACTCCATCGCGCCCGCGGTCGTCAAGACCAAGTTCGCCCAGGCGCTGTACGAGGGCCGCGAGGCGGAGGCGGCCGCCTCCTACCCGCTCGGCAGGCTCGGTGTGCCGGAGGACATCGGGGGCGCGGCAGCGTTCCTCACGTCCGGCCAGTCCGACTGGATCACGGGCCAGACACTCGTGGTCGATGGCGGCATCTTCCTCAATGCGGGCGTCGGCTGACGAAGGCCGCACACCCACCGAGGACGGCGCGTACGCCGCTTTCAGTGACGTACTCGCGCATCAAGTGCCCTGTCGGCGCCGAGACTTGGCCCGGCAGGGCACTGCGATATTGTCTCCCGACCCCATGGCATGGCCGATCGAGGAGCGTGCGCGTGTTCAGTGAAGTCCCCCCTGTCAAGCGGACCAGGGGTCTGCGCCCGGTGGCGGCGATCGCGTCCATATCCCTGCTCGCCGGTTGTGGGGTGCTGTCGTCCGAAGGGTCGGACGACGAGGAGCAGATCACCGTCGGCACCATGAGCGCGCCCAGCACCCTGGACCCCGCGAAGGCCTGGGACAGCTCATGGGAGCTCTACAGGAACGTCTTCCAGACGCTGCTCAGCTTCCCCTCGGGGGCCACCGAGCCCGAACCGGACGCCGCGGAGTCCTGCGAGTTCAGCGACCCCTCCAGCACGGTCTTCACCTGTGAGCTACGCGAAGGCCTGAAGTTCTCCGACGGCGACGAGCTGGACGCGGCGGCCGTGAAGTACTCCTTCGACCGCATGCTGACCCTCGACGCCAAGAAGGTGGTGAAGGGCGGTCCCGCCGGTCTGCTCGGCTCGCTCGACAAGATCGAGACGAAGGGGGACCGGACCATCGTCTTCCACCTCAAGAAGGCGGACGCGACCTTCCCCTTCGTGCTCGCGACACCGGCCATGTCCATCGTCGACCCCGGTGAGTACCCGGCGGACAAGCTTCGCGAGGGCAACTCGCTCACCGGCTCCGGCCCGTACACCCTCAAGGCGTACTCCCCGAACCAGAAGGTCGAGCTGGTCAAGAACGACCACTACAAGGGCGCGGCCGACGTCAAGAACGACGCCGTGACCATCCGCTACTTCAAGAAGTCGTCGGCGATGGTCGACGCCCTCAAGAACAAGCAGATCGACGTGACCTTCCGAGGCCTGGCCTCCGAGGACATCATCGCCATGCAGGGCAGGGGCAGGCGCGAGCAGGACATCGAGCTCGTCGAGGGCTCGGGCACCGAGATCCGCTACCTGGTGTTCAACACCAAGGACCCGTGGGCGCGGAAGCTCCCGGTCCGTAAGGCGTTCGCCCAGGTCGTCGACCGCGGCGCCATCGCCCACAAGATCTACAAGGACACCGTCGAGCCGCTGTACTCGATGGTCCCGAGGGGGCTCACGGGCCACGCCACCGGGTTCTTCGACGACTACGGAAACCCCAGCGCGGCCAAGGCCAGAAAGATCCTCACCGACGCCGGCATCCACCAGCCGGTGCCGCTCACTCTCTGGTACACCACCGACCGCTACGGGTCTGCGACCGAGCCGGAGTTCGCCGAGCTCAAGCGGCAGCTGGAGGCGTCGGGCCTCTTCAAGATCACGCTCAAGAGCCGTCCCTGGACCGAGTTCCAGGAGGGGTACAGCAAGGGCGAGTACCCCGTCTTCGGGCGCGGCTGGTTCCCCGACTTCCCCGACGCGGACAACTTCATCGCGCCGTTCGTCGGCCCCGAGAACGTGCTGAACACGCCTTACCTGTCCAAGGAGATCACCGACCAGGTGCTGCCGCGCGAGCGCAGGGAGACCGACCGGGGCGCGGTGGTCGACGAGTTCGAGCGGGCCCAGGAGATCCTCGTCGACGATGTCAGGCTGCTCCCGCTGTGGCAGGGCAAGCAGTACATCATGTCCAGCGAGGAGATCGCGGGCGGCGAGCGCGCCCTCGACCCCTCGGCGATCATGATGATGTGGGAGCTGCAGCGCAAGACCAGCTGGTAGCGGGTGGGGCAGTCCCGGCGTCGACGGTCCGGACGGTGATCATCCGGGCGGTGCGGTCGATTGTCAGTGGTCGCCGGTAGGTTCTGTGGTGAGAAGTGACCGCACACCGGAGGTTGTTGACGTGACCGACATCGCCATGCTGCCCGCGTCCTGGCGCGGAGTCCTCGGCGAGGAGCTCCAGAAGCCCTACTTCAAAGAGCTCACCGAGTTCGTCGAGCAGGAGCGGGCGAAGGGCCCTGTCTACCCTCCGCGCGAGGAGGTCTTCGCCGCCCTCGACGCGACGCCGTACGACCAGGTCAAGGTCCTGGTCCTCGGCCAGGACCCGTACCACGGCGAGGGCCAGGGGCACGGTCTCTGCTTCTCCGTGCGCCCCGGTGTGCGGACCCCGCCCTCCCTGCGGAACATCTACAAGGAGATGAAGGAGGAGCTCGGTCACCCCGTGCCGGACAACGGCTATCTGATGCCGTGGGCCCAGCAGGGCGTCCTCCTGCTGAACGCGGTCCTGACGGTCCGCTCCGGAGAGGCCAATTCCCACAAGGGCAAGGGCTGGGAGAAGTTCACGGACGCGGTGATCAGGGCGGTGGCGGACCGCCCCGACCCCGCCGTCTTCGTCCTGTGGGGGAACTACGCCCAGAAGAAGCTGCCGCTCATCGACGAGGAGCGGCATGTCGTCGTGAAGGGCGCGCACCCCTCGCCGCTGTCCGCGAAGAGGTTCTTCGGCTCGCGCCCCTTCACGCAGATCAACGAAGCGGTCGCGGCGCAGGGGCACGAGCCGATCGACTGGCGCATCCCGGACATGGGCTGACGTCAGCCCTCGACCGCGTAGTCGAGGGAGTACGGGGTGGTGGACTGCCCCTCCCGCGCGGTGAACGAACCGGCTCCGGTGAGCCCCGCCAGGTCACCGGTGCCCGAGCCGGGCAGCACGGTGAAGGAGCACCGGATGGTTCCGTCGGCGCCGAAGGAACCGCGCTGCTCGATGACGAACGATCCCGCGCGGCCGTCGAGCTTCCCGTCGACGAACTCGTAGCCGACGAAGGCGCCGACCGTCTCGCTCGTGTACGCGATGGTGTACTCGCAGGAGGTGCCCGTCGCCTCGACGGCGCCGGTGTAGTCGTTGACGACGGCGGCGTGTGCGATGCGCGCGCCGCCGTCCGCGCCGACGACGGGCTGCTCGTCCCAGCCGGCGAAGGTGAAGGTGCCGGTGACCGTGCCGGTGGTTTTGTCGGTGGTCGTCGTGCCGATGGGTTCCTTGGTCATGGTTCTCCTCGACGGTTAAGGGGCCCGACTGCCGTGGGCGCCGTGAGAAGCACACTGTCAGCTGTACCTGACACCTTCTGTCAGGTACCGGGGTGGGCTTGCACTGAGGACGACTCCCGTCCAGAGGAAGGGCCGCCCCGAGGGAGACCCGTACTGAGGAAGACCCGCCCCGAGGAAGACCCGTACTGAGGAAGATCTGATCGCGTGCGTGCCGACCGGCTGCTGGCTCTTCTCCTGCTGCTCCAGAACCGGGGCCGCATGACCGCGCCCGAGCTCGCCGCAGAGCTGGAGGTCTCCGTCAGGACCGTCTACCGGGACGCCGAGGCGCTCGCCGCCTCCGGAGTGCCCCTCTACGCGGAACGCGGCCCGGCGGGCGGTTTCCGCCTCCTTGACGGTTACCGCACCCGGCTGACGGGCCTCACCGACGACGAGGCCGACTCGCTGGCCCTTGCCGGTATGCCGGGGGCCGCCGCCGAGCTCGGCCTGGGCGCGGAACTGGCCACCGCCCAGCTGAAGTTGGCGGCGGCGCTGCCCGCCGGGCTCGGCGAGCGGTCGCGGCGCATCCAGGAGCGCTTCCACCTCGACGCGGCCGCGTGGTTCCGCACGGCGGAACCGGCGCCGCTGCTCGCCGTGGCCGCCGACGCGGTGTGGCGGCAGCGGGTGCTGCGGGCCCACTACCGGCGCTGGGGCGGTGAAGTCCGGCGCGAGCTGCATCCCTTGGGGCTCGTCCTCAAGGCGGGCATCTGGTACCTGGTGGCGGCGGCCGACGGTGACGTCCGTACGTATCGTGTGTCGCGGTTCCTGGCGGTGACGGGAACTCAGGAGCCCTGTGAGCGTCCCGGTGGCTTCGACCTGGTGGCGTACTGGGAGGCGTCGTCGCGCGGCCTCGAGGCGCGGGTGTTGCAGGGCACGGCGCGGCTGAGGGTTTCCCCGGCGGGGCGGCGGCTGCTGCCCGCGATGTTCGGGGCGGCGGGGGCGCGGGCCGTGGAAGGGGCGGGAGAGGCGGACGCCGACGGCTGGGCCGAGGTGGACCTCGACGTGGAGGGCCTGCCGGTCGCGGTCGGCGACATTCTCCGGCTCGGCCTGGAGGCGGAGGTGCTCGGCCCGCCCGAACTCCGCGCCGAGGTGGCCAGAAGCGTCACCGGGCTGGCCCAGCGGTACGCGTGAGCACCCCGCGTCCGAACGTGCCTGACCGCGATTGTCAGTGGTGGCCGCTAGCGTCGTCAGGGATGGGGGCGATGGCCGTACGACCACGGAGGACCCGGTGACGGAGCAGCAGGAGTACACGGCGGAGGACGCGATGATGACCCGGATCGGGCAGGCGGTCATGCTGCATCACGGCGGCGACCGCGAGGAGGCGCAGGACCGCTTCCTCGGCCTGTGGGGGGAGATCGGCGAGGCCGGCGACCCGCTGCACCGCTGCACACTCGCGCACTACATGGCGGACACGCAGGCCGACCCGTCGGATGAACTCGCCTGGGACCTCCGGGCGTTGTCGGCGGCGCACGAGCTGACCGACGAGCGCCTGAGCGAACACCACCGCTCGCTGGCGGTGCGCGGCTTCTACCCCTCCCTGCACCTGAACCTCGCCGCGGACTACGTGAAGCTGGGCCGCCCCGAAGCCGCCCGCAGCCACCTGCGCCGGGCCCGCAGAGCGGTGGGCGCACTGGAGGACGACGGCTACGGCAGGGGAATCAAGGAGGCCATCACCAGGCTGGAGAGGGAGGTGGGGGAGGGGAGCGAGGAGGAGTAGAGGGAGCGGGGGGGCGAGGAACGGGGGGCTTAAGGGGGGTGGGGGAGAGGTACGGCTGTGTACGGGGTGGGGCGTGGCGGGGGTGAGGCTGTGCAGCGGCGGCCACGGGGGTGTCGCCGCTGCACAGCCACCCGTGCTCACGTCGTGGCGTCATGGCGTCGTGGTGTCGTTGGCGTGAGGCACCGCGCATGCACCGTAGCGTCAACGTCCGTACGTCTCCCGGCAGATGACGGCTTGAGGGCTGCCCGGGGCCCACTTGCCGTACGTCTCGCCGAGCGCGCAGACGTCCGAGCCCTTTGCTGTCGGGGGCGTGGTCCGGGCGGGGCGGGTGGCTCCCGCGTCGGGCCGTGTCGCCACAGGTCTGCGTACCGGGGCCGCTGGCGCGGGTGCGCGCGGGGGAGCGGCTGCCGGGCGGTCGGGGCTGGGCGGCGGGGGCGACGGCTCGGGCCCGGCGGCGGTCCTCTTCGGGGAGGGCCGCCCGGTCGGGCCCATGCGCTCCAGGGCCTCCCGGGCCGGGGCCTGCACGATCCGCGGCCGGTTCTTCCCGTCGGTACGGGGCGCGGGCGGCGGCGCGGTGACCGTGGTGGGGCCGGCCCCCGTGGGCCGCTCGACGCTCACGCAGCCGGAGACGGCGGCCGAGACGGCCACGGAGACGAGGAGCGCGGTGGTGGTCCTGGGTCGGGGCACCCGCACAACTCTGCTGTGCCCGTGGGGCCTTGGCGCAGAAACCTGTGAGGTTGGCCCGCACGGGTGACGGTGGCGGAGTCGCGCCCGGGCCCCCGTGCCCGTCACCCATCACAGGCCCTCAACACACGTCACCCGTCACCCGTCACCCGTCACCCGTCATCCGTCACCCGTCATCCGTCATCCGTCCAGCATCCCGCGCAGCAGCTCCCGCACACTGCTCCGCAGTTCTTCCTGGGTCGGTGTCGTGGCGTGGTACGAACCGGCCACGCACGAGAACATCATGCCGTCGCACCAGGCCACCAGGGAGAGCGTGTGGCGTGCGGGGTCGGTGGAGCCCGCGGCGCGGAGCAGTGATTCCACGGGTTCTCTGAACTGGGCGCCCGCCGTGTCGTAGTGGGCGCGCAGCTCCGGCCTGCGGGTGGCTTCGAGGGCCAACTCGTAGCGAGACACGAGGAGTTGACGGTGGTCGCCGGTCAGGTACCGGTGCAGGGCCAGGGCGAGGCCCGCGGCCAGTTGTTCGCGGCCGGCCGCCGGGTCCGGCAGCTCGGCGGGGTCCAGTACCTCCGCCTCCCGTTCGGCCTGTCGTCGTACCGCCGCCTCCAGGAGGGCGAGCCGGGTGCGCGCGTGATTGGACGTGGAGCCCTGGGGCAGCCCCGCCGCCTCGTCGACGGCCCGGTGGGTGAGGCCGCGCATGCCGCGTTCGGTGAGCAGGGCGAGGGCGGCGTCGGCGATGAGTTCGGTGCGGGCGGCCCCCGCGCTGCGTACGGACATGGTGGAAACCCTACCCCGCTCACTACGGGTGTAGTACGGTCATCCCGTCGCTCACTACAGCTGTAGTTCAGCATCCGTGGTCCAGGAGTGGGCGGCGCGCACGCGGCGGTCGCGTGCGGAACCGCAGAGGAGGAGCCATGAAGCAGCAGCCCCGCGCAGTCGTCATCGGCGGCGGCATCGGCGGACTCGCCGCGGCCATCGGTCTGTACGAGTCCGGATGGAGCGTCACGGTCCTCGAACGCGCCGCCTCCCTGGACCCCGTCGGCTCCGGCATCGGTCTCGCCCCCAACGGTCAGCGCGCCCTGGACGTCCTCGGCCTCGGGGACCGGGTCCGCGCCCTCGCCGCCTGGGAGGGCGACGGCGGCATGCGCGCCCAGGGCGGCCGCTGGCTGGTGCGCACGAACGCGGCCGCGGCCGAGGCGACGTACGGCGGGACACTCGTCATGCTGCACCGCGCCACCCTCGTCGACCTCCTGGTGTCCGCGCTGCCCGAGGAGGCGGTGCGCACCGGCACGCGGGCCCGTCTCACGGATCCCGGCGCGGCCGACCGCCCCGCCGTCGTCACCACCGACGAGGGGGACATCGAGGCGGACCTCGTCGTCGGGGCCGACGGCATCAACTCCGCCGTGCGCACGGCCCTCTTCCCCGCCCACCCCGGGCCCGTGTACGCCGGGTTCACCGCCTGGCGCTTCGTCGTCCCCGCGCCGAAAGAGGTCTTCGCGCCCGACAAGGCCTTCGCGCCGCACGAGACCTGGGGGCGCGGCGGCGTATGGGGCACGCACCCGCTCAGGGACGGCCGCGTGTACGCGTACGCCACCGCCCGGCTGCCCGAAGGCGGCAGGGCGCCCGACGGCGAGAAGGCCGAGCTGGAGCGCCGCTTCGCCGACTGGCACGCCCCGATCCCCGGTCTGATCGCCGCCGTCGGGAGCGAGGACATCCTGCGCAACGACGTCCGTCACCTGGCGACGCCGCTCGCCGCGTACCACCGCGGCCGCGTCGCCCTCATCGGCGACGCCGCGCACGCCATGACGCCGAGCCTCGGCCAGGGCGGCAACCAGGCCATCGAGGACGCCGTCGTCCTCGCCCACCACACGGCGCCGGGCGGCGACCTCGCCGCGGGCCTAGCCGCCTACAGCGCGGCCCGCGTCCTTCGCACCACGGAGATCGTCCGGCGTGCCGCACGTGCCTCCCGTGTCACGCACCTCGACAGTGCCCCGCTCATCGCCGTACGCAACGCGCTCATCTCGGCGGCCACGCGGATCGGCCCGGACTTCGTCATGCGCAGCTTCTCCTCCATCGCCGACTGGCGTCCCCCGCAGGCCCCGTATGCTGCCGGAACGACGATCGAAGCCGCCCAGCGGAGTGCGGAGGCGACGGATCGTGAGCCAGCACAGCGGTAGGCCAGTGGTAGTGGTCGGTAGGGAGACAGTGGTGAAGATCGGCTGCATTGGACTGGGCGACATCGCGCAGAAGGCGTATCTGCCGGTCCTCACCACCCAGCCCGGGGTCGAACTGCACCTGCAGACGCGCACGCCCGCGACCCTCGCCCGGGTCGCAGGCGTCCACCACATCCCGGAGTCCCGCTGCCACACCGACCTGGACGCGCTGCTCGCCCAGGACCTCGACGCCGCGTTCGTGCACGCGCCGACCGCCGTGCACCCGGAGATCGTCACCCGCCTCGTCGAAGCGGGCGTGCCGACCTACGTGGACAAGCCCATCGCGTACGAATTCGCCGACTCCGAGCGGCTCGTGCGGCTCGCCGAGGAGCGCGGGGTGAGCCTCGCCGTGGGCTTCAACCGCCGCTACGCACCCGGCTACGCGCAGTGCGTCGAGCACCCGCGTGAGGTGATCCTGCTGCAGAAGAACCGCGTGGGACTGCCCGAGGACCCGCGCACGCTCGTGCTCGACGACTTCATCCACGTCCTGGACACGCTGCGCTTCTTGGCGCCGGGCACGATCGACGACATCACGGTGCGCTCCCGCGTCGAGGACGGGCTCATGCACCACGTGGTGGTGCAACTGGCCGGCGACGGGTTCATCGCGATCGGCATGATGAACCGGCTGAGCGGCTCCGCCGAGGAGATCCTCGAAGTCTCCGGACAGGACACCAAGAGGCAGGTGCTCAACCTCGCCGAGATCGTCGACCACAAGGGCCAGCCCAGTCTGCGGCGGCGCGGCGACTGGGTGCCGATGGCCCGCCAGCGCGGCATCGAGCAGGTCGTCCTCGCCTTCCTCGACGCCGTGCGCGCCGGAAAGGTGCTCAGCGCCCGGGACGCACTGGCGACTCATGAACTGTGCGAGCGCGTGGTCCGTGCCGCTCTGGAGCAGGCCGCCTGAGCGCACGCCTCCCCTCGGCCACGCACAGCGCCGCAAGCACGACGAGCGCGGCGTGCACGGGCCAGTCGCCCCACCTGACGTAGGCCGTCTCACCCGTGGCCAGCGGTACGTCGTACACCGCCGCGGCGCTCGCCGAGGTGCCGAGCGGGCTGCCGACGCGGGAGCCGTCCGGCGCGTGGACGGCGGAGACGCCGGTGAGCGTGGCGTGCACCATGGGGCGGCCCGTCTCGGCGGCCCGCACCGCCGCGAGCGACGCGTGCTGCGGGGGCGCCCAACTGGACTGGAACGACGAGGTGGCGGACTGGGCGAGCAGCAGCTGCGCGCCGTCGCGGGTGAGCCGGCGGCTCATGTCGGGGAACGCCGACTCGAAGCAGACGAGCGGCCCGATCCGCAGGTCGTGCCCGGTGTTCATCACTACCTGCCGGTCGCCGCGCCTGCGGTCCTCGCCCGCGGCCTTGCCGACGGACGTCGCCCAGCCGAGCAGGGACCGCGCCGGAATGTACTCCCCGAAGGGCACGAGCCGCATCTTGTCGTAGCGGTCGCCGGTCGGCCCGTCCGGGCCCACCAGGACGGAGCTCTTGAATATGCCGGGCCGGTCGGAGCGGCGCGCGTCGACGTTCACCAGGACGTCCGTGCCGACCTCGCGGGAGAGCGCGGCGATCCGGCGCGCGACGTCCGGCCGGTCGGACAGGTCGTAGCCGACGCTGCTCTCGCCCCAGACGACGAGGTCCAGGTCCCGGTCAGCCAGCGTCCGGGTCAACGCCTCTTCGCGGGCCAGGCGCTTGTCGGCGCTCGCGATCCCGTCCTCTATGACGCCCGGCTGGACGACGCCCACGCGGATGTGTCCGGCGGGCTCGGGACGGGGCGCCCAGGCCCAGGCGGCGGTGGTGGCGGTGGCGACGGCGAGTATCCCGACGACGGCGGGGACGGCGGCGACGCCCGGGGTGCCGAACGAGGCGGGTCGCCGTACGGCAAGCGAAGCGGCTGTGCCCAGGGGGAATGTGCGAGAAGCGGATGGGCGGGGGGCCACGGCACGCGCGGCCGAGAGGCGGGTGGCCGCGGCGAGGACGAGCAGCGCGACCCCCGTGTTCAGAGCCACGACGAACGCGCTGATCAGCCATACCCCGCCCACCGAGGCGAGCCGCAGCGCGGGTGTCACCTGCCACTGACTGGAGCCGAGCAGCCCCCACGGCCCGCCCAACCCTTCCCAGGACCTGACAAGTTCGACCATCAGCCAGCCCGAGGGCAGCACCACGAGCGCGGCCGCGGCCCGCCCGGACTCGGGCACACCGCCGAGGAACCGGCGCACCAGCCAGCCCCAGGGCGCCCACAGCAGGCCGAGCAGCGCGGCGATGACGACCGTGAACACGTGCAGGCTCGGCAGCAGCCAGTGGTGCACGGCGACCATGAAGCCGAGGCCGCCCAGCCAGCCGTCGAGCGCGGCCCGCCGGGGGGTCGGGGCCGACCTGGCCAGCAGCATCCAGGGCACGAGCGCCACGTACGCGAACCACCAGAGCGACGGGGCGGGGAACGCCAGAGCGGGCAGTGCCCCGGCAGTGACGGCGAGGCCGCCGCGCCACCAGCGCGACGCGAGCATGTGCACGGCGCGCCGCCGGTGCCGCTCCCATCGGCCGTCGCCGAACTGGTCCATGCAGTGCCTCCCTGGTGCCCGACGCCGGTCGTACTTATCAGTGTGCGCGCCATAGACGATCTAGGACAGTGGGCCGGGCACCAGAACCGGCACCAGAACCGGCACCAGAACCGGGACCAGAACCGGGACGAGAAGGGAAGCTCAGGGGGAATCTTGAGAGGGGGTCACGTGTCGGAGGCCGCCGCCCGCCACTCGGACGGCGGCCGCTGCTCGGACGGCTCCCGCTGCTCGGACGGCTCCTGCCGTTCCGGCGGCTTCCGCCGCTGCCCCTCGTCCGCGAGCCGGCGCCACTTCTCCGTGACGACCACTTGGCGCAAGCGCCAGCCATTGTGCGTACGGAGGAGTCCGAAGCCGTAACGGCCGCCGCAGACGAAGTCCGGGGCAGTGGACGGCTCCCCGGACTGCGCGGGGCCGGCGCGCTCCGCGAACCGCATGGGGTTCACATAGTCGGCCTGTACGTGGGCCGTGTCGCCGATGTCCTGGTCCAGCGTGCCGAACTCCAGCCTGCGGTTGGTGATCAGGTGCTGGCGCATGGGGAACATCCGCATCGTCTCCGCGAGCCACGCGGTGATCGCGTCCGCTTCTCCCTCGATGCCGCCTGCGGAGCGGTAGTCGGCGCGCCCTCCTGGGGCGAACAGTTGTCGGTAGGCGTCCCAGTCACCGTCGTCGACGGTCACCGCGTACTCGGTGATGAGGGCATCGACGGCCAACCGGTCGATCACGGCGGCGAGTTCCACGCGCTGCGTCATCGGCTCAGTGTTGGGCACGGGAGGTGCCGAGCCAAGAGGGCGTGCTGATCGGTGTTGGCGGAGTGCTGGTCCGGGAGTACCTGCCCACGGCCGCGACCGGCGGGGCCGCGCGGTCCCTGGGGGTGGCGGGCCACCACGTGCACACCGGCGTGGCGGACACGCTGCGGAGGATCGACGGCTTCTTGGCGGTATGCGGACGAGGGGAGGGGACTTGAGGGGCTTGAGGAACTTGAGGGGATCAAGGGGCTCGAGGGGCTTGAGGAACCCCTACGCAGCCTTGACCATCTCCTCGCGGACCGCGGCGGCCCACTCCGTCACCAACCGTTCGTACTCCCGGCGCTGTTCGGCGGAGAGCCGGCCGCCGGCGCGCAGCCACAGGCCGCGGATCCGCTCGTTCAGTTCGACGGAAGACCGCACGGAACCATGGGGTGGAGGGGTTAAGGGCATGGCGTCAGCCTAGGGGATGGCTACGACAATCGGAACTGTCAGCTACCGCACACCTGCGCCACGTGATCGCCGACACGCGGACTCACCCTTTCGCAGGCTCGCGAAAGTGGCCGCGATGCGACACGCGCCCCTCAACTGCTCCGCATACGCCACGAGCGCGCCACCGATAGGGAAGGTCGGTGGCGCGCTCGTTCGGACCACGGTGCCGCGAGGGCCCCTGCAGTGAGGTGCGTCGGATCAGTCGTTGACGCAGGTGTTGCCGAAGGCCGGGTTGAGCAGGCCGATGATGTCGACGGTGTTGCCGCAGGCGTTCACCGGGATGTGGATCGGGACCTGGATGTTGTTGCCCGAGATCACGCCCGGCGAGTTCACGGCCGCGCCCTGAGCACCGGAGTCGGCGGTCGCCATACCGGCGGCGCCCATCACGAGGGCGCCGGTGCCCAGCACCACACTCATCGTCTTCTTCATGGTGGTTCTCCTTGTGGTTCGGTTCAGCTTGCGGGCGCCTGGCCGTGTCGCGCGGCCGGAGCAGCACTCCGTGAGGGCACCCGGCAAGATCAACGCTGAACCTCGCTCATGGACACGCCGGATCACCCGATGAGCAACGAAGGGCGTAATCGCACGGACCATTCGGCCGACTCCGCCTGCACCGGTCGAGCTACGGGATGAGGGCGGAGGGGCGCTCCGATCGACCGCCGCGCAGCCGCACCGATGACACACAGCGGCAGTGGGAGAGGGAGCGGCACGTCCGCCGCTGGAAGCGTGCTCACGCGCACGTGGCCGCGCACGACGACCTCAGGCGCAAGTCGCAGCGCGGGCAGACAAGTGGAGCTTGCCGATCAGCCCGTCTTCCGGGCGCCGCTCACCTTGATCCAGGAATGGGGCGCGTAAGCGACCTCAACGAGCGCGGCGTTGCTGCGGTCAGCTTTCCAAACGAGCAGTGCCCCGCCCTCGATCGAGTACGAGTACTGACCCTTCTCGCTGTCGGTGAAGCGTATCTCCTCTCCTTGCTCCTCCGAGGCCTGGCCGTCCTTGCCGAGCACTACGAGATTCACAGTCATACGTCGACGGTACGGCACTACCGATTGAGTGGGCCCGTCCGCCACATGGATCATGTGCATGGCAGTCGAGTGGCTCCTCCGCTACGACTCCGAACATGCCGCCCTCGCCCGACGCGCCGGACACGTGGCCCTGCTCGTGTCCGGGGGCGCGGTGTGCGCGCACGGCTACATCTTCGGTCTGTGGCCCGGCGCCGACGAGCTGCGCGTGCGCGGCATCCTCCGCGCCTGCGGCGTCGGCCCGGACGCCACGGCGCCGCCCGTACCGCCGAAGCCGACTGCGTCCCCGCGTGACCGGCTCGACGACATTCTCGACAGCAACACCTTCGAGCCCGCGCCAGCACAGGCCACTCCGCGCCCCGGGGCCGAACCGTCCGAGGGGACGCCCCGCAGCACTGGTGTCCCGGCCGCCAGACGATCTGGCCCAAGTCCGGTCCACGTAGGGGCAAGAGGGCGGGGCCGGCTGTCGACCACCCCGCCGTCACCGACCCGCGTAGGTCCCTCGTCGGGGCCTGGGACGCCGTGCCCCACCGCGTCGCCGCCTGATCGCCAACGCCTCAGCAGCCGGACTCGGGTGGTCACTGCACCTCGTCGCCTTAACCCAGGACATCTGCGCGTGGGTCGACCTGCACGGGCCCGCCGACGTGCAGTCGATCTTCTGGTTCTGCGTCGGCATCGCCTGCCTGGCCCTCCACCAGGTCGGCCGCGGGAAGTCGGCACCCGTCGCCTGGCTCGCCTCCGTCCCCGCCGCCTCCGCCGTCCTCGGCGTACTCCTGTACGCCCCCACCGCCTGAAGGGCACCCCGTGTTTGAAGACCTCGGCCCTGCTGGCATCGCCACGGCGCTGACCGCGCTGCTCATCTCCGGTATCCCGGGCGACGGGAAGCTCAAGCCGCTCGGCTGGTGGACCACGCTCCCCGTGGCCATGCTCGCGGCCAGCGCCTACAAGGCCGCAGGCGGCCCCTTCACCATCGTGCCCGACGCCGCCGGAACCGTCATCGATTTCATGCGAGGGTTGATCAAGGGCCTCACGATCCCCGCGCTCACGCTCACAGTGGCGATCTTCGTCCTCTACAAGAAGCTCACGACCAAGCAACTGGGCTTCGTCGCGCTGCTGTTCTTCTACCTTGCGCAGGGCGCCGGCGGGAACTGGACGTACCTTCCGACGCCATCGAGAACGCGCGGATCGGACTCCAGTGATGTACATCAGCCTTCAGCCTGCGCAAGAAGACACCCGACCCCGAGCCCGCGAAGGTCGACGACACCACCGTCGACGAGCAGGCCGCCCCCGCCGAGGACACCGACGAGGTGCCCAGCCTGCCGCAGGCCCTGACCACCGCGGTGCGCGGGTGGTTCGCTTGGTGCACCGGCCGAACCAGCGTCACCGTGACGTACTGGGTTCACGGACTCGCCCTGTGGGCCGCCGTGTTCTACGGCGGATGGGCCACGGTCGGTGTCGCGGCCGCCCTCCTCACGGGCGTCGGTTCGTTCCTGCCGGGCGCCACCGTCGACCGGCTCACCGCCCGCATCGAGGCCCGCCAACAGGTCGCCGCCGAGGAAGAGGCGGAGCCCGCGGAGGAGCCCCTGGCGAACCCCCTCGTCGCACTCTTGTGGCACCTCATCGCGGACGCCCCCCCGGAACCCACCTGAAGACCCTCGGGAAGCACCTCGAGAAGGGGGCTGCGGAGGTGGGGGGCAGGAGCCGCCCCTCGAAGGCTGTAGTGGAGGCCAAACTCGCGGCCCTGCGAGTGCCCCTGCGGCCCTCCGTCCGAGACGTCCACGGCCGCGTGAATCAGGTGTGCACCGGGACGACCGGGCGGCCGCTCTCAGCCCCTCCCCAGACGAGGAGCCCGCCCCGGCCCATGACCCGTAGCGACCGCTGTAGCTGCGCCCTGGCCAGCCATGTAGCCAACCCCGCTACGGCTGTAGCGGACCGTCGTAGCAGCCCCTCGGAGCCCTTGTGCCGTACCTGTACACCTGCCGTCAGTACCGCACGGAGGCGCCCGCGAGACGCGACCACAAGCCGACGTGGAGGCCGATTAGCAGGCACACCGCGACGCCGTGCACGGTGGCCACAGACCTGTCGGCGATGACGGCATCGAGCACGTCCACCCCGCCAGCAGAGGTGACGGATGGCTCCCGTCCGCGCGATGGAGGCCGCCCCCCGCCTGGACGCTGACGTCGCCGCCCGCCTCGCCATCCACGACAGCACCGCGTGGCAGATGCCGCCCGACGACAACACGGACTAGCTGCTGTACGAGTCCTCGCCGACGCCATCGCCCACGATCACGCCCCTCACCTCGGCGCCGACGAACGCACCCTCGCGCGGGAGCTGTCGCGAGATGAGGGGCTCCGCGCCGCACGCACCGCGTCCGCGCGCTTGCACTCCTACCACTGACGAGGGAGACCCATGAACCGATTCGACTGCATGACGAGCGACGACATCAATGCGCCGAGTACGACGATCCCGCAGACGATCCAATGCTGCGCCCCACCATGACCGGCATGTCCGAGGAGACCGCCGACACCGTCCGCGCCGAGATGGACCGCCGGATCGCGGCCGGACTACCGCCGGTACCAGAAATGTCCTGGGAGGACTGACCGCGCTACCGGTCCCCGCCGTCGGGGGCGGGGACTTCGCCATTCCCGCCTCCGACGGCACGCCACCGAATGCCGCAGCTCACAAGGCGAATGGGTCAAGGACGGGACAAAGCCAATTCCTGGTAAGCCGAAGTACAAGACGCTGAGCCCAGGGCCCTGCCGCACCCCCGTCCCGGCCCCCGTCCCGGCAGGGCCCTGGACCTAGTCAGCCAGCTTTTACGAACTCCGCTATGGCAGTCATGGGGACGGCTCTTGGGGATCCTCAGCGCCCTGACTGCTGATCCGTGGAACAGGTCGATATGGACCCAACTTCGGCCGCTGATTCTTCCAGAGATGGCGATGCCACCGCCTAACGCACCACACAGCAAATGCGATCGGCGCAAAGGACAAAATGGTGGGGACTGCCGGCGGCAGCCAAAGCCAAAAGGGCAACGGCCACACTACAGCGACAACGATGGGGAGCACGACACTGAGGCCGAGCAGAAGTGCCCCCCACACGTCGTCAACCCGAGACCACCAAGATTTCCCCTGCAGATACGGTTCGAACCGCATCATTATGGAAAGCGCCAGCGTTGTGACGGGCGCCAGCAGCCATGGGGATGCGGGCATACCGCGATTGCCGAAGAATTCACCAATCAAGGTCGCAGGGATGTACGCCGGAAGCAGGAACATGCCCATATAGACAGCGGCTGACGCTATAGCCCCAAGGTCGTCACCCGAGTCAGCAACCTGCTCGCCAGAGTCACGTTTCACTGCCGCCTTATCCTCCCACCTGACTACAGGCATGCCTCCGCCAGTGCGGGAAGGCCCGTAGATTTGACTATCAGGTTGGCGATGTCCTCATCGATGTGACCAGGGTACTTCTTGTGCTTCAGGTATGCCCAAACAGCCTTCGCCACCTTCTTGCCATTCTTGACCTGAACCGTGAGTGCAAGTTTTGATGCGCTCGATTCCTGTGTGTGATCAGCAGCAAAGGCTGGCCCGGAAATCACAGTGAGTCTCAATTTCAGACACAGGGTGAAGTGTGGACCGGAATGAGATCGATCCAGTTCGTCAAGTCATGACCGGACGTTACTCGGCTTTTCGGGCTAGATAAATTAGAAAAGTCCGATACGGCAATAGGGCCCCCCTTTCATCTCTCCGTCTCCTGGCGAACTGATCGCAACGTGGCGACGCTGGTGGTGTTCGGCGGGCTCGGCGTCGCGGCAGTTGCATTCCGGCCGATCATGGCCCACGCTGTGCCGCAGATCCGGCATGCCCGGAAACAATGAGGCCCACCGTCGAGTGGGTCTTCGTCGTTCCTCTCGTGAAGCCATCGAAGGCTCGGGTCAAGGCGGGCAGATCCAAAGGGTGGCCATGGCCTGTTCGACGAGTGCACGGATCTTCGCGTGTGAGCAGTTGACGGCCCTCTGACCAGAGGAGAGAGTCTCCCAGCGCCCCCGGTAGGGAACTCGTACGGTGCCGGAGGCGCCCCGGTAGCCCCTTGTCGGCCCAGCATTCCACCCCGGCCCCCGCCAGGGCACCGATGATGCCGTGAGTTCGCGCGGACCTTGATGTCGTGGACAGATCCGGGCAGCGCGGGCGACGCCCACAGCAACCGTCCCGCCGGGTCCGCGATCACCTGCACGTTCATGCCGTGCTTCTTATGTTTCCCGGAGTAGAAGGGTCGGTCGGCGGCGATCCGGTCGATCGGCGGCAACGTACCGTCCAGGATCGCGAACGCCTTGCCGGAGGCTGTCCTCACCGCCTCGGCGAGGGTCGAGCTGGGCGTAGGTATGGCCGCATCGTAGATGGGCCAGCACGAGCAGCGCCTGCCGTCCGGCGGCCAGCCGGCGCCATCGTGTCCCTTGCGCAAGTCGACGTGCGGTCAGCTCACGGGTGAGGAAGCGCAGAGCGGAGGTGGACAGATCGACCCCGGCTGGGTAGACGAGCATGCGGAAGCTCCTGGCAGGATCGCTTGGACTCGACACGCACCCGTCTACCAGGAGCTTCTCTCCGCCCGGACCCCGCCCTCACCCCAGTGGCCCCGCTCCGCACGCAGGTTGAGGAAACCTCAGTGGGTGGTGGCGTGAAGGAGCGCGCACGGAAGTGCTCGGCGCCGATCACGAGCGCGGGACGGTGGTCGAAGCGACACCGATCCCCTTCGTGCCCGGCTACCTGCGAGCCGGGTACGAGCTGGATTCGGTCGAGCTCGCGGCTCAGGGCCGAATCGGACTCCCCTCCGGTGTGCTCAGCTGTGCTCGGCTGTGCTCAGCGAGGAGCGGTATCGGCCGGGGGCCCTGCTCCCAGGAGCGCGAGGAGCCCGGGGAATCTCTTCTCGATGTCCGCACGTCGTAGTCGGATGCCCTTGCGGTTGCCGTAGTCGATCTCGTCAATGAGACCTGCCTTGCGCAGGACCCGGAAGTGGTGGGTCTGGGTCTGCTTCGAGATCGGAAGATCGAACGAGTTGCAACCCCGCTCGCTGTCGCTGCGGTCGGTGGCCAACTCCGTCATCACCGAACGACGGTGCTCGTCGGCGAGGGCACGAAACACCGCACCCAGATCGAGTGCATCGGCCTCCGGGCCGTCCAGGTTCCTCCCGGCCATGCGGCACCTCCTTCAAGTACGACTTGCATCGTACCTGAAGGGCGTGCTTCCCTGAGGTACGAATTTGATCGTACCTGAGCCCGGTTGCACCGCCCGTGCCGCCGCTCCCGCAGACCCGGCGCGGCACTCGCCGGGGACCTGGTCATCGACACTCCGAGAGGTCATCGTCATGAAGAAGCCCGAGGTGCTGATAGTCGGTGCCGGAATCGCAGGGCCCGCACTCGCGTACTGGCTCTCCCGGAATGGATACCGGCCGACGGTCGTCGAACACGCCCGGCAGCTGCGCTCCGGTGGTAGCGCGATCGTCGTGAAGGGGCCCGCGATCCCGGTCGCCGAGCGCATGCGCATCCTCCCGCAGCTCCGCGAGCTCGCCACCCGCAATCGGTCGCTGACCCTGCTCGACCCCGGCGGCAGGCGAATCCTGCAACTTCCGCTCACCTCGGACAAGGCGCCGACGGTCGAGGTGACCCGAGCCGACCTGTCCGAGGTGCTCCACCGGTCGGCGCAGGCCGAGGCCGAGTTCTTGTTCGACGACACGGTCACCGCTCTCGACCAGGATGAAGGCGGGGTGGACGTCACCTTCCGGCGGTCCGCGCCACGGCGCTTCGACTTGGTAGTCGGTGCCGACGGGATGCACTCCACCGTACGGCGCCTGGTATTCGGGCCCGAGCGGCAGTTCGCGAGCGACCTGGGCCTGTACGGCGCGACCGTCCCGCTGGAACCCGACGCCATCGAGGACCCGACCGAGATGACGATGCTGACCGTGCCGAACCGGATGCTGGTCCTCCACCCCTCGCGGACCACCCCGCTTGCGATCTTCACCTTCCGGGCCGCACAGCCGGCGCCCCACGACCGCAAGAACATCGCCCTTCACAAGCAGACCGTGGCCGACGCCTACGCCGACGTGCGGTGGCGGGCACCGGAACTCGTGGCAGCCTTCCTCGACCACCCGGCTCCGTTCTTCGACCCCCTGACCACCCTCCGGATGCCCTCGTGGTCCCGCGGACGGGTCGTACTGCTCGGGGACGCGGCGGCGGCGACGGCCCTGCTGGGTGACGGGTCCAGCATGGCGATGGCGGGCGCGTACGCCCTCGCAGAAGAGCTCGCCGCCCATCCCGGTGATCACGCCCGCGCCTTCGCCGCCTACGAGTCGCGGCTCCGCCGTGAGGTAGGTCCGCGGCAGCGACGCGTCGGTCTGCTCTCCAGGCTCATGGTGCCCCGCACCCGGCCGGGCCTCGAGGTGCGCAACGCGGTGGGCCGCGCGGTCGGTCGCACGAACCGGATCGCCTCTCGCGAAGCCGCGAACCGGTAGACCGGATCCGCACCGACCGGTCACCGGTCGGTGCCGCAGCTCCGCGGTAGCTCTCAGCCGGGTCGGCGCCGCCATGTCCGACGAGCCCGGCTCGGCGTGGCAGGTCATCACCTATGCGGCAGGTCGGCTGCAGTGGGCCTCACCCACCGTTCCCGGCGCTCGCCACGACATGGGGACTTGCCGGTGACTACGCCCCCCCGACGCGGAGGTGAAGTGCTGGGCGCACAAGGCCGTCGACAAAATCAAGGGCCTGACCCTCGCGGGCGCGTACTGCGATGAGCTGACGACGTACCCCGAGACGTTCTTCCAGATGCTGGAGACCCGCCTCTCCGTCCACGGAGCGCAGTGGTACGCCACGACCAACCCCGAAGGCCCGAACCACTGGTTGAGGAAGCAGTACCTCGACCGGACCCGCCCGCACCTGCGCCGCGACGGCACGCTGGTGGAGGCGCAAGACCCGGACACCCTTGATCTGGCCCGCCGCCAGGACCCGTGACACAGGCCCCCTTCGCCGTTGTTGAGTTTGGCAGCAGCAGCGTCCAGCTCCTGGCGGCTGAACCCGGCCGACGAGTCCCCAGTTCCTCAACCACGAGCTCACGTTGAAAACAGGTCACCTCATACACGGCGCTTGACGGGGTGCGGAAATCGGGCGCTACTTGTCGGTGCTCACAGCATAAATGCTGATCAAAGGGGACTCAATGGGAAAGATCATGCGATCGAGGCTGACTGTCACGCTGGCGGTAGCCGCCGTCGTCGGCCTTGCCCTTCCGGGAGTTGCGGGTGCGGCGGATGGCTCGCCCCAGCCCAGGACCGACACGGCCTGTAACGACGGCAAGGCGACAACATTCGAAAACGTGGTCATCCGCACCAGTACCAGTACCAGTGCCGCTGTGGTGACCACTGCCCTGAAGGGGCAGACGTGGGCCTGTGGCTCAAGTAGCCCCTTCCTGGGCGGCCGGTATACCGCTTGCGGGACATCGAACGGCAACGGTTGGTTCTACGTCTACACCGCCAACTACTCGGGCTATAGCGCGTCAGCTTGTTGGGGATGACGCTACCCGCGTGACACCTCCCACCGCCGAGAGGCGCATTCCGGCGGTCTTCGCGTCACAGTGATCAACTGGCTGTCTCCAGGAGCTTTGCGAGGCGCTCGGCTGTTCAGCTCTGCCGCGACCGTCTCCAGGTCGGTGCGGCTGTGCCGGGAGAGGTCGGTGCCCCTTCGGGAAGTACTGTCGCAGCAGCCCGTTGGTGTTCTCGTTCGAGCCTCGCTGCCAGGGACTGCCAGGGACTGCCAGGGTTGCAGAAGTAGACCGGCATGTTCGCGGCTGTGGAGAAGAGGTGGTGGCCGACCATCTCGTTGCCCTGGTCCCAGGTTAAGAGATCGACGCAGGTGGGGCGGCAAGTGTCCGAGGGTTTCGGCGAGCGCCAGGTGGAAGTGCTCTGCCCGGTGCCCATCGGGCAGATGCACCAGCATGGTGAAGCGGGTCGTCCGTTCGACGAGGGTGCCGACGGCGGAGCGGTGGCCGGTGCCGACGATGCAGTCGCCCTTCCAGTGTCGTGGGACGGTACGATCGGCGGCTTCGGCTGGACGGTCGCTGATCATCACCATGGGTGTGGTGCAGCGGGGCTTGCGCCTGTGGGACTGCCGGTGCGGCTTGCGCATGGTCCGTCCTGTGTGCAGTGCATGGGCCAGCTCCCGGCGCAGTTCACCGCGGCCTTGGACGTAAAGGGCCTGGTAGATCGTCTCGTGGACCACGTGCATCGTGCGGTGCTGTTGCGGCGGATCTCCCTGCTGATAGTCGACGGGCTACGGCCCAGCTCGGCAGCGATGGTGCGGATGGTTGCCTTCTCGCAGAGGCGGTCGGCTACGTGCAGGCCGGCCGTGGCGCCACTCACGGCCGGTCCGGGGGTTGATGCCGACGAGCTTGCTCGCCTCTTTGTTGCCGTAGCCCAGCTTCATGAGCCGGAAGTATTCCTCCCGCTCCCGGCTCAGCTTGCCCCGGGAGTGCTGCTTGGCGGGCCGGATCTCGAAGTCCAATGCGCCCCCTGAGCTGGGGTGTTGCAACGACCACTAGAACGGAAGCTTTGGGCGGGAGGGGGCCCTTTCGTCGTGTCGGCTGCGGACGACTACCGCGTGAGCAGGTACCGCAGGAGGCGTGACTCGGCGTCCGAAGGTGACACTCCGAGCGCCTGCGCGAGCTCCTCGCCTGTGTGCGCGTCGGCCTCCGCGTTCATGGCAGCGCTGGCGGCGACCCTTTTGACCATGCTCTCCAGTGCGGCTACGCCTTTGAGTGCCGCGAGCGGTGCTTCTTCTGCGAGGTTGGTGAGCTGGGAGTCGAGCTGGTCCAGGAGCGCGACCAGCCCGGTGGGCAGCGGGACGGTGCGGGCCTCGACGTCGTCGATGTGCCGGCGCCAGTCGTCGAGCGGTTCGGGTGCGGGGAACGTCTCGGTGAAGATGTCGACGGCGTGCCAGTCGATGGCGTACTCGTTCTCTCCTCGCCAGCCGCAGGAGCATGCGGCGCGCCCTCGTGCGGCCTGCGGGCGGTTGAGGCTGCCGTTGTAGGCCCACCACTCCCGCGTCTTGTGGAAATTGGCCCCGCTGCCGGGATCCAGGTATGCGGGGTCAGGCTCAGTGCCGTCGTCGAGGACGGCGCCTACGTAGCCCTCGTGGGCGGTGCCGAACTGCTCCGTCGTCCACATGGAGGCCCCTTCTCTTGGCGGTGCAGAGTTCCACCATGCCGAACTCCCTGCCTGCCTGCGGAGCGAATGAAGGAGATTCCCCCTTCCCGCCCTCGGGCGGGAAGGGCTCATTCGTCATGTCCGGTCGACCAACTGCTTCGCGGAGGCGAGGGCGGCGTCCCACGGATACGCCTTCGGCGTCCCAGATCCCGGCGGGTTGGGCGTGAACCCGCCCTCGCCGTACAGGACCGTGACGCCCTGCTCGCGCAGCTCTGTGATGCTGCGGTCCAGCTGGCGGTGGGCGGCGTAGGCGGCGTTCACGCACGGCATCGTCACGGTGGGGATGCCCTTGCCGATGCCCTCGGCGACGACGCCGACCACGAAGTTCTGAGTGAGTCCGAGAGCCCAAGAGTTGAGACTGTTGAACGTGGCCGGCGCGAAGAGGATCACGTCGGCCTTCGGCCAGACGTCGGGGTCGAGGTCAAGCCGAGGCAGACGTCCAGCCGTCAGCCCAGGAACGGAGTTCCAGTATGCCCAGAGACGACCATCCCGGGCCCGGATCGCGAAGTACCGGAAGTTGGCTGGATACATCCAGAGCGGCCTAGCACTGGAGTTCGGCTACTCGTACAGCCTGCTCCACCAGGTCTAAGCGGTTACAAGGCGGCGAGCCCGGCCTTCACTGCTGCGTGTGCTCGGGCCTTGCGTGTCGACGTCACCGCCCTGACAGGACAGCCGTATGACCGAGCTTCAGCAGGGTCGCCTCGCCGAGCTGATCCGCCCCATCCGCGAATCACTCGACCTGTATGACCTCGGCGCCGATCCCGACATCGCGACGCGCGAGACCCCCCAGCTGGTGGCCGCGGCGGACAGTCTGTGCGAACTGGTTCGGGCGACACACCTCAACAAGGCCGCGCAACAGCTGCCTGTACTGATCGCTGAACTGACGACCGCGGCGTACCGCAATCCGTCCAGCGAGCTGTCGCCGCTCTCGAATCCACGTACCGGACAGCTCACGACGTCGGGTGAGCACACCATCGGGCTTCGCCTCGTGGACGAGCAGGCGATCCCGGCTGGGGGTGAAACGGCACCCAGCCCTGCAAACGCCGTCCGTCTGTCGGCACCCCAGTAGGGGGGCGGACGGCTCTCTCCCACGCGACAACGGTCGTCGTGACACGACCGCTGGGGTACTCCTTCAGCTCAGAACGGACGTATGGCCCCCGCGGAGGATGACCTCCGCGGGGGCCGTGTCTGTTCCTCCTGGGAGCAGCCGGCCCCTCACCCCGCCGATTCCCCCGCATGCGGGCTCAGCGCGCCCATGCTGACCAGCACCACCAGGACGATGCCGAGCAGGATCCGGTAGTAGACGAACGGCATGAAGCTCTTCGTGGTGATGAACTTCATGAACCAGGCGATGACCGCGTAGCCGACCACGAAGGCGATGATCGTGGCGAAGATCGTCGGGCCCCAGGAGACGTGGCCCTCACCCGCGTCCTTCAGTTCGAAGACACCGGACGCGAGGACCGCGGGGATGGCGAGGAGGAAGGAGTAGCGGGCCGCCGCCTCGCGGGTGTAGCCCATGAGGAGGCCGCCGCTGATGGTGGCGCCCGAGCGTG
Source organism: Streptomyces sp. NPDC093510 (assembly GCF_040683555.1). NCBI lineage: Bacteria > Bacillati > Actinomycetota > Actinomycetes > Kitasatosporales > Streptomycetaceae > Streptomyces > Streptomyces sp. NPDC093510. The sequence goes on from NZ_JBFBEE010000021.1 coordinate 63,809, forward strand.
AGACGCCGGGGATCAGCGCCATCGCCTGGCAGACGCCGAAGATCAGGCCGTCCTTGACGCCGAGTTCCTTGAGGCCTTTGCGCTCCCGTACGGCACGGTGCTTGCCGCCCGTCTCGTCGCGGGCCGCGAGGCGGTCGGCGATGCCGAGGACGATGCCCATCACGATCAGCGTGGTGGCGATCAGGCGCAGATCGCGGAAAGGGCCCTCGATCTGGTCCTTGAAGGTCACGCCGAGGACGCCGATCGGGATCGAGCCGACGATGACCAGCCAGCCCATCTGCGCGTCGTGGTCCGAGCGCGGCACCTTGCCGACGAGTGAGCCGAACCATGCCGACAGGATGCGTGCGATGTCCTTGCGGAAGTAGATCAGCACGGCGGTCTCGGTGCCGATCTGCGTGATCGCCGTGAACGCGGCCCCGGGATCGTGCCAGCCGGCGAACGCCGCGGTCAGCCGCAGATGCGCGCTGGAGGAGATCGGGAGGAACTCGGTCAGCCCCTGGACGAGTCCGAGGATGAAGGATTCAAGCCAAGACATGAGAACTGCGCCGTCCAAGTGCTGATCATCAGGCCGCGGGTGCGGTCGTAGCGGTCATAGAGGGGCGTAGCTGAAGTGCGTAGGGCGTAGCTGAAGTGTGTAGAGGGGGGAAGCCGGAATGCGGGGGTGATCACGTCCCCCTCGTGGGGCAGCGTAGCGGTCCTGGGTTACGGGACAGTGGGAGGGCCGACCGGGGACTGTGCCGCCGGGCCCGCCGTCGTCCAGCCCGGGGCCTGTGGATGGGCGGTGAGGTCGTCGTGGCGGACCGTGTCGCCGCAGGCCGAGCAGGTCACCACCGGGACGAGTTCGTGGCCGCAGGAGTGTTCGAGGACCATCGGCCGATCGGCGTCCCCGCGCAGGTGGCGGTCGCCCCACGCCATCAGGGTCATCAGGACCGGCTCCAGTTCGAGACCCGCACGGGTGGGCCGGTAGAGGAAGCGCTGCGGGCGTTCGCTGTAGGACACCTTCTCCAGGACGCCCGCCTCCACCAGACGGCGCAGGCGTGTCGCGAGGACGTCGCGGGGCGCGCCGATGTTGCGCACCAGCTGGTCGAAGCGCTCGTTTCCGAGGCACACCTCGCGCAGGACGAGCAGGGAGTACTTCTCGCCGACGAGAGCGAGGGCGTCGGCGATGGAGCAGGGGCGCGGATCCTTCATGCGGGCAGTCTAGGGCGGCAGCGGGGGAGGGTTTGTTTTTCCAACTCGCATGGCTATGGTGAGTTTGGATTTCCTACTTACTTCTCCTGCTCGCTGGTAGAGCATCAGTGGTGCACCCGAGGTGCACCGGTAGTCGAAAGAGGCCGGACCATGCGTGACGCCGTCATCGTCGAAGCCGTACGCACCCCTGTCGGCAAGGGCAAGCCGCAGGGCGCCCTCGCCGCCGTCCACCCCGTCGAACTCCTCGCCCACACCCTGCGCACCCTCGTCGAACGCACCGGCATCGACCCGGCCCTGGTCGACGACGTGATCGGCGGCACCGTCGACCAGGTCGCCGAGCAGGCCATGAACACCACCCGCTACGCCGTCCTGTCGGCCGGCTTCCCCGAGTCCGTCCCCGCGACCACCGTCGACCGGCAGTGCGGCTCCTCCCAGCAGGCCGTGCACTTCGCGGCGCAGGGCGTCATATCGGGCGCGTACGACATGGCCGTCGCCTGCGGTGCGGAGTCGATGAGCCGCGTACCGATGTGGTCGAACGTGCCCGAGGGGACCGACCCGTTCGGGCCCGGCGTCGCCGAGCGCTACCCGGAGGGCCTGGTCCCGCAGGGCATCAGCGCCGAACTCATCGCCGCCAAGTGGTCCATCGGGCGCGAGCGGATGGACGAGTTCGCGACGGCCTCGCACCAGCGGGCCGCACGCGCCTGGGACGGCGGTCTGTTCGACGCCGAGACCGCGCCGATCGCGGGCCTCACCCGCGACGAGTCCGTGCGCCCCACCACCACCCCCGAGATCCTCGCCGGCCTCAGGCCCGCCTACTACGACCCGCACTTCGGCGAGCGCTTCCCCCAGATCGACTGGTCCGTCACGGCGGGCAACGCCAGCCCCGTCAACGACGGAGCGTCCGCCGTCCTCATCACCACCAGCGAGAACGCCGCCCGGCTCGGCCTGCGGCCGCTCGCCAGGCTGCACAGCTTCGCCGTCACCGGCTCCGACCCGCTCCTCATGCTCACCGGCGTCCTGCCCGCCACCGAGAAGGTGCTCCGCAGGGCATCACTGACCCTGGACGACATCGACCTGTTCGAAGTCAACGAGGCCTTCGCGAGCGTCGTCCTCGCCTGGCTGCAGGAGACCGGCGCCGACCCGGCGAAGGTCAACGTGCACGGCGGCGCCATCGCCCTCGGCCACCCGCTCGGCGCCAGCGGCACCCGGCTGATGACCACGCTCGTCCACGCGATGCGCGTACGCGGCGCCCGGTACGCCCTGCAGACGATGTGCGAGGCGGGCGGACTCGCCAACGCGACGGTCCTGGAGGCGTTGTAAGGGGTGCTCTCGGCCGTCGGAGAGATGCGGCGACTCAGCGGTCGCGGAAGTGGTGGCGCTTGAACCACGCCACCGCCGCCCCGCCCAGACCCGTCACCGCGATGAACCCCATCGCGATCAGGAAGACGGGCGACGTCGGCGTGGACGCGCGGGCGCCCGCGATGACGTACGCGGCCGTGTTGGGGATCGATCCCAGGCCCGTGGCGATCAGGAACGGCAGCCAGCCCATGCGGGACACCGCGGCGCAGTAGTTGGCCGCGGCGAACGGCACACCGGGGAAGAGCCGCACGGCCAGCATCGACCGGAACCCGTGCCGGCTGAGCTGGCCGTCGGCCGCCTTCAGCCAGCGGCCCCGCAGCAGCGGCCGCAGCGCGTCCTGACCCAGCATCCGGCCGAGACCGAAGGCGATCCCGGCACCGAGGACCGTGCCGGCGATCGCCGCGCCGAGCCCCGCCTGTGAGCCGAAGAGCGCGCCCGCCGCCAGATTGAGCAGCGGCCGCGGCACGAAAGCGGCGGTGCACGCCCCGTACGCCACCGCGAACAGGGCCACCGCCGTGGCGCCGCCCAACTGCGCCGGCCACCCGTCGGAGAGGAGCCGCTGCGGCTCGAAGACGAGCACGCACGTGGCCGCCGCGGCCAGCAGCGCCACCAGCAGGGACAGCCGCGACCACGGCGAGAGCAGCACTCTGGCGCAGCGCACGGCGAGGCCCTGCGGGCGGGCGGTGACGGTCTGGGACATCTCGGAAGACTAACCGGCACATGTGTCTGATCGCCGTATGGTGCGTCTCATGAGCGTCACAGTCCCGAGAACTGTTCCGAGAACTGTTCCGAGAACTGTTCCGAGAACTGTTCCGAGAACTGTTCCGAGAACTGTTCCGAGAACTGTTCCGAGCAGTGAGTTGGCCGACACGGTCCTCGAACGGCTCGTCCCGGCCTACCGGGCGGCGGCCGATCCGGAGCGGGCCGCGCAGATGAGGGCGTACATGAAGGACGTCGCCCCCTTCCTCGGACTCACCTCACCGGTGCGCCGCGACCTGTCCCGCGCCGTCCTCGCCGGCACTCCGCGCCCCGATGAGAACGACTGCGCGGCGATCGCGCTGCGCTGCTGGGAACTTCCCGAACGCGAGTACGCCTACTTCGCCGTCGACTACCTGCGGCGCCACGTGAAGCGCTGCTCGTCCGGCTTCCTGCCCGTCGCCCGGCACCTCGTCACGACGCACTCCTGGTGGGACACGGTCGACCTGCTCGCCGCGCACGTCGTCGGCGGTCTGGTCGCGGCCGACCCCGGGCTGCGGACCACCATGGACGAGTGGATCGGGGACGAGAACCTCTGGGTGGCCCGCACGGCGCTCCTCCACCAGCTCCGGTACAAGTCGGCCACCGACGCGGAGCGCCTCTTCGCGTACTGCGCGTGTCAGTCCGGGCACACCGACTTCTTCATCCGCAAGGCGATCGGCTGGTGCCTGCGGGAGTACGCCAAGACCGACCCGGAGGCCGTCCGCGCCTTCGTGGAGCGGGAACGGGGGAGTCTCGCGCCCCTGTCCGTGCGGGAGGCCCTGAAGAACCTCTGAACGCACCAGAGCGCCACTGGGGCAACTCGCACCCCAGGGCATGCCGTTCACGGGAAAACCATTCGACGTGGGCGCCTCCTTCGGTGAGGATCAGCCACATGTTCCGGTACGCCTTCCTCGCAGCCACGCCCGCAGTCGCGGGCGCTGCGAAGGCCGCCGCCCCCACACCCGCCGCCTTCGACGGCGCCCGAAGCTGACCCTCCCCGGACATTCCGGCGGACCCCGCAGGGGGAGGGTCGGTCCGGCCCCCGGGGTCCCCGTCCCGACCGAGCGCACCGCCGGTCCGGGACAACAGCTTCGAGTTCCGGAGAAGGAACCACCATGTCCAAGACCGCCTACGTCCGTACGAAGCCGCACCTGAACATCGGCACCATGGGCCACGTCGACCACGGCAAGACCACGCTGACCGCCGCCATCACCAAGGTCCTCAGCGAGCGCGGCACCGGCGGCGGCACCCAGTACGTGTCCTTCGACCGCATCGACCGCGCGCCGGAGGAGGCGCAGCGCGGCATCACCATCAACATCGCGCACGTCGAGTACGAGACGGACACCCGGCACTACGCGCACGTGGACATGCCGGGCCACGCGGACTACATCAAGAACATGGTCACCGGCGCGGCGCAGCTGGACGGGGCGATCCTCGTCGTATCGGCGCTCGACGGGATCATGCCGCAGACCGCCGAGCACGTGCTGCTGGCCCGGCAGGTCGGTGTGGACCACATCGTCGTCGCCCTCAACAAAGCCGACGCGGGTGACGAGGAACTGACGGACCTCGTCGAGCTGGAGGTCCGCGACCTGCTCACCGAGCACGGATACGGAGGGGACTCCGTGCCCGTCGTACGGGTATCGGGGCTCAAGGCGCTGGAGGGCGACCCGCGGTGGGCGTCCTCGATCGAGGCGCTGCTCGACGCCGTGGACACGTACGTCCCGATGCCCGAGCGCTATCTCGACGCGCCGTTCCTGCTGTCCGTCGAGAACGTGCTCACCATCACCGGGCGCGGCACCGTCGTCACCGGCGCCGTGGAGCGCGGCACCATCCGCCTCGGGGACCGCGTGGAGGTCCTCGGCGCGGACACGGAGACGGTCGTCACCGGCCTGGAGACCTTCGGCAAACCGATGGAGGAGGCGCAGGCGGGCGACAACGTGGCGCTGCTGCTGCGCGGTCTGCCACGCGACGCCGTACGACGCGGCCATGTCGTCGCGGCGCCCGGCAGCGTGACTCCACGGCGCCGCTTCACCGCGCAGGTGTACGTCCTCTCGGCGCGGGAGGGCGGCCGGACGACGCCCGTCGCCACCGGGTACCGGCCGCAGTTCTACATCCGCACCGCGGACGTGGTCGGCGACGTCGACCTCGGCGAGGCCGCCGTCGCCCGCCCCGGCGACACGGTCACGATGACGGTCGAACTCGGCCGTGACGTACCGCTGGAGACGGGCCTCGGCTTCGCGATCCGCGAGGGCGGCCGCACCGTCGGCGCGGGCACGGTCACGGGGGTCGCCTGACGGGCCGCACCCCGTCGGTCCCGTCCCGGGGGCACCGGTCCCCGGGACGGGCAGGCACAATGGACGACGTGGACGAGCACGAGTTCGAGGGCGAAAGTGTGGACGAGGCGGTTCCGGTGATCCGGGAAGTCGACCACGGGACCGCCAAGCTCATGCCCGACATCGACCGGCCGCGGGCCTGGCTGCTCACGGTCGACGGGGCACCCCAGTCTTACGTCGACCTGGACGAGCCCACCCACCTGGAGTTCGAGTACGCGCGCCGTCTCGCCCACGTCCTGGACACCGCGTCCGAGCCGGGCACCCCCCTCGACGTCACCCACCTCGGCGGCGGCGCCCTCACCCTGCCCCGCTATCTCGCCGCCACCCGCCCCGGCTCCCGGCAGCACGTCGTCGAGGCCGACCGGGCACTGCTCCGACTGGTCGCCGAGCGGCTGCCGTTGGGCGAGGGGAGCATGGTCGGCGTGCACGGCGCGGACGCGAGGGAGTGGCTCGACGCGGCGCCGGACGACAGCGCCGACGTCGTCGTCGCGGATGTCTTCGGCGGCTCACGCGTACCCGCGCACCTCACCACGGTCGCGTACGCACGGACCGCGGACAGGGTGCTGCGCCCGGACGGCCACTACACCGCGAACCTCGCCGACGGGGCGCCCTTCGCGTTCCTCCGCTCCCAACTGGCCACGTTCGCCGAGGTGTTCGAGGAGCTCGCGCTGATCGCGGAGCCGTCCGTGCTGCGCGGGCGCCGCTTCGGGAACGCGGTGCTGATCGCCGCGCACCGGCCCATCGACATCGCGGCCCTGGCCCGCCGCACCGCGTCCGACGTCTTTCCCGCCCGGGTCGAGCACGGCGACGCGCTGCGCCGCTTCATCGGGGACGCGCGGCCGGTGCGCGACGAGGACGCGGTCCCCTCACCCGAGCCGCCCGACGGCGCCTTCTCCATCGGCTGACGGATCGGCGGCCCCGCGCGACACGGGCTTCGCCGAGGCGACCACCTCCGTCGTGCGCCGCGTCAAATTGCGTACATCGGGGACGAACAGGACAGCCGCCGTCACGAGCACCACCAGCACGGCACAACCCCACAGCGACGCGGTGCGGCCGAAAGCGGACTCCGCGGGACCGGCGAGAGCCGTGGCCAGCGGCACCATCGCGATCGAGCCGAACCAGTCGTAGGCGGCGACGCGCGACAGCTTCTCCTCGGGAATCTCCTGGTGCATCGCGGTCATCCATGAGACGCCGAACACCTCGACCGCCACACCGCTGACGAACATCACCGCGGCGAGACCGGCGACCGGCAGCGGCACGGCGAGCGCCGCCGACGGGGCGGCCAGCGGGAAGACGCAGAGGGTGCCCGCGAACAGCAGCCGCCGCGGCTTCCACCGCGTCATCAGGAACGCCCCGCCGACCGTGCCCGCCCCGAACGCGCCGAGCGCCAGGCCCCACGGCCCCGCGCCGCCCAGCTCGTCGCGTGCCACCAGCGGCCCGAACACCGACTCGGCGGCGCCGACCACCGCCACCACCACCGAGAACTGCGCCACGATCGACCACAGCCAGGGCCGTCCCGTGAACTCGCGCCAGCCGTCCCGCAGATCGGCGACGAGCCCCTCGCCGGGCTCGCGCGCCGGTATGTGGCTGACGTCGAGGAACGACCGCAGCGCCCCCGCGACCGCGAACGCCGCGGCGTCCACGGCCAGCACCCAGCCGGGGCCGATCGCCGCGACCAGCAGGCCGCCGAGCGCGGCCCCGCCGAGCCCCGCGCCCTGCATCGCCATGCGGTACATCGCGAACGCCCGGCCGGCCTGCTCGCCGCTGACGGAGGACATCAGCATGCCCTCGGCGGCGGGCCCGAAGAAGGCCTGGCCGACGCCGCCGAGCCCGGTGAGCAGCATCATCTGCCACAGCTGTGGCTCGCCCGCGACGACGAGGACGGCGAAGGCCGCCTGCGACACGCAGTTGAGGGCGTTGGCCGCGACCATGACGTGGTGCCGCGGCAGCCGGTCGGCGACCGCCCCGCCGATGAGCAGGAACAGGACGAGCGGCAGCGTCCGCGCGGCGGCCACGAGCCCTACGTCGCCGCCGTCGCCGCCCGCGTCGAGAACCGCGAACGCCGCCGCGATCAACGCCCCGTGGCTTCCGAGGTTCGTCACGATCGCGGCGGCGGTCAGCAGTGTGTAGTTGCGGCCCGCCCAGGAGGGGCGGGAGCGTCGTGCGGGGGCGGGATTCGTCACCCCGGGACTGTCCCCGGCAAGTCACCGACCTGGCAAACCGTTTTGGCAGTGCCTTGATGCCTCGGTGCCTCGGTGCCTCGGTGCCTCGGTTCCCCGGCCCCTCGGGGCCCGTGGCTCAGGACTCCTCGGACGCCGCCTCGCTCCACCGGACGGTGCTGAGGATCTTCTTCACCGTGGCGTCGGGCACCTCGTCCTTGACGCCCTTGGCGCCGTAGAGAGTCCAGGCCACGTACTCGCCGGCCTCGTTCTTGAAGCCGAACGTGGTGGCCTTGCCCTCCGAGTCGCACTTGGCCGAGGTGGCGGCGCCGGACGTCGTCGACGTCGCGATGCTGCCCTTGATGCCGGACTTGGTGGTGTAGTCCTCGATCTTGCTGATCTCGATCTTCTTGCGATCGGCCTTCGTCTGCTCGGTGTAGCCGCCGAAGACCCACCAGGCCGAGTCGTTGCGCGCGATGTCCTCGGTGTTCTTGGCGCCGTTCTGGCCCTTCGTGCCGACCGCGGCGAGCGAGGTGTCGTCGGGCTCGCCGTCCTTGTCGTCGTCGGACGTGCACCACTTGTCCTTGAGGACCGCGGGCGCGGACATGCCGATGATGGTCTTCGCGCCCTCGTCCTTGCGGTCGTCGAAGGCGATGAAGGTGTCCGGCGTCTTGACCTCCCAGTCAGGGGGGACGTCGAAGGCGGTGCCCCACTTCGGGTTCACCACGACCTGCCAGCCGTCGACGGTCGGCTTGTCCTCGCCGCCCTCGCCGCGCGAGTTCCCGTCGTCGCTCGCCGTCGGATCGGGCTTCTTCGAAACGGACTTCGAGGGCTTCGCGGGGCCGGCCTCGTCGTTCTTGTCGTCCTCACCGCCGAGAACCAGGAAACCGGTGACTCCGGCCGCCACGACCACGGCGAGCGAGGCGACGATGGCGGTGATCTTCGTCTTGTCGCCGCCGCCACCGCCCTGACCGCCACCGCCCTGACCGCCGCTGCCCTGACCGCCGCCGACCGGCTGCGGCGGCGCGGGCGGCGGCGTCGGGGCCGCCCAGTGCGACTGCTCGGGCTGCGAGTACCCGCCCGCGTGCGGCTGGTGGCCGCCCACCGGCTGCTGGTAGCCGCCCGCGGGCTGTTGCTGGTATCCCGGCTGCTGATACGGGTTCGGCTGCTGGTACCCCGGCTGCTGGTACGGGTTCTGACTCTGGTCCTGCGGGTTCTGCTCGCCCCCGGGCGGCTGCTGTTCTGGCCACATGGCCAGTAACCATAGAGGGGCGTGGGGAGGCCGTGCCACGGCTGCCCGTGCGCGGAGCCCCTCGGGCGATGGCCACACAGGGGTAAGTGGGTCAAATGGTGCGCGGGTGGCGACGTGATCATTGATGCCATACAGTGATCAACTGCTTGCGACCGGTAAACAGATTTCAGATTTGCACAGGGGAGATATTTGTGTCCGGAATCAAAATGAAGGTCTTCGGTGTGCTCGGAGCAGCGGTGGTCACCGCCGCCGCCTTCTCGGGCGTGGCATCGGCCAAGCCTTTCAAGTACTACGCGGGTCCTTTCAAGAGCGAGTCGATCTGCAGCAGGTACGTGCTCAATGAAATGGGCGGCTTCCCGTACGAATGTGTTCGTGTGCAGGGCAGTGAGGCCTCGGGCATGAAGTCGGGCTGGTACGTCACCAAGTGACGTGTGGGCAGCGGGGCGGGGCCGGCGATGACGCCACGGCCCCGCCCCGCTGCCCTGGTTTCTGCGTCCGGTCGCCGTCGGCTGCCCGCTCGCTTGAATTGAGGTTAGTTCAGGTGAATTCAGGACTCCGTCGGTTCTCCGTGTGTGCGCACCGTGCTGAGGATCTTCATCACCGTCTTCTCGGGTATCTCGTCCTTCACGCCCGTGGCCCCGTAGAGGCTCCAGGCGACATAGTCGCCCGCGGCGTTCTTGAAGCCGAAGGTGATGGCTTTGCCGTCCGTCGCGCACTTGCCCTTCTGGGGCGTGCCCGTGGACTTGGAGTGGGCGATGCTGCCCTTGATGCCGGACTTGGTGGTGTACGGCTGTGCCTTCTTGTCGGTGGTGAGGCTCTTCTCGTCCGGCTGGGTGTAGGCGGCGTAGACCCACCACCCGACCTGGTTGACCGCGACCTCGGCGGTGTTCTTCGCGCCCTTCGCGCCCTTGGTGCCCACGGCGGCGAGCTCGTGGTCCTCGGTCCTGCCGTCCTTGTTGTCGTCGGTGACGCACCACTTGGACCGCAGGTACGCGGGCGCCGACATCGTCATCATCGGCTTGCCGGTCTTGTTGTCCTCGAAGGCGATCGCCGAGCCGGGATTCTGGATCTCCCACTCCGGCGGTACGTCGAAGGCGGTGCCCCACTTCGGGTTCACCACGACCTTCCAGCCCTTGATCGTCGGCTTCGGGCCGCTGTCCGTGCCGCGCTCGCTGTCGTCGCCGTCGTCCGCGGTCGGAGCCGGCTTCTTGGAGTCGGTCCGCGCGGGGGCGTCGGCCTTGGTGTCCTTGTCGTCCCCGTCGCCGAGCACCAGGAATCCGGTCACGCCGGCGGCCACGACCACGGCGGCCGCCGTCACGATCGAGATGATCTTGACCTTGTTGCGACCGCCCCGGCCGCCACCGCCACCGCCTGTGCCGGCCGCCTGCGGCACGCCCCCCGGGGCGGTCGGAGCGCTCCACTGCCCCTGTTGCCCGCCCGCCTGCCCGCCCACCGGCTGCTGGTAGGGGTTCGGCGCCTGGTATCCCGGCTGCTGATACGGGTTCGGCTGCTGGTACCCCGGCTGCTGGTACGGGTTCTGACTCCGGTCCTGCGGGTTCTGCTCGCCCCCGGGCGGCTGCTGTCCTGACCACATGGCCGGACACGATACGGGGAGCCGCCGGGCAAGATCACACCCGCCCCGGAGGCGCGTGGGGTGCCCGGCCCCCAGGGACTGCTCAGTTCTCGGAGACCTTGTACTCGCGCACCGTCGCGAGGATCTTCTTCACTGTCGCGTCCGGGAGTTCGCCCTCGACGTTCTTGGCGCCGTGGAAGGACCAGGAGACGTACTTGCCCCCGGTGTCCCTGAAGGCGAACACGGTCGCCTCGCCGTCCGAGTCGCACTTGCCCTGCTTCGCGACGCCGGTCGAACTGGCGCTCACCACGCTGCCCTTGATGCCGGACTTGGTGGTGTACGCCTCGGTCGGGCCGGTGGTGACCTTCTTCCTGTCCGGCTGCGTGTACACGCCGTAGACCCAGTTCGTGGCGTCGTGCCGGGCGACCTCCTCGGTGCTCTTGGCGCCGCGGTTGCCCCGGGTGCCCGCGGCCGCCAGCGACGTGTAGTCCTGACTGCCGTCCCTGTCCTCGTCGCTCGCGCACCACTTCTCCTTGAAGTAGGCGGGGGCGGCGTACGCGGCGAGGAACTCCGCCGAGTCGTCCTCGGCGTCCTCGTTCTCCACGACTCCGCCGGCCCAGTCCCGCGACTCCAGGGACCAGTCGGCCGGCACGTCGAACGCGATGCGGAGCTTGGGGTTGACGACGACCTTCCAGCCGGGCACGGTCGGCCCGGGCATGCCGTCGCCGGTGCGGGGATTGGATTCCTCGGAGGCGGCCGGGCCGGGTGCGGCGGAGGACCGTGCGGGGCCGGGCTTCGCGGTGTCGTCCTTGTCGCCGCCGAGGAGCAGGAGTCCGGTGACGCCCGCGGCGACCACGACGGCGCCGGCCGCGACGAGGGCGATCACCTTGGTCCGGTTGCTGTTGCCGCCATTGCCGCCATTGCCGCTGTTTCCGCCGTTGCCGTCGCGCGGAGGTTCGGGGGCCTGGCCGTGCGGGCCGGCGGGCATGGTCGGGGCGTTCCACGGGGCTTGCTGCCCGTACGGGTTGGGTTGCTGGTACCCCGGCTGCTGGTAGGGATTCTGCCCGGGGTTCCCCGGGCTCCCCTGGCCCTGCCCCTGGTTCCGCTGGTTCTGCTCGCCCCCGGGCGGCCGCTGTCCTTGCCACATGGGCGTCCACGATAGGTGACGGTGATCTACGGGGAGGCAGGTCCTGGTCAAGGGTCGCTACTCGTGGGTAACATCCCGTGCCATGAGCGCAGAACAGATGACGATCGGCGAGATGCTCGCCGCCACGGTTCCGATGGCCCGCACCCTGAATCTCGAATTCCGGGAGACCGCGCCGGACAGGGCCGTGGTGGCTCTGCCCGACCAGAGCGAGTACCACAACCACGTCGGCGGCCCGCACGCCGGCGCCATGTTCACGCTGGGCGAGTCCGCGAGCGGGGCCATCGTCCTCGCCGCGTTCGGCGCGGAGCTGTCGCGGGCCGTGCCGCTCGCCGTCAGCGCCGAGATCGCGTACAAGAAGCTGGCCATGGGACCGGTGACCGCCACGGCGACCCTCGGCCGCCCGGCCGCCGACGTGATCGCCGAACTCGACGCGGGCGAGCGCCCCGAGTTCCCGGTCGCCGTCGAGATCCGGCGCGAGGACGGCGCCGTCACCGGCGAGATGACGGTGGTGTGGACCCTGCGGCCCAACGGCTGACGGCTCCCCGATCGGCCCCCTGACGCGGGTACCCAGGGGGCCGGGCCCGCGGTGGCGCATGGCAGGATCGGGGCCCATGAGGGGCGAGTTCGCGAAAGAGTACCTGCACGGTGACCTGCGGCAGATCCGCGAGACGATGCTGTGGAAGCTCGACGGGCTGTCCGAGAGCGATGTCCGCCGCCCCATGACGGCCACCGGCACCAACCTTCTCGGCCTGGTCAAGCACCTGGCGCTCTGGGAGTCCAGGTACTTCGGCGAGGTCTTCGGCCGGCCGTTCCCCGAGCCCCTGCCCCGCTGGGACGACGTCGCCGAGCGCGGCGCGGAGATGTGGGCGGCCGAGCACGAGACGCGCGAGGAGATAACCGACCGCTACCGCAGGGTGTGGCGGCACGCGGACGCGACGATCACCGCCCTCGCCATCGACTCCTCCGGCCATGTCCCGTGGTGGCCGCGACCCGACGTGACGCTGTTCAACGTCATGGTCCACATGCTCACCGAGACCGGTCGGCACGCCGGTCACGCCGACATCCTCCGTGAGCAGATCGACGGCTCCACCGGCACCGCCCCCGGGTACTGAGCGGACCCGCGAAGGCCGGCACATACAGGAGCCGGATCACGCTTTTCTGTTCAACTTGTTGACACGCGTCATGCGCGGCCATAGTTTTCCCGCCGCCACACGTGGTGCCTAACGGCGTGTCAAGTCCCTGTTGTCGCATAGTGCGTTCAAGGGGCGAACGACGACCCGCCATTGGCACGTGTACACGCTTCGCTTCGCACAGTCGTGTTCGCGCACACAAGGCACAGAAGGAAGTGACGGCTCATGTCCGACTCCGTGTCCCGGCGTTCCGTCCTCGGACTGGTCGGCGGTGCGATCACCGTGGCCGCCGCGGCCACCGCCGGTGTGGCGGTGCCCTCGCACGCGGCGGCCCGCGCCGGACAGGGCCCCGGCGCCGGTCCCCGCGTCGAGTCCCTCATCGGCAGACTCACCCTCGACGAGAAGATCTCCCTGCTGCACGGGGCGACCGACCCGAAGGGCCTCGGCCAGGCGGGATACGTTCCCGGCGTGCCGCGCCTCGGGATCCCGCCGCTGCGGCTCGCCGACGGCCCCGCGGGCGTCCGCGTCGCGGCCCGCGCCACCGCCCTGCCCGCCCCCGTCCTGCTCGCCTCCGCCTTCGACCCCGCACTCGCCCGCCGCTACGGCCAGGTCATCGGCCGCGAGGGGCGCGCCCTCGGGCAGGACGTGCTGCTCTCGCCGATGGTCAACCTCATCCGCACCCCGTACGCGGGCCGCAACTTCGAGACCTTCGGCGAGGACCCGTTGCTCGCCGCCGACATGGTGGCCGAGGAGATCAAGGGCATCCAGGGCGAGGGCCTCGTCGCCACCGTCAAGCACTTCGCCCTCAACAACCAGGAGAAGAACCGCGAGTCCGTCGACGTGCGTGCCGACGAGCGGACCATGCACGAGACGGAGCTGCGCGGGTTCGAGGCGGCGGTCGCCGCCGGCACCGGCTCCGTCATGGGCGCGTACAACAAGGTCAACGGCGTCTTCGCCTGCGAGAACAAGACGCTGCTCACCGGCATCCTGCGCGAGCGGTGGGGTTTCGAGGGGTGGGTGATGACCGACTGGTTCGCGCAGCACAGCACCGCCGCCGCCCTCGCCGCCGGCCTCGACATGGAGATGCCCGACGGCTCCTACTTCGGCGCCGCGCTGAAGAAGGCCGTGCGGAACGGCGGCGTGCCCGAGGCGCAGGTCGACCGCTCGGTACGCCGTGTCCTCGGCGTCATGGAGCGGTTCGGGCTGCTCGACGAGAGCGTGCCGCCCAGGCCGGGGCGGGACCCCGGGGCGGGGGCGGCGGTCGCCCTCGACGTCGCCAAGGCGGGCGCCACCCTGCTGCGCAACGCGCGCGGCACCCTCCCGCTGACGGGCCGCGCCGCCCGCGACATCGCCGTCATCGGACCCACGGGCCGCCACCCGTTCGTCAGCGGCGGCGGCAGCGCGCACGTCGTCCCCGACCGGGCGGCCGGTCCGCTCGACGCCATCACCGCACGGGCCGGACGCGACGCCGACGTCACGTACGCGCTGGGCGAGGACCTGTACGGCAAGGCGATCCCGCGCCGCGCGCTCACTCGCGGCTTCGACGCGGAGGGCCAGCGGGTCGCCGCCGGGAAGAAGTGGACGTACGACGGGAAGCTGACGCCCGACGAGGCCGACGAGTGGACGCTCGTCATCCACTACTCGGGCGAGCGGCCGAAGGTGGAGCTGGACGGCAAGGAGCTCTATCCGAAACAGCCGGGCGTCGCCGAGTTCTTCTCCGGCGGCCTCGTCTCCACCGCGCCCGACGGAATGAACGTGCGCCGCGCGACACTGACCCTCGGCCGCGGCGGGCACCGCCTGAGGATCAGCGCCGAGGGCGGCGACCAGGGGCAGACGTTCCGGCTCCGCCGTGTCACCGGTGCCACCCGCGCGGCCGATGTCGCCGGAGCGGTGCGGGCGGCGCGCGACGCGCACAGCGTCGTCCTCTTCGCGTACGAGGACGCCACGGAGGGCCAGGACCGCACGACCGTCGCGCTGCCCGGCCACCAGGAGGCGCTGATCAAGGCGGTGACCGCCGTGAACCCGCGCACCACCGTGGTCCTGAACACGTCGTCGGCCACCTCGATGCCGTGGCTGCGGCGGACCGCGGCCGTGCTGCAGATGTACTACCCCGGCCAGGAGGGCGCGGCCGCCACCGCCGCCGTCCTGTTCGGCGACTGCGACCCCGGCGGCCGGCTCACCCAGACGTTCCCGGTCGACGACGACCGCCATCCGATGGCCGGGAATCCGCGCCGCTACCCGGGAACCGACGGCGTCGAGGAGTACTCGGAAGGCATCCACGTCGGCTACCGCTGGTACGACGCGGAAGGGGTGCGGCCGCTCTTCCCCTTCGGGCACGGCCTGTCGTACACCACCTTCGACTATCAGGACCTGGAGGTGCGCGGGGCGGGGCGGAGCGTGGACGTCGGCTTCACCGTGCGCAACACCGGTCGGCGCGACGGCGTCACCGTCGCCCAGGTCTACGTCGGCCCGTCCCCCGACCTGGGGCTGACCCAGGCCGAGCGGGTGCTCGGCGGCTACCGGCGGATCGGGCTGACAGCGGGGGAACGGCGGCGCGTCACCGTCCGGATCGACCGGCGGACCCTGTCGGCGTGGGACGCCGAACGCCACGGCTGGGTGCTCGGCACCGGCCGGCGGACCATCCAAGTGGGTACATCAGCACGTGACTTGATCCTCTCCTCGACCACCGTCATCAAGGGAGCCGGTTCATGATGAAGATACCCCGCGTCGCGTCGGTCGTCGCCGCCCTGGCGGCCGCCGCCGCGGCCTCTCTGGCGCCGCTTCCGGCCCAGGCCTCGGGCAGACCCGCCGCGTCGGACGGTGCGCTGGTGCGCACCGCCGCCGGCTGGCTGCGCGGCGACGTCACGGGCGAGGGACGGCAGTTCCTCGGCATCCCCTACGCGCAGCAGCCCGTCGGCGGCCTCCGCTGGAAGGAGCCGCGCCCCGCGAAGCCCTGGACCGGAGTGCGCGGAGCGACCACGTTCGGCAACCGGTGCGTACAGAACGCCAGTTGGGACCCCGGCTACGAGAACCCCAGCCACACCGAGGACTGCCTCGACCTCAACGTCTACACGCCGAAGGGGCAGTCGGCGAAGCAACGCCCCGTCATGGTGTGGCTGCACGGCGGCGGGCTGACCGCGGGCGCGGGCGAGGACATCGTGCCCGACACCTTCGCCCGCCGCACCGGCACCGTCGTCGTGACTGTCAACTACCGCCTCGGAGCGATGGGGTTCCTCGCCGGTGAAGGTCTCGACGGCGAGGCGTCCGACGGCGTGTCCGGCAACTACGGACTGCTCGACCAGCAGGCCGCGCTGCGCTGGGTGCGCGCCGAGATCGGCCGGTTCGGCGGCGACCCGCGCCGCGTCACCATCGCGGGCGAGTCCGCGGGCGGCCGCTCCGTGTGCACCCTGCTCGCCTCGCCCACGGCCCGCGGCCTGTACCGCGCGGGCATCGTGGAGAGCGGCGCGTACGGCGACTGCGCGGGCCGCGAACGCGCACGGGCGGCCCGTGACGGCGCGGCGTTCGCGAAGAAGGCGGGCTGCCCCGATCCGCGGACCGCCCCGGCCTGCCTGCGGGCCAAGCCCGCCGAGGAGATCCTCGCCGCGCAGGCCGGCTTCGACTGGGGCCCGGTCGTCGGCGGCGCCTTCCTGCCCGTGCAGCCCGAGGAGGCGTACGAGAAGGGGAGCGCGGCCCGCGTACCGGTGCTGAACGGCGCGAACAGCGACGAAGGCAACCTCTTCGCCTTCGCCCGGTTCGACGGCCAGGGCAGGCCGCTCACCGCCGAGCAGTACCCCGACGCGCTCACCGACGCGTACGGGCCGGAGCTGGGCGGCCGGGTCCTTCAGGCGTATCCGCTCGCGGAGCACGCCTCGCCGACGCACGCGTACGGCGCGGCGGTCGGCGACCGGATGTTCGCCTGCACGGCACTGCGCATGAACACGGCACTGGCGCGCCGCGGGCCCGTGTACGCCTACGAGTTCGCGGACCGCACCTCACCGCCCTTCGCGTCGCTGCGCGAGCTGGACACCGACTTCGACTTCGGCGCGACACACGTCAACGAAGTCCAGTACCTCTTCAAGCACTTCGGCCTGGCCTCGCCGCTCGACGCCGAGCAGCGGGCGCTCGCCCGGCAGATGGTCCAGTACTGGGGCTCCTTCATCCGCACCGGCGTGCCGCGCGCCGACGGCGGGCCCGCCGTCCCCGACCAGCGCACCCGGCCGGGGCAGGTGCTCTCCCTGCGCACCGCGTCGGCGGGCGGGACCACGATCAGCACGACGGTGCACGACGAACACCGGTGCGGCCTCTGGGACGCCGTTCCGGCCGGGTGATCTCCTGCGGGTAGGCTGCCCGGCGTGCGCGGCCGAGCGGCGCGCACGCCGGGCACACACACTTGACCACGGGAGGAACCGGCGTTGCACGTCCAGGAGTGGCTGGAGCACGTACCAGCCGTCAGCATCTACGCGCTGGTGGGCCTTGTCATCGGTCTGGAGAGCCTGGGCATCCCGCTGCCCGGTGAGATCGTCCTGGTCTCCGCGGCGCTCCTCTCCTCCCAGCACGGCGACATCAACCCGGTGATCCTCGGGGCGTGCGCCACCGCGGGCGCCATCATCGGCGACTCCATCGGGTACGCCATCGGGCGCAAGGGCGGCAGGCCGCTCCTCGCCTGGCTCGAACGGAAGTTCCCCAAGCACTTCGGTGCCGCCAACGTGGCGACCGCCGAGCGGTCCTTCCAGAAGTGGGGCATGTGGGCGGTCTTCTTCGGCCGCTTCATCGCCCTGCTCCGCATCTTCGCCGGGCCGCTCGCGGGCGTCCTGCGCATGCCGTACTGGAAGTTCCTGATCGCCAACGTCCTCGGCGGCATCGTCTGGGCGGGCGGCACCACCGCCGTCATCTACTACATCGGCGTGGTCGCCGAGGACTGGCTCAAGCGGTTCTCATACGTGGGACTCGGCATCGCCGTGCTGATCGGCATCAGCTCGATGCTGTTCGTCAAGCGCCGGGCGAAGAAGGCGGCGGCCGAGGCCGAGGCGGAGGCCGCCGCGGCGCCCGCGGCCGAGCCTCAGCCGGTCCCGGTCGGCGACTGACTCACTTCGCGGCGTGCGCGTCGCGGTGGGCCCCGGCCAGCTCGACGTACATCGTGCCGTTGAGCGAGATGCCCTCGCGCTCCTCGTCGGTGAGCGGCCTGCGCACCTTGGCGGGCACGCCCGCGACGAGCGAGCCCGGGGGCACGCGCATGCCCTGCGGCACCAGGGCCTGCGCGGCGACCAGGGAACCCGCACCGATCACCGCGCCGTTCAGGACGGTGGCGCCCATGCCGATCAGGCAGTCGTCCTCGACGGTGCAGCCGTGCAGGACGGCGTTGTGGCCGACCGAGACGCGCTCGCCGATCGTGATGGGGAAGCCAGGGTCGACGTGGAGGCTGCAGTTGTCCTGGATGTTGCTGTCGGTGCCCACGACGATGGGCCCGCAGTCGGCCCGCAGCACCGCGCCGTACCAGGTGCTCGCCCCGGCGTGCAGCGTCACCTCGCCGAGCACGACGGACGTCGGCGCGGTGAAGGCGTCCTGATCGATCTTCGGGTCCTTGCCGCCGATGCCGGTGATGAGTGCCTCGTGGCCCATCGACTCGCTCCCTGCTTCCGTACGTCTGTGTGGTGTCGCGCCTGACGGCACCGTACGGGACGGGGCAGCCGGGGCCCCCGCGTGGGGTGAAGATCACAGGCCGGGGGCCTGCGGGCCCCCGTGGCACTGAGTAACGTGAGCGCGTGCCGAAGAACAGGAACACGTTCTCACCCCTCGCCGCCGTGCCGCGCCGTCTCGCGCAGCGCGCCGTCCACGCCGGCTGGGACTGGGTGCAGCGCACGGGCGCGGTGACGGCCGCGCACCCGGGACGGCTGCGGTTCGGCGCGATCGGCGAGGGCACGAAACTCGCCTTCCCGCAGGGCACGGTCTTCGGGGAGCCGTGGATCAGGATCGGCGACCACTGCATCGTGGGCCAGCACGTCACGCTCACCGCGGGGATGATGCCGGACCTCGACCTCGGGCCCGACCCGATCCTGCGCATCGGCAACGGCGTCGTGCTCGGGCGGGGCAGTCACGTCATCGCGGACACGACGGTGTCGATCGGCGACGACTGCTACTTCGGCCCCTATGTGTACGTGACGTCCACCAACCACTCCTACGACGACCCGCATACGCCGATAGGCAAGCAGTGGCCCCGCATGGACCCGGTGGAGATCGGGCCTGGCTGCTGGATCGGCACGGGCGCGGTGATCCTGCCGGGGGCCCGGATCGGGCGCAACGTCGTGGTCGCCGCCGGTGCCGTCGTCCGGGGCGAGGTGCCCGACCACGCCGTGGTCGCCGGGGCGCCCGCGCGGGTCGTGCGGACGTGGAGCGCGGAGGCCGGATGGCAGCCGCCCCTTCGCACGCCCGCGCCGGTGCCGATCCCCGACGGGGTCACACCCGAGCAGCTCATCGCCCTGGGGGAGCTGGGCGAGGCCTGAGCCCGCCCGGCGGCACCAGGTCCGCCGGGCCCAGTATCGTGAACTCTCTCATTCACCATATTGGACGGGAACGTGGCGGACCTCGACCAGCTGACCCAGTCGCTCGCGCGCAATCTCAGGCGTTGGCGCAACGAGAGGGGCTTCACCCTCGACGCCCTGGCGGCCCGCGCGGGCGTGAGCCGCGGCATGATCATCCAGATCGAGCAGGCCAGGACCAACCCCAGTGTCGGCATCACGGTGAAGCTGGCCGACGCGCTCGGCGTCAGCATCACCACCCTCCTCGACTACGAGCAGGGTTCCCACGTCCGCCTCGTGCCGCCGGAACAGGCGGTGCGCATGTGGTCCACGGAAGCCGGCAGCAGCACCACGCTCCTCGTGGGGGCCGAGGCGCGCGGGCCCTTCGAACTGTGGTCCTGGCGCCTGATGCCGGGTGAAGGCAACGACTCCGACGCGCACCCGCCGGGCACCGTCGAGCTGCTGCACGTCTCACGGGGCGAACTGACCCTCCTCGTGGACGGCGCCGAGCACACCGTGCCGGCGGGAACGGCCGCCACCTTCGAGGCCAACGTGCCGCACGGCTACCGCAACAAGGGCGACGAACCCGTGGAGATGACCATGTCGGTGTCGGTGCCGCCGGCCCACGCCGGTTCCTACTAGGGGCTGTTGGGCCGCCGCGCGTCGGCGCTGTTAGCGTGCGTCCATGCGCGCTCCTCTTGGTGAATTCGATGTCGTCAGCCCCGCACCCGAAGCCCTCGACCTGCTCGTGCCGCCCGTCGCGGACGCCGTACGCGACTGGAGCGGCCCCGTTCCGGCCGATGAGCTGATCCATGTCGACACCGACCCGCGCTGGGCCGACACCGCCACGTTCCTGGAGCACTACGGCCCCGAACTGCTCGCCCAGTCCGCCAACTGTGTTGTCGTGGCGGGCAAGCGCGGGGGCGAGACGACGCTCGCCGCGTGCGTCGTCCTGTCGGGGACGCGCGTCGACGTGAACGGAGCCGTGCGCCGCCAACTCGGCGCACGCAAGGCCTCGTTCGCGCCGATGGACACGGCCACGGGGGAGACCGGCATGGAGTACGGCGGCATCACGCCGATCGGGTTGCCCGCCGGGTGGCCGGTGCTGGTCGACGCCGCCGTCGCCGACCTGCCGTACGTCCTGGTGGGCAGCGGCAGCCGGCGCGGCAAGCTCATCGTGCCGGGCAAGGTGTTCGCCGGGCTGCCGGGCGCGGTCGTGCTCGAAGGGCTCGGCGTCGCTGTCGACGGCTGACCGTCAGCGCGGAAGTCGCTGACCGCGAGCTCGGCGGGACGACCGCCCGCCGTCGCGTACAGCCGGTCGACCCGCAGCAGCGGATGTGACGGCCGGCAGCCGAGACGCGCGGCCGTGCCGGGGTCCGCGACGGCGACGGTGACGCTCTGCCGGGCCTCCGCGACGGGCCGCGGGAGCCGCCCGTCGAGCAGAGCGATGACCGTCGACCCGAAGTCGGCGTCCGCTGCCGTCAACTCCGGGACACCGACGAGTAGTTCACCGACGTCGCGCGGCAGAGCCAACAGATCCTCGGCCGAGCCGAACTGCCGTGAGCGAGCGCCGAGTCGGGGCGCGGTGAACGTGCCGCGCCCCGGCGTCCGGACCACCGGACCGTCCGCCACGAGTTCCTGGAATGCGTGCCGCACGGTCTGCCGGCCGACCCCGTGCGCCACGGCCAACTCGGCCTCCGTGGGCAGCCGCACCCCTTCGGGGAAGTCGCCCCGCGGAACCGCCTCGCGCAGCCCGCGGGCGAGCCGTGCGTAGGCACTGTCACTCCCGCGGACCACGGCCCAGCTCGGCGAGGATCGCGGCGGTGTGCTCGCCCGCCTCCGGCACCGGGTCCATGCGCGGGACGACCCCGGAGAGGGTGGCAGGCGGCAGCAGGGCCTGTACGGGCTCGGACGTGCCCGGCACCTGGATGTCCCGCCAGCGGTCGCGCTCGGCGAGCACCGGGTGGGCGAGGAACTCATGGACCGAGTTGACCCCGGCATGGGCGATGCCCGTACGGCCGAGCAGCTCCATCGCCTCGTCGCTGCCGAGCTCCGAGAAGCGTACGGAGATGATCGCGTCGAGGGCGTCGCGGTGCGCCACGCGGGCGGACCCGGTGGCGAAGCGTGGATCGTCGGTCAGCTCGGGCCGCCCGAGAAACTCGCGGCACAGGGCGGCCCACTCGCGCTCGTTCTGCACCGAGAGCAGCACGTCCTTGCCGTCGGACGCGGTGAACGGGCCGTACGGAGCGACCGTCGCGTGGCGGGCCCCGACGCGGGGAGGCTGGGTGCCGCCATAGCGTGTGTAGTACGCGGGCTGGCTCATCCACTCGGCGAGCGCGTCGAAGAGGGACACCTCGACGGTCGGCGCGCGCCCCGTGGTCGCCCGCGTGTACAGCGCCGACAGGATGCCGCTGTACGCGTACATGCCGCCCGCGATGTCGGCGACGGAAATGCCCACGCGGGCGGTCTCGTCCGGTGTGCCGGTGAGCTGGAGCAGCCCGGTCTGGCACTGCACGAGCAGGTCGTACGCCTTGCGGTCGGCCCACGGCCCGTCCATGCCGTAGCCGCTGACCGTGCACGGGATCAGTCCCGGATGGCGGTCCTGCAGCTCCTTCGCGCCGAGGCCCATGCGGGCGGCGGCGCCCGGCGCGAGGTTCTGCACGAACACGTCGGCCCCCGCGAGCAGCTCCTCCAGGATCTCGCGGCCCTGCTCCGACTTGAGGTCGAGGGTGAGCGACTCCTTGGACCGGTTGAGCCACACGAAGTAGCTGGCCTGGCCGCGCACGGTGGTGTCGTAGCGCCGCGCGAAGTCACCGCCGTCGGGGCGTTCGACCTTGATGACCCGGGCCCCGAGATCGGCGAGCTGGCGGGTGGCGAACGGCGCGGCGACGGCCTGCTCCAGGCTGACGACGGTGATGCCTTCGAGGGGGAGGGGAGGGGTGTGGGGAGGGGGCATGCGGAGTTTGTACGGCCAAATGGTGAGGGCGTCAACGATGGGATGAGGCGGGGCGGGGCGGGGTGGAGCGCGCCGGGCGGGGCTCCCGGAACGCGTGCCGTGTGTTTCGTGAGGGGCCGGTCCCGTTCCCGACGCGCGCCGGACGGCGGGCCGATGCGCGGCTGAAGGGCGCAGTTCAGCCGGCGGCGTCACCGTGCTGGGTGGGGGCGGTGGCGTGCGGTTCGGCGCGGCGCCGTGTTCTTCCCCCCCTCCCTCCCCATCTCCCTCTCCATTCCTCCCCGCCCCTCTCCTCCCCCGCCCCCTTCCCCCCGCTCCCTTCCCCTCTCCCTTCGGCCCTCCTGTGCCCGGCATCCCGTCTCGTCCCCCTCTCGTCCCCTCGCCCGAGAAACGGAACTGTCATGCCCTCGACACCACTGACACCGCTCACTCCCTCCGCACCGCTCACCCCGGCCACCTCGTACGTCACCTCCGTCGCGGACACCACCGAACAGATCAGGGCCGCCCAGCGGCTGCGTCACCGGGTCTTCGCCGAGGAGATGGGCGCGGTTCTCGACACGCCTCTGCCCAACCACGACATCGACGCATTCGACGACCTCGCCGACCACCTGATCGTCACCGACACCTCGACCGGCGAGGTGGTCGGGACGTACCGGCTGCTGCCGCCGGGGCGTGCCGAACGGTCCTACTCCGACGGGGAGTTCGACCTCCGCGCGCTCGACGGTCTGCGGTCGTCCACCGTCGAGGCGGGCCGCTCCTGCGTCGACCCCGGCCACCGCACCGGTGCCGTGATCAACCTGATGTGGTCCGCTCTCGCCCGCTACGTCCTGCTCTCCGGGTGCCGGTACCTGGCGGGCTGCGCCTCCGTGCCGCTGGCGGACGGCGGCCGGGCGGCGTCCAGCGCCTGGCTGCTGGGGACGGCCAAGCACGCGGCGCCGCCCGAGCTGCGGGTGCACCCCCGGCGCCCCTGGAATCCCGAAGGACCAGTCCCGGGCCGCCCGGTCCACGCCGACCTGCCGCCCCTGCTGCGCGGCTACCTCCGCCTCGGGGCGTGGGTGTGCGGAGCGCCCGCCCACGATCCGGAGTTCGACGTCGCGGACTTCTTCGTGCTGCTCGACATGGAGCGGCTCAGCTCGCGCCATCGCCGCTACTTCCTCGGCGAGGACGCGCAATGACCCCGTGGACGGTCGACCGCGGCTGCCCGGCGAGCTGCGCCGCCGACCCGGACCCGCGCGTGCCTCTGGGTGAACTGGCGCGCAGGTACGCCGCGTTGACGTACGCCCTGACCCGGGCCGTGGCCCGCGGCGACCGGCTCGCCGTTCCTCCGATCCTGCGGGCCGAGGCACGCGCGGTGCTCGGCGCGCTCGGGGTGCGTCTGGAGGTGGCGGGCGGCGAGGGGCTGAGCGTGTCCGGAGGCGCCGGGTGCACCGGAGGCGCCGGGGGCGGCGAAGGCGTCGGGGGCGCCGGAGGTGTCGGCGGCCCCGGAACTCTGGTCGTCGCCAATCACATCTCGTGGCTCGACGTCATCGCCCTGCTCGCCGTCGAGCCGGTGCGCGTACTCGCCAAGCGGGAGGTGGGCCAGTGGCCGGTGATCGGAGCGCTGGCCCGGCGCGCCGGTACGCGGTTCATCGACCGGGATGGCAGCCCTCGGGAACTGCCGGGCGTGGTGGGGGAGTTGGCGGAGGTGCTCCGGGGTGGCGTGTCGGTCCTCGTCTTTCCCCAGGCGACCACCTGGTGCTCGGTGTCGGGCGGCCGTTTCCGCAGGGCCGCGTTCCAGGCCGCGGCCGACGCGGGCGCTCCCGTCCGGCCCGTGACGGTCGAGTACCGCCAGGGCGGTGTGCCCAGCACCGCTGCCGCCTTCCTCGGAGCGGAGGACTTCACCACTTCGCTGCGGCGGGTCGCGAGCGCCCGTGACCTCGGCGTGCGGGTCGTGGCGTACGCCCCGCTGTGGGGCGCCGACCGGCGCGAGCTGGCCGCGGCGGCGCGGCGGGCCGTCCTCGGGGCCGAGGTCTTGACCTCGGCACCGGAGTCCGGACCTCGCCGGGCCGTGTGAACCGTGGTGCACGGGGGGTTGACCCTTCAACAGGCGGCTCCTAGGGTCCCGTCTGCAACAAGTTTCTGCAAGCAAGCGGAA
Source organism: Streptomyces sp. NPDC093510 (assembly GCF_040683555.1). Taxonomy (NCBI): domain Bacteria; kingdom Bacillati; phylum Actinomycetota; class Actinomycetes; order Kitasatosporales; family Streptomycetaceae; genus Streptomyces; species Streptomyces sp. NPDC093510. The sequence goes on from NZ_JBFBEE010000021.1 coordinate 88,293, forward strand.
ACCTTTTCATTGCCGCCAACATCGCCGCCAACATCCCCCCACGTAGGAGGCTTTCGATGCACGGCCGTATATCGAGACCCCGCAGGATCGCCGTCATGGGTGCCGCACTCGCGGCAGGCGCGGCAGGCAGTCTCTGCGCGACGGCCGCCACCGCGGAGGGCGCCACCAAGGACGTCACCGCCGTGATGTTCGAGTGGAGCTTCGACTCCGTCGCGAAGGCGTGCACGGACACGCTCGGCCCGGCCGGGTACGGATACGTCCAGACCTCACCCCCACAGGAGCGTCTGGACGGACCGTCGTGGTGGACCGCCTACCAGCCGGTCAGCTACAAGATCGCCTCCCGGCTCGGCGACCGCGCGTCGTTCAAGAGCATGGTGGACACCTGTCACGACGCGGGCGTCAAGGTGATCGCCGACACGGTCATCAACCACATGACCAACGCCCAGGGCACAGGCTCGGGCGGCACGCGGTTCACCAAGTACGACTACCCCGGCACCTACGGGGACGCCGACATGGACAGCTGCAAGAAGGAGATCCAGGACTACACCAAGCGGGAGGAGAGCCAGAACTGTGAACTCGGCGGCCTCGCCGACCTGGACACCGGCGAGGAACACGTCCGCAAGACCATCGCCGGGTACATGAACGACCTCCTCCACCTCGGAGTCGACGGCTTCCGCGTCGACGCGGCCAAGCACATGCCCGAGAACGACCTGAAGGCGATCAAGTCGCAGCTGACCGACCCGGACGTGTACTGGAAGCAGGAGACGCTGCCCGGGCCCGGCGAGGAGGTCCAGCCCGGCGAGTACACCGGCACCGGTGACGTCCAGGAGTTCACCTACGCGTACGGGCTCAAGGGAGCCTTCGAGAGCGGCGGCCTGGCCGGTCTGAAGAACATCGCCGACGGCAAGCTGCCGTCGGAGTCCGTGGGCGTCTTCGTCGCGAACCACGACACCGAGCGGCAGGGCAACGTCCTCACCTACAAGCAGGGCGCCACCTCCACCCTGGCGCACGTCTTCATGCTGGCCTTCCCGTACGGCTCCCCGGACGTCCACTCCGGGTACGCGTTCAACAGCAAGGACGACGGCCCGCCCGACAACAGCAAGGCCGACTGCTCAGGCGAGGCGTGGGTGTGCCAGCACGCGCAGCGGCAGATCGCGAGCATGGTCGCGTTCCGCAACTCCGCCGGGGACGCCGCGCTCACCGACTGGTGGGACAACGGCGGCAGCGGCATCGCCTTCGGCCGCGGCGACAAGGCCTTCGTCGCTATCAACGCGGGCGACGGCGAACTGAAGGAGACCTTCAAGACGTCGCTGCCCGCGGGCGAGTACTGCGACGTGCAGTCCGGCAAGCCCGTGACCGTCGACGACGGCGGCCGGCTCGCTGTCACCGTCGCCGCCAAGAGCGCGGTCGCCGTCCACGTCGGCGCCAAGAGCTGTGCGGGTGCCGCCAACTGATTACCCGTAACCCGAATCCGGCGGCCCGGCGTGTGCGCACACGCCGGGCCGCCGTGCTGTCCGGACGACGAACGTCCGGAGGGCGAATGCCAACACGACGAATGCCCCGACGACGAAGGAGTGAGGAACTGTGTCCCGTCCCGCACGACCCGGCTGCTCGGGCCGCTTCGGCCGCTTAAGAACGGTCGGCGTCCTGCCCATCGCGCTGCTCGCCGGGCTCCTGCCCGCGAGCCAGCACCGGGCGGCGGCCACCGCCGCACCCCCGCCGCCCTCCGATGCCGCGCTCGCCGCGGAGCCCGCCCGGCACGACCTGACCCGCGAGCAGTTCTACCTCGTGATGCCCGACCGGTTCGCCAACGGCGACCGGGGCAACGACCGCGGCGGGCTCACCGGAGGCCGTGACACCACCGGCTTCGACCCCTCGGACCCGGCCTTCTTCTCGGGCGGCGACCTCAAGGGGCTCAGCGACCGGCTCGACTACATCAAGGGCCTCGGCACCACCGCGATCTGGCTGACGCCGGTGTTCAAGAACAAACCGGTTCAGGAGCGCGGCGGCCGCGGAGTCGCCAACTACCACGGCTACGCCATCACCGACTTCACGCGCGTCGACCCGCACTTCGGCACCGACAAGGAACTGGCCGCCTTCATCGACCGGGCCCACCGCAAGGGCATGAAGGTCTTCTTCGACGTCCTCACCAACCACACCGCCGACACCGTGCACTACGCGGAGAACGAGTACGGCTACCGGTCCAAGGGCTCACACCCCTACCTGGACACCGAGGGGCGCCCCTTCGACGACGCCGCGGGCCCGCGCCCCGTGAACGCCGACAGCTTCCCGTACACCCCGCGCACGGCCGCCGCCGATCGCGACGCCAAGACACCGGCCTGGCTCAACGACCCGACGATGTATCACAACCGCGGCGAGTCCACCTTCGCCGGGGAGAGCGGCCTGAACGGCGACTTCATGGGCAACGACGACCTGTGGACCGAGCGGCCGGAGGTCGTCGAGGGCATGAAGCGCATCTACGAACGGTGGGTGCGGGACTACGGCGTCGACGGTTTCCGCGTCGACACGGCCAAGAACGTCGACATGGACTTCTGGACCCGGTGGGCGGGCGCGCTCGACGCCTACGCGGCCGAACGCGGCAAGAAGGACTTCCTCATCTTCGCCGAGGCGTACTCGGCGGACGCGGCCATCACCGCCCCGTACGTCACGAAGGGCGGCCTCGACTCCACCCTCGACTTCCCCCTCCAGGCCGTCACCCGCAACTACGCATCGCGCGACGGCTCGCCCCGCGACCTGTCGAAGGTCCTCGCCCAGGACTACCGCTACACCACCGGCACCGCCAACGCCTACGAGCAGGTCACCTTCCTCGGCAGCCACGACATGGGGCGCATCGGCGGTTTCCTCACCCGCGACAACCCCGGCGCGGAGGAGGCGGAGCTGCTGCGGCGCGACCGGCTCGCCCACGAGCTGATGTTCCTCGGCCGCGGCAACCCCGTCGTGTACGCGGGCGACGAGCAGGGCTTCACCGGCGAGGGCGGCGACAACGACGCCCGCCAGCCGATGTTCGCCACCGGCGCGAAGGCGTACCTGGAGGACGACCAGCTCGGCACGGACCGCACCCACGCCGACGACGCGTACGACACCCGCCACCCCCTCTACCGTGCCGTCGCCCGCCTCTCGAAACTCACCAAGAAGCATCCGGCGCTGCGCGACGGAGTCTTCACCGAGCGCCTCGCGGGCCCGGCGGAAGGACCGGGGGTCTACGCCTACTCGCGCACCGACCCGCGTACGCGCGTCGAGTACGTCGTCGCCCACAACAACACGTCCCGGCCGGAGACCGTGGAGATCCCGACGGGAGCGGCACGGAAGGCCTACACCCGCCTGTACGGAGGCGCGGGTGGCCACGTGGTGCGCAGCGGCGCCGACAGCAGAGCCACCGTGACCGTGCCGCCGCTGTCCTCCCTGGTGCTGAAGGCCAACACGCCGCTCCCCGCGCCGAGTTCGCGCCCCACCGTCGAGCTGCACGCGCCCGGGGACGGCGCCACCGGCACCGTGGAACTCTCCGCCGACGTCGACGGCGGCGGTGGCAGACTCGACCGAGTCGTCTTCGCCGCCCAGGTGGGCAACCGCCCCTGGAAGGTGCTCGGTTCCGCCGACCACGCCCCCTACAAGGTCACGCAGGAACTCGGCCCCGAGGTGCCCGAGGGTACTCGGCTGCGCTACAAGGCGGTGGTCGTGGACAGTGCGGGGCGTACCGCGAGCGCTCTCGCCGCCGGCCGCGCGGGCCGCACCCCGCCGCCCGCCGCGCCCACCGTCCGGCGGCCCTACGCCGTAGTCCACTATCAGCGGCCCGACGGCGACTACGACGGCTGGCGGCTGAAGACCGGGAACGGCCGGGAGGCCGCCTTCGCCGGGCGCGACGCCTTCGGTGCCTTCGCGTGGGTGAAGACGGACGGGAGCGCCGGCAAGGTCGCGTACACCGTCGAGAAGAACGGCACCGCCGACGGCCCCGAACGCACCGTCGACCTGAGCCGCACCGGCGAGGTCTGGGTCAGGACGGGGGAGCAGGACCAGAGCGAGCAGCGGCCCGAGGACGCGGTCACCGAACCGCCCCGGGACGGCGCCAGGGCGGTCATCCACTACCACCGTCCCGACGGCGACTACACCGGCTGGGGCCTGCACGTGTGGGACGGTGCCGCACGGCAGTCGGACTGGGACGTGCCGGTGCGGCCGGTACGGACCGACGCCTTCGGCGCCGTCTTCGAGGTGGAGCTGAACCCGGGCGCGGGGAGCCTGAGTTACGTCCTGCACAAGAAGGAGGAGAAGGACGTGGCGGGCGACGAGTCGCTCGACGTCAAGCTGTACGGGCACGAGATCTGGCGGGTGGCGGGCGAGCCGTCGTACCTGACGCCCGCGGTCGGCGGCTCGCTCGGCCTCGACCTGTCCGCGGCCAGGGCCCGCTGGGTGGACGAGGACACCGTCGCCTGGCCGTCGGGTGGCGCGGGCGTCGCCGGCCGGCAGCTGGTCTACGCGCCCGAGGGCGGCATCACCCTGAAGGACGGCGCGCTGTCGGACGAGGGGCACTGGCTGCGGCTCGACCCCGTGAAGAACGGGGCGGCCGGGGACGGGACGGCGGTCTTCACCGTCGACCCCCGCGACCGTCACCGCATCCCCGAGGCCCGGCGCGCCCGACAGCTCCTGGCCACCCAGCGCGCCACGGACGGTGCGCTGCTGGGGGCCACGAGCGTGCGGGCCGAGGCTCCTGGGAGGGGCCGGGAGGTTTCGCCGGCCCCGAGGGGCCGCTAGGCCCTAGCGTCGGAACGCGGCGGCCAGGTCGCGCGCGCCGTCCCGTACCCCGCGTACGGAGACGGCGCGTGTGGCCGGGAGGTCCGGCAGCAACTCGCTGACCAGGCAGGCGTTGTCGGGACGCGACGCGTAACGGCTGCGGGCCTTCGGCACCGGCAGGACCAGGCCGGGCCGGGCGTCCAGGGCCCCGGCGATCACCGTGGCCCACTCGGCGCGCGTCACACGGTCCGGGCCGCCCAGGTGCAGGACCGGCGGGAGCGGGTCGGCACCGGCGAGGAGCGCGGCCACGACCTCGGCCACGTCGTCCACGTGGACCGGGGTGGTCCAGTGGTCGTCGGGCGCCTCGACGTGTTCTCCGGCGGTCAGCCGGTGGGCGCAGGCGGCGAAGAAGTTGAGCCACTTGCCCGCGTCGGCGGGCTCATGGCCGTAGACCAGGCTGACCCGCAGGCAGACCGCCCGCGCGGCCCGGTCCAGGAGCAGCTGTTCGGCGTGCAGCTTGGCACGGCCGTAGGCGTTGGCGGGGGAGGCGGGGGTGTGTTCCGTGTTGTGCCGCGCGTGACCGTCGAAGACATTGTCCGTGGAGATCATGACGAGGCGTGAAGTTCCGCTCAGCGAGGCGAAGTTGGCAGCGACGGCGGCGTGCGCCGCGCCCGCCTCCTCGGGGTGCTCCTCGCACCAGGTGACATCGGAGGGGCCGTGCACCAGGACGATCCGCTCCGGCCGCAGCCGCGCCACGAGACGTCCGCACGCCTCGCCGTCGGTGGCGTCGAGCGCGCACCAGCGCGCGCCGAACTCCTCGGGAGGCCGGTCGGGACGACTGCGCGAGACGAGGGTGACGGCGTCACCGGCCCGCGCGAGCCGACGGGCGACACCCGTCCCGACGAAGCCGCTGCCGACGATGAGGGTGCGGTCTCCTGTCACGGGGCTCATGGGGCTCATGAGGTTCTTCGGGTTCGTCGGGTTCATCGGGCGGCCCTCCCGTACGTGGCCGTGCGCCGCTCGTCCGTGGCGGTGGTCCGGGTCGTCAGGAGGCGGCCGACGCCGAGCAGGCCGTGGTCGTCGTCGGGGGCACCGAGGGACACCAGGGCGTCGACGCGGTCCGCGGTGAGTCCGAAGCAGCCCTGGCGCACCAGCTCCTCGACCAGCAGCGCCCGATAGCGCTCGCCGACCGCCAGCGCGAAGCCTCCCATGAGGATGAAGCGGCAGACACCGATCGAGGTGAAGACCGCCGAGACCGCCTGCGCGAGCGGGACGAGCGTGCCACGGAGCACCCCGGTGGCGAACGGATCGCCCTCGCCGACCGCCTTGGCCAGGGCAGGGTTGCCGATCGCGTCGGGGTGGCCCCCGCAGAGCGCGGCGAGCCGGGACGCGGCGAAGCCGGCCGGGTCGGCGGCCGCCGCTCGCCGGGCCGCCGCGAGCACCCCGCGCCCGGACGCGACGGCACCGAGGTGCCCGCGCCCGCCGCAGTCGCACAGCGGCGCGTCGGGCGCCGGATCGCAGACCCAGTGGCCGAGTTCACCGCCATGGCCCCCGGCGTCCACGAGCACGTCGCCGCCGCGGAAGACCTTGTTGCCGATGCCGGAACTGACGGTGAGGAGGCAGAACGGCTCGGTCTCCGTGGCCGCGTACCGCCAGGCGGCCGCCGTCAGGTCGTTGACGACGGTGACGGGCGCGCTGATCCGCTCGCTCAACAGCGCGCCCAGGGGCAGCGGTTCGCCGCGCCGTCCCCACACCGTCGGCGCGGCCACGACGAGCCCATCCGCGGTGACCGGACCGGCGAACGCGACCCCGACCGCGCGCGGCACCGCACCGGCCCCGTGCCGGTCGACCTCGCGCACGATCTGCTCGACCACCCGTTCCTGCAGTACGGGCACGGCGTCGCCGGGGTGGAGGGCCTTGCCCTCGACGGGGACGCGCCGCACCCGCGAGAGCAGGCCGGAGGCGGGTGCGTAACTCCCCACCCGCAGGGTGGTTCCGCCCACGTCGAGGACGGTGAAGGGGCGGTCGTGATCAGCAGCCGTCGTGGTCACGCGCTGTCTCCTCGTCGGGCGGGGTCTCCTCGCCCCGCGGCACCCGCAGGTCGCGCAGAACGTGCTCGAAGACCAGCAGGTGCAGATCGGTGGCGTCGGAGTCGTTGAGCAGACCGTGCTCGCCGTACGGGCGGTTGACGACGACGTCCCCCGGCCCCACCCGGAACTCCTCGCCGTCGCGGAACATCAGCCCGCTCCCGGAGAGGACGATGTACGTCTCACGGTCCGCGCCGTGCCGGTGCCGGCCGATGGACGTGCCGGGCGGCAGGACGGCCAGGTCGATGAACTCGGCGCCGGACGAGCCCACTTCGCGGGCGAAGGCGCGGTGGGCGAGGATCGTGCCGAGGCCGCCGTGGTCGTGCGCTTTGGCGCTCAGCAGATCGCGTACGTTGACGACGTCGGCCGGTGCCTTCGCCGTCACGGTGTCCTCGACCCCCTCCCGGGTGTCCTCAGTCATCGTGGCGCCCCGTCCGTACGGCACGCGCCGCCAGGGCGTCCAGGGCCGCCCGCAGTGTGTCCGCCGGAAGGTGCTCCAGCTCGTCGACGAAGGCCGCCTTGCCGAGCGCCGTCGGCACGACCAGGTGCAGCTTGCGGCCCCGGCGCTGCCAGGACGCGCGCAGGGCCTGCGTCATCAGCTCGGGCGTGCAGGTCGCGGCGTCGTACACCGGAAGGCCGATCCGTTCGAGCAGGGTCACGATCCGCTCGCAGGTCTCCGCGTCGGTGAGGCCGAGGAGGCGTGCGAGGTGCGCGGAGAGGGCCATGTCGACGGCGACGGCCTCGCCGTGGGCCAGCCGGTGACCGCCCGCCGTCTCGATCACCGGGCTGAAGGTGTGGCCGAAGTCGACGAGCCGGGCGAGGTCGTGCTCGCGCAGGTTCGGGCACAGCTCCTCCATCATGAGCCGCATGGAGGTGCGGATGATGTACGTCTCCACATCGCCGCCGCCCGCTCCGGCGCGCAGGAAGGCGTCCGGGTGCCGCTCCAGGGTGCGGAACAGCTCGCCGTCCAGGATCACCGCCATCTTCACGATCTCGGCGAGGCCGCAGCGGATCTCGCGCGCGGGCAGGGTGTCGAGGAGCGCCGGGTCGTTGAGGGAGGCGTGGGCGGGGTGGTAGGCGCCGAACATGTTCTTCGTGTGCAGGGCGTTGACGCCGGTCTTGACGCCGACGCCGACGTCGACCTGGCCCACCAGGCTGGTGTTGACCTTGATGTAGCGGATGCCGCGGGCGTACATGGACGCGGCGAAGCCCACGATGTCCGCGACGATGCCGCCGCCCACCGCGAGCATCACGCCGTGCCGGTCGAGGCCCGCCGCCTTGGCCGTCGCGCAGACCTCCTCGACCGATGTGAGCGACTTGTTGCGTTCGCCGGTCGCGATGGTGTGCACGCTCCAACTGCCCGGTTCAAGTCGGGCCTTGAGGTATGCGCGCAGCTGTTCCCCGTAGATCCGGTCCACCGTGGGGCCGAGGAAGGCCACCACGCGGCGGCCCGCCACGTACTCGGCGAGCAGCGGATTGTCCGGGGAGAAGACCCCGCCTGTGACGTCGACGCGGTAGCCGGTGCCGTCCGGTGCGAGCAGGTCGAAGCCCCCGGAGTCCTCGCGGACCCCCTCGGCCTCAGCAAGAACCTGGCCTGCCATGTCTCTCCTCGGTCTCGTTCTCTGTGGTGTCGTGCGGTGTGGGGGGTGGCCCCGGGCGTGCCGGGTGGGTGCCCGGGTGTGCCGGGTGCGGGCCTGGGCGTGCCGGGTGTGGGCCTGGGTGCGGTCCCGGATCGTGCGGGTCCGCCAGGTCCGCGAAGACGCCCGCGAGCGTCCGCAGCAGCGCGGAGTCGGGCAGCTCCTCCAGCGGGACCGGACGGCCCTGCCCGTCCGCCACCGGCAACCGCCAGTTGGGGTGCACCGTCGCGGTGCCCGGCAGATTCTGCGGACGACGGTCACCCGTCGCGTCCGGCAGCCACACGCCGAGCATCCGGGCCGGCGTGAGCCGCAGGAACCGGTGCAGGGCGGCGACCTCGCCGTCCGGGTCGGGCAGCAGCCCCAGCCGGGCCAGCTCGGCGAGCCAGCCGTCGCGCTCGACGGCCGCCGCGGCCTTCTCCTCGGCCCCCGGCCGGGTCAGCAGACCCAGCCGCGCCCGCAGGTCCACGTGCTCGCCGGAGAGCCAGGCCGCCGTCGTGGGCAGATCGTGGGTCGTGAGCGTGGCCAGACAGTCTGCCCGCCACTGGTCGGGCGGCAGCGGCCCGCGCCGTCCCGTGGAGCCGCCCAGGTATTCGAAGCGCTGCACGGAGGTGCCGAGCATGCCGCGCGCGGCGAGCTCCTCGTGCATGCCGTCCTCGACGGTGCCGAGATCCTCGCCGATCACGCCCGCACCCGCCCGGTACGCCTCCAGGGCGAGGACCCCGAGCATGGCCTCCCGGTCGTACCCGACGTACGTGCCCTCCGTCGGCGGGCGCCCCTCGGGCACCCACCACAGCCGGGAAAGCCCCATCACGTGGTCGACCCGGAGCGCTCCCGCGTGCCGCAGGTTCGCGCGGACCAGCTCGGCGAAGGGCCGGTAGCCCTCAGCGGCCAGCGCGTCCGGCCGCCAGGGCGGCTGGCCCCAGTCCTGGCCCCGCGGGTTGAAGTCGTCCGGCGGCGCGCCCACGCTCATGCCGGCGGCCAGACAGTGCCGCAGGGCCCAGGCGTCGGCGCCCTCCGGTGCGACACCGACGGCCAGGTCGTGGACGAGCCCCACCGGCATCCCGGCGCCGACCGCCGCCGCCTGAGCGGCCGCAAGCTGCTCATCCGTGATCCAGGCGAGCCACCGGTGGTGACGCACGGCCTCCGCGAGCTCCTCCCGGGCCCGCGCCACGGCTGGGGAGCGGGGGTCGCGCAGCTCGGCGGGCCAGGAACGCCAGGCCCCGCCGTGCACGTCCGCGAGCGCGCACCAGGTGGCGTGGTCGGTGAGGCCCCGGCCCTCACGCTCGGTGTACGCGGCGAAGGCGGCGGCGCGTCCCGGCGACAGCGGGACGTCGTACACGGCACGCAGCGCCTCCCGCTTGAGCGCGCGCACGGCCTCGCGGTCGATGAGCGAACTCCCGTCCAGCGCCCGCCGGTTGAGGTGCCTGGCTCGTGCGACGAGACGGTCCACGGCGGGGCGTGCCGTCGCGTCGAGATACGCGTACTCGGGCACCGCCTCCACGCGGACGTGCATCGGGTCGGGGAAACGGCGCGAGCTCGGCCGGTACGGGGAGGGGTCGGGCAGCGGCCCCGGTTCCACGGCGTGCAACGGCCCGAGCTGCACGAACCCCGCCCCGAGCGCCCGCCCCGACCAGGCGGCCAGCTCCGCCAGGTCACCGAGGTCACCCATGCCCCAGGACCGGCGCGAGAGCACGGAGTAGAGCTGCACGAGGAAGCCCCAGGTGCGCTGCGCCGGGGCGGGCAGCCGCTCGGGCACGGCGAGCAGCGGCGCGGCCGCCCGTCGTCCGTCGGGCGTGCGGATGTGGAGGGTGTGGTGGCCGGGAGGGAGGTCGGGGAGGGGTGTGGTGCCGCCGTCCTCCAACTGCACCGTGGCATAGGCGCCTTCGGGGAAGGCAAGGGGCGGGGTGGCGGAGGAGCGGGGGTGGCGGAGCCCGATCGGGTCGGCGGTCCGCCCGCCCGGCCCGGCGCCCCCCGCCACCCGCACCACCACGCACGGCGGCAGCAGCCTCGCCGCCCGCTCGTGCCGGTGGGTCTCCAGCGCTTCCCGCGCCGCCCGCTCCGTGCCCGCGTCCACACCGCAGGCCGCGAGTACGGCGACGAGCGTGTCCGGGGCGACGTCGACGCGGTGGCCACGGTCGGTGGCGTAGGAGGTGGCCACTCCGTGGGCGCGGGCCAGCTCGGCGAGTGCTGCGCCCGTCATGAGAGGGCCTCTTGTCGTGACGGGGCGGCCGGTGCTGGGGCCGTTGCCGGGGCCGGAGCCGTGTCCGGAGCCGTGTCCGGAGCCGGGGCCGTTGCCGGAGCCGGGGTCGGGGTCGGGGTCGGGGCTGAGGTCGGCGTCGGGACCGGAGCCGGGGCTGAGGTCGGAACCGGGACCGGAGCCGGGGCTGAGGTCGGGGTCGGGGCCGGGGTCGGGGTCGGGGCCGGGGCGAAGAGACGTTCCAGGACCGTGGCGACCCCGTCCTCGTCGTTGCTCGGGGCGATCTCGTCGGCCATGGCACGCAGCTCCGGGTGCGCGTTGGCGACGGCCACGCCGTGCCCCGCCCAGGCGAGGAGGGGAACGTCGTTGGGCATGTCGCCGAAGGCGACCGTGTCCGCGCCGGTGAACCCCAGGAGCCGTGCCGCCCGCGCGACCCCGGTGCCCTTCGTGACGCCGGGCGGCAGCACCTCCACCATGCCCTTCACGGAGTGCACGACGGTCACTTCGTCGCCGCACAACGTGCGCGCGACCGTGGCCAGTTCGTCCTCCGGTACCGCCGGGTGGTGCAGGACCAGCTTGTCGATGGGGCCGGACCACAGCCGCGTACGGTCGGCCGTCACGTCCCACCCGTGCCGGACCCGCTCCCCGAACCGTGGCGTCACCTTGAAGCGGCTCTCGGGCGGCGCCGTGACGACCCCGAGCTCCACCGTGCCGAGCGCGTCCTCCACCCGTGCGACCACCGAACGGGCCAGCTCCAGGTCCAGCTGCGCGGAGTCGAGGAGCCGGTCCGCGCCCGCGTCGTACAGCTGCGCGCCCTGCCCGCACACCGCGATGCCCCGGTACCCGAGCGCGGCGAGAAACTCCCGACAGGCGGCGGCGGGCCGCCCGGTGACGACCAGATGGTGCGCGCCCGCACCGGTGGCCAGGGCGAGGGCCCGGCGGGTGCGCTCGGACACGGACAGGTCGCCGCGCAGCAGCGTGCCGTCGAGATCGGTGGCGACGACCCGGTAGGGGAGAGTCGTCGGCGTCCCGGCGAGGGGGAGGGGGGTCGAAACCGAAACCACCCCAGCGCCCCCCACCACGTCCCAAGCCACCCGCCCCGACCCCAACGTCACCATGGCCACCAGTTCGCGACCGCCGACGGGCGGTCCGGGCAGGTCTCCGCGGAACACGCCGTCCTGGCCGCGCTCCAGCGGCAGGAATTCGGCCCCGTTCCCGACGGGTATCGCCTCGTCCGAGGCGACGGCCTCGGCGGTGGACTCCAGTGGGGCGTCGGGCCGCGTCGTGCCCGTCGACTCCACGACGACGTCCACGCGTTCCGCCCCGGCGTGGGTGTATTCCACTCGCCGACCGGGGCCACCGGGGTGCGGGGTGAGGCGGCAGCGTGAGGCGAGGCGTGCCGACCAGTCGGCGCGGTCCGCGAGAGCGGCGAGTTCCGCGCAGCGTGCGAAGTCCGCGCGGGCGTGGGCGGCCTCGAAGAGCTGTTCGTGGGCGGGGCCGTCCAGAGGGGCGCACCGGGCGTAGGCCGCCGCGTCACCCCGTTCGGCCGCCGCGCGCGCGATCTGCTCGGCGTGCCGTGCGACATCCGCGTCGTCCAGCGCGTCGAACCAGCCGTAGGTGATGGCCTCCGAGGGCGGGAAGGCGACCCGTTCGCCCCGCAGCAGCGCGCCGAACGCCGCGAGGCGCAGCTCGGCACTCCGTGACCAGGTGAAACGACGGGCGAGCCGACGGGAGTTGGCGGACAGGCGGGCGTACGTCGCCGGGTCGTCCCGGAAGAGCGCCGCGGCCTCCCGTATGCGCGCGGCCAGCTCGCGCGCGAGCAGCGGATCGTCGTCGCGGAACGAACCGCGCACGGAGAACCCGGTGGCGTCGGGGTCGGAGAGCGGCCGTGCGTGCCCGAAGTGGCTGGTGACGCGCTGGGCGGTCGCGATCGGCACCGCCCCGCACGCCATGGCTTCGGCCTGGGCGATGAGGAAGCCGTCCAGTTCGTACTTGGACGGGTAGACGCAGAAGTCGGCGCAGGCGGTCTGCTCGAAGAGGGTGTCCTCGCCGGCGAGTCGCCAGTCCAGGTACACCTGGTGGGGGTGGCGGTCGGCGACGCCCTGGAAGTACGCGTTCGCGACGGTCGACGCCGACTCGCCGCCTCCGCCCGTCGAGCAGCGGATGACGAAGCTGACGTCCGGGTCGTCGGTGAGGACGTCCTCCATCGCGCGTACCAGCTCCAGCTGGCCTTTGTGGTGCACCGCGTAGCGCGCCGCGTGGAAGAAGACGGGACGCGCGGGGTCGAGGCCGAGGCCGCCCAGGACCGCGGCACGGTCCACCGCCGCCGGGTCCCGCCGCAGCCAGCTGTCCGCGACACCGCAGCCGCCCATCAGGAGCTTGTGCGGGTTCGAGCGGAGCTCGCGGGCGACGGGCAGGGTGGCGAAGAGCGCTTCGAAGGGGGTGCCTTCGAACGTGCTGTAGTAGGCGCGCTGTCCTGGTGACACGAAGTCGACGAGGTCCACGTGGGCGGCCACCAGGGGGAACACGCCGACGTGGTCGGGCCGGCTCTCCTGGTGCATGCGCGTCCCGGCGAGGGCCCGCGCCATCGTCGCCACCGCGCTGTCCTCCGGGGGCAGCGGGCCGTCGAGCGCGTCGAGGTCCACGTCCGCCTCCGCCCCGAAGAGCGCCAGCAGCCGCTCCACCTGCGGCCGGTAGATCTGCTGCCCGACCGGCGCGTTGGCGGCGACCGTGCTGACCGTCCGGCGCAGGGGGTCGGCGGCGAGCACCGGCGGCAGCAGGTAGTGGTAGTACGGCTCGAAGCCGTGGACGACCGCGGGGCCACCGCCGATCACGTCCGACTCCAGGAAGCGCAGCCCGTCCACCTGGAACACCAGCGGCTTGAAGTGCGCCAGGTCCCTGCCCTCCATGCCGGGGGGCGGGTAGAGCCGGTCGGGCAGCAGGTCCAGGTAGGTGTTGGACAGGAAGTACACGTCCACGCCGTCCAGCCGGAGCCTGTGGGCGCGCGTGGTCAGTTCGACGGTGGTCTCGGCGGGGTGGCCCGGCCACACCTTGGGGTCGAGGACGAGCGGCACGACGTGGTCCGCGCGGTAGTCGAGTTCCTCGATCGGGTACGTCTCGCGGAGCCGGTCGAGGTGCCCGTGGGCCGGGGTGATCACCGACACGCGGTGGCCGCGTGCGGCGTACTCCCGGGACAGGTTCCAGACGAGCGGCGAGAGCCCGCCCCGCATCAGGCGGTTGTCGAAACCGCCGCACTCGAACGAGAAGTTGATGATGTGCACGTGCGTGCCGCCCCTCAGCCGGCTGCCGCGGCGCTCGCGCGCGCACACGCGCCGCGCAGCCCCGGCAGGTCGATGAACTCGGTGTGGGTGCCGGCGCTGCCGCAGGCGAACGCCCCCGAAACGGACCCGGCGAGCACGCACTCCTCCACCGGGCGCCCTTCGAAGTGGGCGTACAGGAACGCGGTGACGAAGGCGTCTCCCGCGCCGTTGCTGTCGACCACGGGCCGCTCCGGGCGCACCGCGGGAAAGTGCCGCACCTCCGTGTCGCCGCGCACCAGGACGTGGCAGCCTTCCGCGCCGTCCGTGGCGACGACGAGGCGCGCCCTGCCCTCGTCGACGATCGAGTGCAGTACCTCGTCGACGCGGCCGTGGATGGCGGCCGCGCTGAGGAAGACCTGGTCGGAGGCGAGCGCGTACAGCCGGTGGTGCGGGTTGTGGCCGTCCCAGTCGTGCAGATCCGTCGAACAGGGCACGCCGAGCCGCCGGATGTCGTCGTACATGTCCCGGTTGGTGCCGGTGATGGAGAGGTGGACGTGCCGGGCGGCTTCCAGGTGGGGCAGGTAGAAGTCGCGGGGGAGTCGCAGGTCGGCGGGGTGGCGGCCGTCGTAGAAGGAGAACCGGCGGCCCTCGGGGTCGACCAGGTTGACGCCGCGCGGGGTGCCGTGCGGCGAGACCACATGGCTGAAGTCCAGGCCGCGGGTGGCGTACGCGTCGAGGACGGAGCGGCCCTGCGCGTCGTCCCCGAGGAAGTCGATGAACTTGGTGGCCAGGCCGAGCGCGTGCCAGCCGAGCGCGACGCCGTTGCCGGTGTGCGCCACGTAGTCGTACACGGGAGGCACGAAGACGGAGTCCCCCGGCGGCAGCCGGAGTTCCTCCACGCGCACGATGGTGTCCACGCCGGCGCCGCCGACCACCAGGACGTCGTACCGCGGCCCGCTCATACGCTCACTCCTTCTGTCAGAGCCCGTGCCGGCGTCACCTGCTGGATCCGCCCGTCCTCGAGGACCACCGCCCCGTCGACGTCGGCGCCCGCGGGAACCCGGGCGCCAGGCAGCACCACACTGCGCCGCACCCTGGCGCCCGCCCCGATTCGCACGCCGGGAAAGAGCACGCTGTCCTCCACCCGGCCGTCGTTGACCAGGTCCGACGCGACGACCGACGAGCGCACCCCGAAGTCTTCCGCCACCCAGCCGCGCCGCACGTCGGGGGCGAGGGTCCACGGCATCCGGCCGACGGGCAGCCCGGCCGCGGGAGAGGCGGCGAGGGCGAGATGCGCGCGGTGGTAGCGCTCGACGGTGCCGATGTCCTCCCAGTGCCCCGCCACCTCGTGACCGCGGATGTGCTCCCCGGCCGCGAGCATCGCCGGAATCACGTCACGGCTGATGTCGTGCTGCCAGTCGGTGCCGTCCAGCAGCTCCAGATACCGGCGCAGAATCTTCGCGTCGAAGACGCAGAAGGCCGCGAACACCAGGTCACTGGTGGGTACTTCGGGCTTCTCGACGAACGCGGTCAGCCTGCCCCGCGGATCGAACTCGACCATCCCGAAGAGGTGCACCCAGCGCGGGTCGATGCGCTGGTACGCGACGGTCAGCGCCGCCCCCGACGCCCGGTGGGCACCGATGAGCGGCCGGTGGTCGAAGCGGTAGACGTGGTCGGCGTGCAGGACGAGCACATGCTCGGCGTCACGCCGGCCGCCGCCGCCCTCGAAGATGTAGCCGCTCTTGCGGATCAGCGCGTCCGCCGTGCCGCGCTCCAACGGCCATGTACGCGCGGGCAGTTCGGCCGGCAACCGGGTGGTGCCTGCCGATGCGTACGCGCTGTCGTACGGGCCGAAGTGCACCCGGAAGTCCGGCCCCTGGTTCCACACCCGGTGCAGGTCGTCCATGAGCTGCCGCTCCTCGTACTGCGAGAGCAGCAGCACCTCCCCGAGACCCGAGGCCCGGGCGTTGGCCAGGCTGAAGTCGATGAGGCGGCAGGCCCCGCCGTACGGCACCAGGGGCTTGAGCCGCCCCGTCCCGAGCGGGCCCATGCGTCTGCCTTCGCCGCCCGCGAGCAGCACGGTGCGGACCCCGTCCGTCAGGCTCCGGTCAGTCATCGCGCACCTCGTCCCAGGTGACGCACCCGGAGGAGAGGGTCAGGAGCAGCCGCGCGCCGGGCCGGCCGGGTGCCGGGCCGGTGAACTCGCCGGGCGCGGTGCGCTCCAGGAGCTGTACGCGGGGGAGGGCGCGGCCCTGCCCGTCGGGGTCGGACGGGATGACCAGCTCGACGCGCTCGGCGTGCGGGAGCCGGTAGCCGACCCGGCCGTCGGCGGTGACGGTGCGGCGGCCGCGCAGCCGGTCCACGTCCACCCGGTCCACCGCACCGCTCGGCGCCCGCCCCAGAACCCGCTCGCAGGCGGCGAAGTCGGCGCGCCGCCAGGCGGCGTCGAAGAGGCGGCGCGCGGCGTCGGCGTCCACGGGGGCATGGCGCTCGTAGACGTCCACGGCGCCATGCGCGACGGCGGCGTCCTTCACCTCAGCGGCCCGTGCCTCTCTCGTCCTGTCGAACCAGCCGTGGCGCAGGGCCAGTTGAGTCGGCGGGTCGTCGGGTTCGCCCCGCCACAGACGGCCGAACGCTGCCAGGTGCAGGTCGGCGCAGTGCTCCCAGGTGAATCCGCGTGCGACGGCGGACGCCCGCGCCGACAGTTCCCGGTAGCGGTCGGGGTCGTCGGACCAGAGCGCCGCGGCCTCCCGGATGCGGTCGGCGAGCGCCTGCGTGAGCAGCTCGTCGTCCTCGGCGAACGACCGGTTCACGGCGAAACCGGTGCCCGTCGCGGGCCCCTCGGCGTGCCGGAAGTGCGCCATGCCCTCCTGGGCCGTGGCGATGGGCACGGCGCCGCACGCCATCGCCTCGCCCTGGGCGATCAAAAAGGTGTCCATTTCGAACTTGGAGGGGAAGAGGCAGAAGTCCGAGCTCGCCGCGTACGCGAACACCCGCCGCTCGTCGACCCGCTCCCACTCCAGGTGCAGCCGGCCCGCGTGCCGCCGCGCCACTTCGTGGAAGTACGGGTCGTCGATGCCCTCACCGGCGATGCAGCGCACCACGAAGTTGGCGTCGAGCCCTTCGCCCAGCACCCGGTCCACCGCCCGCACCAGCTCCACCTGGCCCTTGTGGTGGACCGCGTAGCGGGCGTTGTGGAAGAAGGTGGGCAGGGCCGGATCGAGGCCGAGGCCGCCGAGCACGTCCGCCCGGTCGACGTCGGCGGGGTCCATGGCGAGCCACTCGTCGGAGATCGCGCAGCCGCCCACGAACATCTTGTGCGCGTTGCGCCGCACGACCTCCGCCATCGGAAGCCGCTCGAAGAGCTCCGCGAACGGGGTGTCGCGGAACGACGCGTAGAAGTCCAGCTGCCCGGGGGAGAGGAAGTCGATCAGGTCGGCGTGTTCGGCGGTGAGTTCGTAGAGCGCGACGTGGCCGGGCGGATAGGTGTAGTGGAGGTGGGTCAGCTGCTGGTACTGCACGACCGCCTCCGCCGGCCCCGGGCCCGACTGCCGCGCCTCCGTATCCGGCAACTCGACCTTCGCGTCGAGGAGTTCGAGCAGTCGCCGCACCTTGGGCCCGTACACCTTCTTCGCGATGGGCATGTTGCTCTGCACGGTGCTGACGACCATCTTCGTCGGGTCGTCGCGCAGCGCGGCGGGCAGCAGGTAGTGGTAGTACGGCTCGTGCGCGTGCACCACGGCACGCTCCTCGCCGAACCAGCCGCGCAGGAACCGCACACTGTCGACCTGGAAGACGAGCGGCTTGAAGAAGACCAGGTCGCGGCCCTTGGCGGAGTACGGCGGGTAGAACGTGACGGGGAGCCGGTCGAGGTAGTCGTTGGAGAGGAAGTACAAGTCGACGCCGTCGAGACGGATGCGGTGCGCGGTGGTGCGCAGCTCGATCGCGGTCTCGGCGGGGAAGCCCCGCCACACCTGCGGGTCAAGCACGAGGGGCAGGGTGTACGTGTCCTCGTACGGCAGGTCCTCCACGTCGTAGCGCGAGCGCAGGTCGTCGAGCCTGCCGTGCGCGGGCGTCACGATGGAGACCCGGTGCCCGCGCGCGGCGAAGGCCCGGGAGAGGTTCCACAGGTACACCGAGGTGCCGCCCTGCAAGAAGGTGTGGTCGAAGCCGCAGCACTCGAAGTAGGTCTCGATGATGTGCATGCGCGGGTTGTGCGTGTCGGGCTCGACCGGTTCGCCGGTCCGGTGGGTGGTCACGGCCTCACGTCCTCGGAGTAGGGGCTGGCCAGGCGCAGGGCGTGGCGCAGGTCGATCGCGGCGTGGTAGGGGCGCGCATGGGCGTGGTTGTAGGCGAGTTCGTGGAGCAGCCTGCGCAGGTAGAGGAGCCGCCGCAGCGGGCTGGAGCTGTCGGTGGCGGGGCCGAGGAGCAGGTCCCGCACGCGCTCCCGCCAGCTGTCGGCCACCGCGAACACCCGCAGCAGCTCGGCCCGCCCGGTGCCGGTGAAGCCCGCCGCGCCGTCCAGCGAACCGAGCATGGTCTCCAGCGAGTCGGCGCCGAGGCGCCCGGCGGCCTCGAACGCGGCCTCGTCCGCCGCGAAGTACTCCAGCCCCCGCTGCAGGGCCACGACGTCCTCCAGCGGGGACTGCGCGGCCCAGCCCGGCGCGGTGGGAGCCACGCTCGGGGTGGAGAGGTCGATCAGCGCGAGGGGCCGCCACAGCAGGTGGGACAGGTGCAGGTCGCCGTGGCAGGGCCCGCCCTTCCAGGACACGCCCGGACGCGTCAGCACGGCGCGCAGCGCGGCCACTTCACCGTCCATGGCGTGGAACGCGTCCCGGACGGACCGGGCGGGCAGTACCGGATCGGCGGTGGTGCGGCCGTACAGCTCGGCGAGCCGCTCCTCGGCCTGCGCGAGCCGCTCGCCGGCCGGGTAGTCGGGCTGCGGCGAGCCGTCGCCGAGCCGGTCGGCCAGATCCTCGTGGAAACCGCGCAGGAACCGCCCCGCCTCCCGCAACCTCCCCTCCAGCGGCCGCAGATGGGACCGGGCCACCTCCCGCGGCGACCCCTTCTCCAGGAGCCGGGTCAGCGCGGGCCACAGGGAGCGGAGGTTCTGCCGCAGCGGTACGTCGATGCCCTCGCCCGGCGCGTACCGGTAGACGACCCCCAGCGGATGGCGGGTCCCGGACGCGGGGTCGGTGTACGTGTAGTCGCCCGCCCACTCGGGTGTGCGCCCGGTGCCGTTCATCAGCCGCAACAGGTCGGGCTCCCGCACGCCCTCGTCGAGACAGCGGTACGTCTTGTGGATGTGCTCGACGCCCCCGATCTCCATCAGCGAAAGGGCGTTGGACGACCAGCCCTGGTCGAAGGAGAGACGACGCACCTGGTGCGCGCCCCCGGGCCCGCCGACCGCGCCGCGGAACTCCACCGTGCCGCCGCGCGCCGTGTGCAGCCGGCCACCCGTCAGCGTCCTGAGCACCGCCGCCCTGTTGAACTCCTCGGTGGCGTGGGCCTCCTGGAGCTCGCCGCGCCCGCCCCGCACGTCCACCGGCACGAAGAACCGGCGGCCCGACGCGGGCCCGCCGACCGCCGCCACGACGAGCAGCAGCGCGGCGGAGCCGAGCACGGCGTGGTCGACGCGCGCGTACCGGTCGGCCTTCCGTCCGTCCTCGGGCATCCAGGGCGCCGCCCGCAGCAGCGCGTCGAGCTCCTCGTCGCGGATCACGATGTCCGTCACCTCAACTCCCGGTCATCTCGTACGTGTTGATGCCGCGCCGCCACACGGCGAGGGCGAGCAGCAGCGACAGGGCCGTCACCACGGGCAGCCACCCGAGCAGTCCCGTCCCGCCGGAGAGCAGATAGACGCACGGGACGTACGAGGTGAAGGCGAACGGCAGGACCCACGTCAGCAGCGCGCGCAGCGACGCGTGGTAGATGTCGAGGGGGTACGCGGCGAACTCGGACACCTGGCTCGCCGCGTACATAGCGGGCAGGCTCGTCACCGTCCAGAACGACAGGGACGCGAAGAACAGCTTGACGGCCGTGTGGATCAGCGCCCCGCAGAGCACGAGCAGCGGGGCGAGCGCCCACTGCGTGGCCGTCAGGTCCAGATCGAGCGAGGCGCCCGCGTACGTCACCAGAAACGCGCCCACCACCAGTTCGCCGAGCGCGTCCGGGTGGAAGAAGCGCTCGGAGAGCAGCGAGAACAGCGGGTTCACCGGGCGGATCAGATAGCGGTAGAACTCGCCGCGCTGCACCAGTTTGCGGCCGAGCTCCCACAGCTGGTCGGTGAAGAGGTGGTCGAGGCCGCGCGGCAGCAGCGAGAAGCCGAGCAGGAACAGCACCTCGTGGTACGACCAGCCGCCCACCGCGGGCACCTGCCGGAAGACCAGGCCCACCACCGCCGTCTGGATGCCGACCCGCACCAGGAACGCCCCGGCGCCGAGCGCGAAGTCGAGGCGGTAGGCGGCGAGCCGGTGCAGGCCGACGCCGCCGAGGAACCAGGAGAGCCGGACGTACCACAGGGCCGTGCCGAGGCGTGTGCGCGTCATCCGCCGAGCACCTCCAGACGGCCCAGCGCCGCCCGCCACAGCACGGCGCACAGGACGGTGAGGCCGATGACCCAGCCCACCTGCTGGGCGAGCACGGAGACGGCGCCGCCGACCCCCTCGTACCGGCCGAGGAGCAGCGTCAGCGGCCCGTCGACCATGCCCCTGAAGGGCAGCGCGTGCGCGACGGCCGCCAGCGGTCCTGGCATCAGCGCGATCGGCACCAGCTGCCCGGCGAAGAAGGCCACGACACTCTGCTTCACCATCCGCACACCCCACGTGTTCGTGGTGATGAAGCCGGTCATGCCGGTCAGCAGGTTCACGCAGAATGCGATGAGCACCGACAGGGCGGTCGACACGGCGAACAGCAGGGCGTCACCGGGGCGGGGCGCGGTCAACGGCACCAGGAACGAGAAGAACAGCAGCACCGGCACCCCGACCAGGACGGCGTTGGCCGCGACCACCGGCAGGCACGCGAAGAGCCGCACCAGCGGATAGCTGACCGGGCGCACCAGCATCACGGCGACGTCCCCGCGGTACACCTCCGCGGCCACCTCGTCGTCGACCCGGTTGGCGTGCAGGACCTGTAGCACCTGGGCGACCAGCAGATACGTGGTGATGCTCGCCGGGGTGAAGCCGCCGGGGCCCGTGCCGCCCGGGGAGTCCGCGTACACCGCCCGCCACAGGAAGACGGTCACCGCGGCGCCCGCGGCGGCGGTGACACCTGTGATGAGGAACATCGAGCGGTACTGGAGCAGCGACTGGAGGCCGCCGGTAGCGAAGGGGACGTACCGCCGCACGCGTGTGTTCATGAGGGGCCGCACGCGTGTGTTCATGAGGGGCCGCCGTCGACGCCGACGGGCGAGGGCGCGGGTGTCCGGCCGTAGATCTGCCGCAGCACCTCTTCCAGGTCCGGCTCGGGGGCGTAGCAGTCGGTGAGGTCGAAGTGCTCCAGGAGGAAGGCGAGCACCCGGCGCGAGGTGAAGAGGCCCGCCGGATAGTCGACCCGGATGCGGCCGCCGTCCCCGACGGACGAGCGCACCCCGGGCAGGCCCCGCTCGATCCGGTCGACGGCGTCGCGCGGCGGGACGCCGTCCCGGTGGTCGAAGGTGACCGACCGCCGGTCGGCCGTGCGCAGCAGCTCCTGGATGGTGCCCTGGTGGACGACCCGGCCGTGGTCGACGACCAGCGCGCTGTCGCAGATCGCGGCGATGTCGGCGATGTCGTGGCTGGTGAGCACCACGGTGGTGCCGAGCTCCCGGTGGGCGCGGTTGACCAGCTCCCGCACGGCCTCCTTGAGGACCATGTCGAGGCCGATGGTCGGCTCGTCCCAGAACACCACCGCCGGGTCGTGCAGCAGGCTCGCCGCGATCTCCGCGCGCATCCGCTGGCCGAGACTCAGCTGCCGTACGGGCGTGGTGCCGAGGGCGTCGATGTCGAGCAGCTCGCGGTAGAGCGCGAGATTGCGGCGGTAGACCGGCTCGGGGATGTCGTAGACGCGGCGCAGGATGCGGAACGAGTCCGGCACCGACAGGTCCCACCACAGCTGGCTGCGCTGGCCGAAGACGACGCCGATGGAGCGGGCGTTGCGCCGCCGCTCGCGGTACGGCTCGATGCCGGCGACCAGGCAGCGCCCGGCCGTCGGCGTCATGATGCCGGTGAGCATCTTGATCGTGGTGGACTTCCCGGCTCCGTTGGCACCGATGTACGCGGTCTTCGTCCCGGCGGGGATCTCGAAGGAGACGCCGTCCACGGCGCGCACGGTGCGGTACTCGCGGGTCAGGAGCGTGGCGAGGCTGCCGAGCAGGCCGGGCCCGCGCTCGGCGATGCGGAACTCCTTGGTGAGGTTTTCCGCGACGATCACGCCATCACCTGCTCGACCGCCCGCTCGACGGCCAGCTCCAACAAAGCCATGCCCTCGTCGAGTTGTGCCTCGTCGAGCGTGAACGGCGGTGCGAGCCGGATGATGTGGCCGCCGAGGGCCGTGCGAAGACCCAGGTCGAGCGCGGCCGAGTGGACCGCGCGGGCCAGCTCGGGGGCGGGCGTACGGCTCTCCCGGTCCGTGACGAACTCCAGGCCGTACAGCAGCCCGAGTCCGCGTACGTCACCGAGCCGGTCGAACCGCGCGTGCAGCGCCGCGAGCCGTTCGCCGAGCAACTCGCCCAGCCTGGCGGCCCGTTCGGTCAGGCCGTCCCGGTCGATGACGCGGAGCGTGGCGTGCGCCGCGGCGATGCCGAGGGGGTTGCTCGCGTACGTCGACGCGTACGAACCGGCCGTGGCGGCCTCCGGGGAGCGCAGCAGCTCCGCGCGCCCGGCGAGGACGGCGAACGGAAAGCCGTTCGCCATGCCTTTGGAGAGCAGCACCAGGTCCGGTTCGATGCCGAGGAGTTCGCAGGCGAGGAACGCGCCGGTGCGGCCGCCCCCGGTCAGCACCTCGTCCGCCACGAGCAGCACGCCGTTCGCGCGGCAGGCCTCGGCGATCCGCTCCCAGTACCCGGGCGGCGGGACCACGACGCCCGCCGCGCCCTGCACCGGTTCGAAGACCAGCGCGGCGACGTTCGGCTTCTCGGCGATGTGCTTGCGCACCAGCGAGGCGCACCGCAGCTCGCAGCTCGGGTAGGTCAACTCCAGGGGGCAGCGGTAGCAGTTGGGGGCGTAGCCGAGGACGCTGTTCCCGGCGAAGGCCTGGTGGCCGATGTCCCAGTGGACCAGCATCCGGGCGCCCATCGTCTTGCCGTGGAACCCGTGGCGCAGCGCCCCGACCCGGTTGCGCCCGGCGGGGGCGGTCGCCTGCACCACGCGCAGGGCCGCCTCGACGGCCTCGGCGCCGGTGGAGAAGAACGCGAACGTATCGAGATGGCCGGGCAGGAGGCGCGCGAGCAGGTCGAGGAGGTCGGCCCGGCCGGGTGTCGCGGCGTCGTGCACGTTCCACAGCCGCCCCGCCTGCTCGGTGAGCGCCTCGACGACCTCCGGGTGGCAGTGGCCGAGCGACTGCGTGAGGGTGCCGGCCGCGAAGTCCAGGTACTGCGCGCCGTCGAGGTCGGTGAGGAGCGCGCCCCGGCCCTCGGCGAACACGCGCTGCCCGGCGGTGGTCTCCTCCGACGCGCCGGGCGCGAGGTGCCGGGCCTCCCGGTCGAGCCGGGCGCGTTGCCGGTGACCTGTCACTGCTGCCCCCAGTCGAAGTGCGTGTGATGCGTGGCGCTGGCGAACTGCGCGGTCCGGCACCGAAGTTGAGCGGCGGGCCGGTGATGCGCACCGAGTCAAACAAAGCCGCCCCAAGATTGGCAAGAGATTGCTGAAACTTTCAGGCGGCTCTTGCGGCGGTGTGCCGGGCTCTGCTTGAGTCGAGGCGCCACGCTCGGAGGACCGCCGTCGAGACACTGCCGCCGAGGCGCCGCTTCAAGTCCGGGGCCCACGAGGCTCCGCAAGCGAGGAGGGACCGTTGAGAACGCATCCCCAGGCCGCCCCACCCCGCGGGCGGCTTCCTTGAAGGCCCTGATCCTGGCCGGCGGAACGGGCAGCAGGCTGCGCCCCTTCACCGACACCGGCGCCAAGCAGCTGCTGCCCATCGCCAACAAACCGGTGCTCTTCTACGGCCTGGAGGCCATCGCCGCGGCGGGCATCCGGGAGGCCGGGATCGTCGTCGGCCGGCGCGGCGGCGAGGTCCGCGACGCCGTCGGCGACGGCAGCGCCTTCGGCCTGCGCGTCAGCTACCTCCACCAGGAGCGGCCGCTCGGCCTCGCCCACGCGGTGCTGATCGCACGGGAGTTCCTCGGCGACGACGACTTCCTGCTCTACCTCGGCGACAACTACCTCCAGGACGGCCTCACCGGCTTCACCGAACGCGCGGCCGCCCAGCCCGGCGCCGCCCGCCTCCTCCTCACCCCGGTCGCCGACCCGACGGCCTTCGGCGTCGCCGAGCTCGACGCGCACGGCGACGTGGTGAGCCTGGAGGAGAAACCCGACAGGCCCCGCAGCGACCTCGCGCTCATCGGCGTGTACGCCTTCGGCACGGACATCCACGAAGCGGTCCGGGCGATAAGTCCCTCCATGCGCGGCGAACTGGAGATCACCGACGCCGTGCAGTGGATGCTCGACCGGGGCCTGCGGGTGCGGGCCGAGACCACCACCCGCCCCTGGCGTGACACCGGCAGCGTCGACGACCTCCTGGAGGTCAACCGGCAGGTCCTCGACGGCATCGAGGGCCGCGTCGACGGCAAGGTCGACCCGGACAGCACCGTCCTTGGCCGGGTCAGCCTCGCAGAGGGCGCCGTCGTGCGCGGCTCACGCATCGTCGGACCCGCGGTGATCGGCGCGGGCACCGTCATCAGCAACTCCAGCATCGGCCCGTACACCGCCATCGGCGAGGACTGCCGCGTCGAGGACAGCGCCATCGCCCACTCCGTCCTGCTGCGCGGCGCCGATGTGGAGGGCGCGTCCCGCATCGAAGCCTCGCTCATCGGCCGCGGCGCCGTCGTGGCACCGGCCCCGCGGCTGCCCCAGGCCCACCGACTCGTCATCGGCGACCACAGCAAGGTGCAATTGACCTCATGAACCACTTCGACCGCACGGGCCGCCGCGACCGTCGCATACTCGTCACCGGCGGCGCCGGTTTCATCGGCTCCGCGTACGTCCGCGCACTCCTCGGCCCCGGCGGACCGCCCGGCGTCGAGGTGACCGTCCTGGACAGCCTCACCTACGCGGGCGACCTCCGCCGCCTCGACGAGGTGCGCGCCCACCCGGGCCTCACCTTCGTGCGCGGCGACGTCTGCGACGCCCGCCTGGCCGGCGAGCTGGCCGCCGACCACGGACAGGTGGTGCACTTCGCGGCGGAGTCACACGTGGACCGCTCGATCGTGGACGGCTCGGCCTTCACCCGCACCAACGTGCTCGGCACCCAGACACTGCTCGACGCCGCGCTCCGCCACGGCGTCACCACCTTCATCCACGTCTCCACCGACGAGGTGTACGGATCGATCCCGCGGGGCGCGGCCACCGAGGAGGACCCACTGCGGCCCAACTCCCCCTACGCGGCGTCGAAGGCGGCCGCCGACCTGATCGCCCTCGCCCACCACCGCACCCACGGCCTGGACGTCCGCGTCACCCGCTGCTCCAACAACTTCGGCCCGCACCAGCACCCGGAGAAGCTCATCCCGCGCTTTCTGACGTCCTTGCTGGACGGGGGCAGCGTCCCGGTGTACGGCGACGGGCTGCAGGTGCGGGACTGGCTGCACCTGGACGACCACGTCCGCGGCCTCGAACTGGTCCGCACCGGGGGCCGGGCGGGGGAGATCTACAACATCGGCGGCGGCACCTCGCTCACCAACCTGGCACTGACCGAACGGCTGCTCGCGCTGTGCGGCGCCGACGCCACGCGCATCACCCACGTCGCCGACCGCAAGGGCCACGACCGCCGGTACGCCGTCGACCACACGAAGATCAGCACCGAGCTGGGCTACCGGCCCGCCACCGACTTCGACGCGGCGCTCGCCGAGACGGCCCGCTGGTACCACCGCCACCGCTCGTGGTGGCAGCCGCTCATCGCGGCGTGAGCCGGCCCGGCCTCACCGCGGCCCCCGCCGCCCCGACCCCGTGGAGCCCCGCACCACCAGTTCCGGCATGAAGACGAACTCCCCGTGCGGCGCGGGTGTGCCGCCGATCTCCTCCAGCAGCGCGCGGACCGCCGCCTGGCCCATGGCCTGCACGGGCTGGCGGATCGTGGTGAGGGGCGGGTCGGTGAACGCTATGAGCGGGGAGTCGTCGAAGCCGACCACCGAGATGTCCCGGGGCACGCTCAGGCCCAGGTCGCGGGCGGCCCGGATGGCGCCGAGCGCCATCATGTCGCTGGCGCACACGACGGCCGTGCAACCGTGGTTGATGAGGGTGGTGGCCGCGGCCTGCCCGCCCTCCAAGGTGTAGAGGGAGTGCTGGACCAGCTCGGCCGACTCCTCGGGGTCGAGGCCGAGGCGTTCGAGCAGGCCCAGCTGGAACCCCTCGATCTTGCGCACCACGGGGACGAACCGCTTGGGGCCGACGGCGAGCCCGATGCGCGTGTGGCCGAGCGACGTCAGATGCGTGACGGCGAGGCGCACGGCGGCGCGGTCGTCCGTGGAGACGAAAGGGGCCTTCACGTCCGGCGAGAAGCCGTTGACGAGCACATAGGGGACGTCCTGGGCGCGCAACGTGTCGTAGCGCCCCATGTCGGCGGTGGTGTCGGCGTGCAGTCCCGAGACGAAGATGATGCCGCTGACCCCGCGGTCCACCAGCATCTCGGTGAGCTCGTCCTCGGTGGAGCCGCCCGGCGTCTGCGTCGCGAGGACCGGCGTATAGCCCTGGCGGGTCAGGGCCTGCGCGATGACCTGGGCGAACGCGGGGAAGATGGGGTTGTCCAGCTCGGGCGTGATGAGGCCGATGAGCCCCGCGCTGCGCCGGCGAAGCCGCACCGGGCGCTCGTACCCGAGCACGTCGAGGGCGGCGAGCACCGCCTCACGAGTGCCGACGGCCACTCCGGGCTTGCCGTTGAGGACACGGCTCACGGTGGCTTCGCTGACCCCCGCGTGGGCTGCGATGTCGACAAGCCGTGCGGTCATGGCACTGGACTGTACCTGTCGTCGACGGGATTGCACACCGCCTGTAAAGGCTTGCGGAAAGAGCCTTCCTGCAAGAACCTTGCAGGCGTATTCAACGCCCCGGCCGCACTGTCAAGCGCGGTGCCGGCAACGGTAAGGACACACAGAAGTAACGATCACCGGTGCTTGCAGAAATTTACCGCAAGGTCTTTCGGTGGCATTCCAACGCTGTTACGTTCCTGGCAACCCGGCGCCGCGTCGAGAGCGGCCAGCAGGAGGCACCTCTTCGTCTCCCCGTGATTCCGGGATCAGTTGAAGGAGTTCACATGCGGCGTGGCATAGCGGCCACCGGGCTGATTGCTGCCCTGGCCATGACAGCGGCAGCCTGCGGGGGCGACGACGAGGGCAGCGGCGGCAAGAAGGGCTCGGGCGAGCTCTCCGGGACCGTCACCTTCTGGGACACCTCGAACGACGCCGAGAAGGGCGCGTACGAGAAGATCGCCAAGGGCTTCGAGAAGCTGCACCCCGACGTCGAGGTCGACTATGTGAACGTGCCGTTCGGCGAGGCCAACGCCAAGTTCAAGAACGCCGCCGGCGGCAACTCCGGCGCCCCGGACGTCATGCGCACCGAGGTCGCCTGGACCCAGGACTTCGCCTCGCTCGGCTACCTCGCCCCGCTCGACGACACGGTCGCGCTCGACAAGGCCGACGACTACCTCCCGCAGGCCGCCGCGAGCACGAAGTTCAAGGGCAAGACCTACGCCGCGCCGCAGACCATCGACACCCTGGCGCTCTTCTACAACAAGAAGATGCTCAAGGCCGCCGGCGTCGACGTGCCCACGTCCTTCGACGAGGTCAAGAGCGCCGCGAAGAAGATCAACTCCAAGTCCGGCAAGACCGGCCTCTACCTCCGCGGCGACGACCCGTACTACTACCTCCCGTACCTCTACGGAGAGGGCGGCGACCTCCTGGACACCAAGAACAAGAAGGTCACCGTCGACGACCCCGAGGGCGCCAAGGCCTTCTCGGTGATGAAGGACCTCGTCGACTCCAAGGCGGCGGTAACCGACGCGAGCGACGGTTACAACAACCAGCTGAACGCCTTCAAGGACGGCGACGTCGCGATGGCGCTCGACGGCCCCTGGTCCATCGAAGGAGCCCTGAAGGGCAAGGAGTTCAAGGCCGACAAGGGCAACCTCGGTGTCGCCCCGGCCCCGGCCGGCAGCGCGCGCCAGGGCGCCCCGCAGGGCGGCTGGAACCTCGCCGCGTACGCCGGCTCCGAGAACCTCGACGCGTCCTACGAGTTCATCAAGTACATGAGCTCCGCCAAGGTGCAGCAGCAGACCACCGAGCAGCTCAGCCTGCTGCCGACCCGCACCTCCGTCTACGACGTGAAGTCCGTCAAGGACAACCAGATGGTGCAGTTCTTCAAGCCCGCAGTGGAGAAGTCCGTGCAGCGGCCGTGGATCCCGGAGGCCAATGCGCTCTTCGAGCCGATCCGGCTGCAGCTGGAGAAGGTCCTCAGCGGCAAGTCCTCGCCCGAGAAGGGCGCCCAGGGCATCGGTGACGCCTACCGCAAGCTCCTCAAGGACTACAAGTAACAGGGAGGGCTGACCGACCCATGGCTGTCGAGACCGGCCGGTCGGTGGTGCCGGCCGCGGATGTGAAGAGCATCCGCGGCCGCGGCCACCGGCCAGGCAAGAACCCAGGACGGCTGCGTCGGGCCATCGCCACCTACTGGTACGCGTGGGCCATGGTCGCCCCCGTGGTGATCGTGATCGGCGTGATCGTCGGCTACCCGCTGGTGCGCGGCCTGTACCTGTCGACGACCAACGCCAACGAGGCGAACGTCGAGCGGCACATCGGTGTCAACGACATCCCCGCCACGTACGAGTCCGTCGGCCTCGACAACTACCAGTCGATCCTGTCCGACGGCGTCTTCTGGGACCGGCTCACCTGGACCGTCGTGTGGACCGTGTCCTGCGTCGCGCTGTCCTTCGTGCTCGGTCTCGCGCTCGCCACGATGCTCAACCGCAAGCTGGCGGGACGCTCCTTCTACCGGATGGCGCTCATCCTGCCCTGGGCGGTGCCTGCCTTCGTCTCCGTCTTCACCTGGCGGCTCCTCTTCAACGAGAAGAAGGGCCTCCTCAACAAGATCCTCGAAGGCGGCGGCATCGACGCGGTCCCGTGGCTCAACGACCCGATGTGGGCGAAGCTCTCGGTGATCACGGTCAACGTCTGGCTCGGCGTGCCGTTCATGCTGGTCGCCATGCTCGGCGGCCTGCAGTCCATACCGGTCGAGCTGTACGAGGCGGCCGAGATGGACGGCGCGGGCGCCTGGCAGCGCTTCCGCCACATCACCCTGCCGGGGCTGCGCTCCGTCGCCAGCACGGTGATCCTCATCAGCGGCATCTGGACCTTCAACATGTTCCCGGTGATCTTCCTGCTGACCAGAGGCGGCCCGGGAGACGCCACCGAGATCCTGGTGACGTACGCCTATCGGCTCTCGTTCGTCGTCAGCCCCCGCGACTTCGCGGGCTCCGCGGCCTGGGGTGTGCTCATCCTGGCCCTCCTGTCGATCATCGCGGTCGCCTACCGCCGCGCGCTCCGCAAGCAGGGAGAGGTGTGGTGACCACCGTGCCGACCGAACCGAAGGTGAAGCAGCGCAAGCCCAGGGGGCGCGACGAACGCGGGCCGCTGGCCTCCGTCGCCCTGCACGCGACCCTGCTGCTCGCCGCCGCCATCGCGGTCATGCCGCCGCTGTGGCTCCTGGTCACCTCGTTCAAGCCGGAGAGCGAGGCCTTCTCCACCGACCTGGTCAAGGACTTCACCCTCGGCAACTACGACCACGTCCTGAACGACACCGAGTTCCCGAACTGGCTCCTCAACTCCCTCATCGTGGTGGGCCTGACCACGGTGATCGGCGTCTTCATCTCGGCGACGACCGGGTACGCGGTGAGCCGCTTCAGGTTCCCCGGCATGCGGCCGCTGATGTGGCTGCTCCTGATCACCCAGATGTTCCCGGTCGCGGTGCTCATCGTGCCGCTGTACAACCTCCTGGCCACCCTCGGCCTGCTCAACCAGCCGGTCGGACTCGTCGTCACGTATCTGACGATCGCCGTGCCGTTCTGCGCCTGGATGATGAAGGGCTACTTCGACACCATCCCGGTCGAGATCGACGAGGCCGGGCGGGTGGACGGGCTCAACCCGTTCGGCACCTTCTGGCGGCTCATCGTGCCGCTCGCCAAGCCGGGCCTGGCCGTCACCGGGTTCTACAGCTTCATCACCGGCTGGGCCGAAGTCGCCTACGCCTCGGCCTTCATGACCGGCGAGGAGAACCTCACGCTCGCCGGCGGTCTCCAGACCTTCGTCAACCAGTACACCAGCGACTGGGGGTCGCTCACGGCGTCCGCCGTGATCGTCGCGGTGCCCGCCGCGATCATCTTCGGCTTCGCCCAGCGCCACCTGGTCTCCGGCCTGACGGCGGGCGCGACGAAGTCCTGATGTCCCGTTCCGGGACATCCCGCCGCCCCCACCACACTCGATCCCCAGGGAAGACATGACCCAGCATCTCGCTGCCCCTGCCGCCCCCACCACCGAGACGCACCCGGACTGGTGGCGCGGCGCGGTGATCTACCAGGTGTATCCGCGCAGCTTCGCCGACGGCAACGGTGACGGCATGGGCGACCTGGAGGGCATCCGCAGCCGGCTGCCGTACCTCAGGGACCTCGGCGTCGACGCCGTCTGGCTCAGCCCCTTCTACGCCTCGCCGCAGGCCGACGCCGGTTACGACGTCGCCGACTACCGCGCCATCGACCCCATGTTCGGCAGCCTCCTGGACGCCGACGCGCTCATCCGCGACGCCCACGAGCTCGGCCTGCGCGTCATCGTGGACCTGGTGCCGAACCATTCGTCCGACCGGCACGACTGGTTCCGTCGCGCGCTGAGCGAGGGGCCCGGCTCCCCGCTCAGGGAGCGCTACCACTTCCGCCCCGGCAAGGGCGTGGACGGCGAACTCCCGCCCAACGACTGGGAGTCCATCTTCGGCGGGCCCGCCTGGACCCGGGTGCCCGACGGCGAGTGGTATCTGCACCTCTTCGCCCCCGAGCAGCCCGACTTCAACTGGGAACACCCCGCGGTCCAGGACGAGTTCCGCTCGATCCTGCGCTTCTGGCTCGACATGGGCGTCGACGGCTTCCGCGTCGACGTCGCCCACGGCCTGGTCAAGGAGGCCGGACTGCCCGACATCGGCAGCCACGACCAGCTCAAGCTGCTCGGCAACGACGTCATGCCGTTCTTCGACCAGGACGGCGTGCACGAGATCTACCGCAGCTGGCGGCAGGTCCTGGAGGAGTACGAGGGGGCCCGCATCCTCGTCGCCGAGGCGTGGACCCCCACCGTCGAGCGCTCCGCCCAGTACGTGCGACCCGACGAGATGCACCAGGCCTTCAACTTCCAGTACCTGGGCACCTCCTGGAACGCCGCCGAGCTGCGCGACGTCATCGACGTGTCGCTCGACGCGATGCGTCCCGTGGGCGCGCCCGCCACCTGGGTGCTGTCGAACCACGACGTGACCCGGCACGCCACGCGCCTCGCGAACCCGCCGGGGATGGGCACGCAGCTGCGCACCGCGGGCGACCGCGAGCTCGGCCTGCGCCGCGCCCGCGCCGCGACCCTGCTGATGCTGGCGCTGCCCGGCTCCGCCTACCTCTACCAGGGCGAGGAGCTCGGCCTGCCCGACGTCACCGATCTGCCCGACGAGGTGCGCCAGGACCCGTCGTTCATCAGGGCCGACGGACAGGACGGCTTCCGGGACGGCTGCCGGGTGCCCATCCCGTGGACCACCGAAGGCACGTCGTACGGCTTCGGGACGGGCGGCAGCTGGCTCCCGCAGCCCGCGAACTGGGGCGAGCTGAGCGTGCAGGCACAGAGCGGCGACCCCGGCTCGACCCTGGAGCTCTACCGCAGCGCGCTCGCCGTGCGCCGCGCGGAGCCGGGGCTCGGCGCGGGCGGCGCGATCCAGTGGCTGGACGCCCCCGAAGGCGTGCTCGCCTTCGCCCGTGAGGGCTTCGTGTGCACCGTGAACACCACCGCCGAGACGGTGCGCGTCCCGGCCCCGGGCCGGGTCCTGCTCGCCAGCGAGGAGGCGGAGGTCGAGGACGGAGCCGTGCACCTGCCCGCCGACACCACCGTCTGGTGGGCGGTGTGACGCTGCCCTCCGCACCGCGGGACGCCCATCGGGGCGCCCCGCGGCTCCTGGACATCGCGGCCCAGGCCGGCGTCAGCGAGGCCACCGCCAGCCGGGTCCTCAACGGCAAGGCGGGGGTGGCGACCGGCACCAGGCGCCGGGTCCTCGCCGCCCTCGACGTCCTCGGCTACGAACGGCCCACGCGGCTGAAGCGGCGCAGCGCCGGCCTGGTCGGCCTGGTCATCCCCGAGCTGACCAACCCGATCTTCCCCGCCTTCGCGCAGGTCATCGAGCAGGTGCTCGCCGGGCACGGCTACACCCCGATGCTCTGTACGCAGATGCCGGGCGGCGCCACCGAGGACGAGCTGGTCGAGCAGCTGGAGGACCGCGGGGTCAGCGGCATCATCTTCCTGTCGGGCCTGCACGCCGACATGACGGCCGACACCGCGCGCTACCGCGAACTGGCCCACCGCAAAGTGCCGTTCGTGCTCGTCAACGGCTACAACGAGGACATCCCGGTCTCCTTCGTCTCGCCGGACGACCGCTCGGCGGTGCGCATGGCCGTACGCCACCTCGTCGACCTCGGTCACGAACGGATCGGCCTGGCCATCGGCCCGACGCGGTACGTCCCCTCACGCCGCAAGGCGGAGGGGTTCACGGCGGCGCTGCACGACATGCTCGGCCTGGCACAGGGGGAGGCCGAACGCCTCGTACAGCGCACCCTGTTCACCGTCGAGGGCGGCCAGGCGGCGGCCGGCGCCCTCCTCGACCTGGGCTGCACGGCGATGGTCTGCGGCAGTGACCTGATGGCGCTCGGCGCGGTCAGAACCGTGCGCGAGCGCGGCCTGACCGTGCCCGGCGACGTCTCCGTGGTCGGCTTCGACGACTCCCAGCTCATCGCCTTCACGGACCCGCCGCTGACCACGGTGCGCCAGCCGGTGCAGGCGATGGCGAGCGCCGCGGTGGGCGCCCTCCTGGAGGAGATCGACGGAAACCCCGTGCAGCGCACGGAGTTCGTGTTCCAGCCCGAGCTGGTGGTACGGGGATCAACCGGAGTGTGTCCAGAGGGTTGACCAAGTGGTGGGGGCGCCATACGTTCCAACCCGCAACAAGTTGTGACGACTTGCTGCAAACACTTGCTGACGGTTCCCCCAACGCGCAGGAGGTTCCCCATGTCCGGCCGCACTCTGAAGAGCCGCAGACCCGTCGCGACCGCGTTCGCCCTGGCGGCGGGCCTCGCGGGCAGCGTCGTCGCCGGAGCTCCCTCGGCCCAGGCCGCCCCGCCCGGCGGCAAGGACGTCACCGCCGTCCTCTTCGAGTGGAACTTCAAGTCGGTCGCCAAGGCGTGTACGGACCGCCTCGGGCCGGACGGCTACGGCTACGTGCAGGTGTCGCCGCCGCAGGAGCGTCTCCAGGGCGAGGCGTGGTGGGCCGCGTACCAGCCGGTCAGCTACAAGATCGGCACTCGCCTCGGCGACCGCGCCGACTTCAAGAACATGGTCGACACCTGCCACTCCGCCGGGGTCAAGGTCGTCGCCGACGCGGTGATCAACCACATGACCAACGCCTCCGGCACCGGCTCGGCGGGATCGCGCTTCACCAAGTACGACTACCCCGGCACGTACTCGGCCTACGACCTGGACGACTGCAAGGCCGACATCAGCAACTACCAGGACCGCTGGAACGTCCAGCACTGCGAACTGGGCGGCCTGGCCGACCTGGACACGGGCGAGGAGTACGTGCGCGGCCGCATCGCCGCCTACCTGAACGACCTCCTCTCGCTCGGCGTCGACGGCTTCCGCATCGACGCGGCCAAGCACATCCCCGTCGGCGACCTGAAGAACATCAAGTCGCGGCTGAGCAACCCGGGTGTCTACTGGAAGCAGGAGACGCTGCACGGCGCGGGCGAGGCGGTCGACCCCGGCGAGTACGCCGCCACCGGCGACGCCCAGGAGTTCCGCTACGCCAAGGACCTGAAGCGGGTCTTCAACGACGAGAAGCTCGCCTACCTCAAGAACTACGGCGAGGGCTGGGGCTACATGCCGAGCGGCTCCTCCGCGGTCTTCGTCGCCAACCACGACACCGAGCGCCACGGCCAGACCCTCAACTACAAGGACGGCGCCAACTACACCCTCGCGCACGCCTTCATGCTGGCCTGGCCCTACGGCTCGCCCGACGTCCACTCCGGCTACGAGTTCAGCAACAACGACGCCGGATCGCCCAACGGCGGACAGGTGAAGGCCTGTTACAGCGACGGCTGGAAGTGCCAGCACGCCTGGCCGGAGATCCGCGGCATGGTCACGTTCCGCAACACCGCCCGCGGCACGTCCGTCACCAACTGGTGGGACAACGGCAACGACGCCATCGCCTTCGGCCGCGGCGACAAGGCGTACGTGGTCATCAACCACGAGGGCACGACCGTCAACCGCACCTTCCAGACCTCCCTGGCGGCCGGCACGTACTGCGACGTGCAGAGCGGCAGGAAGGTCGGCGTGAACAGCTCGGGCCGGTTCACCGCGTCCGTGGCGCCGAACACCGCGCTCGCGCTGCACACCGGGTCCAAGAGCTGCTGAGCAGCCCCTCAGACCGGCCGCCCGGCCCATCCTTGTCCCCGCTGCCGGGCGGCCGCACCTTCTTCCCCTGCCTCAAGGAGAGACTTTCGTGACCGGCTCCCCGTGCCGCACCGCCGTCACCGTGGCCCTCGCCCTGCTCGCCGCCGCCGTGCCCCTGACCGCGACGGCCACGGCTGTGCCGCTCGCCCCCTCGGCGCCGGCCGCCGCGGACGCGCGGGCCGACGCCATCGACTTGTCGAAGTCGCGGGCCCAGTGGATCGACCGGTCGACCCTCGCCTGGGACACCGGAACGGGCACCGTGCACGAACTTCTGTACGCGCCCCACGGCGGCCTCACGGTCGAGGACGGCGACATCGCCGGTGACACTGGTGGCGCGGCCCACCGACTGCGCCTCGCCCCGGTCGAGGGCGGCCTCACCGCGGCTCAGAAGGCCAAGTACCCGCACCTCAAGGGCTACGCCGCCTTCACCGTCGACCCGCGCGACCGCGACCGGATCCGCGCGGCCCTCACCGGCCAGCTCGTCGCCACAGGACGGGCCGCCGACGGCACCCTGCGCACCGCCACCGGAGTCCAGACCCAGGGCGTCCTCGACGACCTGTACAGCGAGGCCGCCACCAGGGCCACCCTCGGCCCCCGGTTCGCGCACGGCCGCGTCACCCTCGCCGCCTGGGCCCCCACCGCGCGGAGTGTCTCCCTCGACATCGGCGGCCGCACCGTACGCATGCACCGCGACCGCGCCTCCGGGGTCTGGTCGGCGACCGGTCCCGGGAGCTGGTCGGGCAAGTCCTACCGGTACGTCGTCAAGGTGTGGGCGCCGAGCGTCCGGAAGATCGTCACCAACAAGGTCACCGACCCCTACTCGACCGCCCTCACGGCCGACTCCGAGCGGAGCCTCGCCGTCGACCTCCGCGCCCCGGAGCTCGCCCCCAAGGGCTGGGCCACGCTCCGCAAACCGAAGGCGACGCCGCTGCGCGACGCGCAGATCCAGGAGCTGCACATCCGGGACTTCTCCGTCGAGGACCGCACATCGAACCACCCCGGCGAGTACCTCGCGTTCACCGACGAGAAGTCCGACGGCATGCGGCACCTGCGCCGCCTCGCCCGCTCCGGAACGTCGTACGTGCATCTGCTGCCCGCCTTCGACTTCGGCACCGTCCCCGAGCGCGAGGCCGGACGGACCACTCCCGACTGCGACCTCCCGGCCCTCGCCCCCGACTCCGACGAGCAGCAGGCGTGCGTCACCAAGAGCGCCGCCAAGGACGCGTACAACTGGGGCTACGACCCGCTGCACTACACCGTCCCGGAGGGCTCGTACGCGAGCGACCCCGACGGCACCCGGCGCACGGTCGAGTTCCGCAGGATGGTGCAGGCACTGAACGGCTCCGGCCTGCGCACGGTCATGGACGTCGTCTACAACCACACCGTCGCGAGCGGCCAGGCCGACAAGTCCGTCCTCGACAAGATCGTGCCCGGCTACTACCAGCGTCTGGAGGCCGACGGCACGGTCGCCACCTCCACCTGCTGCGCCAACACGGCGCCCGAGAACGCCATGATGGGCAAGCTGGTCGTCGACTCGATGGTCACCTGGGCCAGGGAGTACAAGGTCGACGGCTTCCGCTTCGACCTGATGGGGCACCATCCGAAGGCGAACATCCTGGCCGTCCGCAAGGCCCTCGACGCGCTGACCGTGGCGGAGGACGGCGTCGACGGGAAGGGCATAGTGCTGTACGGCGAGGGCTGGAACTTCGGCGAGGTCGCAGGCGACGCCCGCTTCGTCCAGGCCACCCAGGAGAACATGGCGGGAACCGGCGTCGCCACCTTCTCCGACCGCTCACGCGACGCGCTGCGCGGCGGCGGCCCCTTCGACGAGGACCCGGGAGTGCAGGGCTTCGCCAGCGGCCTGTACACCGACCCCAACTCCTCTAAGGCGAACGGCACTCCGGCCGAGCAGAAGGCCCGCCTCCTGCACTACCAGGACCTCATCAAGGTCGGCCTCTCCGGAAACCTCGCCGACTTCACCTTCACCGACTCGGCGGGCCGCACGGTCAAGGGTGCGGACGTCGACTACAACGGCGCCCCGGCCGGATACGCGGCGGCCCCCGGCGACGCCCTCTCCTACGCCGACGCGCACGACAACGAATCGCTCTACGACACGCTCGCCTTCAAGCTGCCCAAGAACACGCCGACGGCCGCGCGCGCCCGCATGCAGCTTCTCGCGATGGCCACGGCCTCGCTCTCCCAGGGCCCGGCGCTCTCCCAGGCAGGCACGGACTTGCTGCGCTCGAAGTCCCTGGACCGCAACTCCTTCGACAGCGGCGACTGGTTCAACGCGATCCACTGGAACTGCCGCGCGGGCAACGGCTTCGGCCGCGGTCTTCCCCCGGCCGCCGACAACAAGGCGAAGTGGCCCTACGCGAAGCCCTTGTTGTCGTCCGCGGCCACGCTGACCCCCGGCTGCTCGGAGATCAACGACACGTCGGCCGCGTACCGCGACCTCCTGAGGATCCGCACCACCGAACCCGCCTTCTCCCTCGCCACGGCCGGCCAGGTCCAGTCGGCGCTGTCCTTCCCGCTCTCAGGCACCCCGGCCGAGACACCGGGCGTCATCACCATGAAGCTCGGCGACCTCGTGCTCGTGTTCAACGCGAGCCCCGAGACGCAGCGGCAGCGCGTGAAGGCGACCGAGGGTATCCGGTACTCCCTGCACCCGATACAGGCCACCGGTGCCGACCGGACCGTCAAGTCGTCGACGCACGAGAGGAGTTCGGGGGCCTTCACCGTCCCGGCGCGGTCGGTCGCGGTCTTCAAGCGCGGGTGAGCCGCTTGAAGTTGTCCCCGAAGGTCCAGCCCTTCGACCCGTCCCAGTTGATCGACCAGGTCATCAGGCCCTTCAGGGCGCCGTTGTAGTGGTTCCAGGCCTGGGCGACGAGGCTCGGGGACATGTAGCCGCCGCCGGCGCCCGGCTGAGCGGGGAGGCCCGGGACCTGCTTGTCGTAGGGGACCTTGATGGTCGTGCCCTGGATGGTCAGGCCCTTGTTGAGACAGTCGGTCTGGGCGGTGAAGCCCTGGACGGTGCCCGCGGAGTAGGAGTCGCCGGAGCACCCGTACATGCTGCCGTTGTAGTACTGCATGTTCAGCCACCACAGGCGGCCGTTGTCCGCGTACTTCTTGATGATCGGCAGGTACGCGCCCCAGATCGAGCCGTAGACGACGCTGCCCCCGGTGACGTACGCCGTCTCCGGGGCCATCGTCAGGCCGAAGCCCGCGGGCATCCTGGCGAGCACGCCGTCGATGATGCGGACGAGGTTGGACTGCGAGGCGGAGAGCTGGTTGATGTTGCCGCTGCCCACCAGGCCGGTCTCGATGTCGATGTCGATGCCGTCGAAGTTGTACTTCTTCAGGATCGGCACGATCGTCTCGACGAAGCGGTCGGCGACGTTGCTGGAGTTCAGGTCGATTCCGGCCGTCGCACCGCCGATGGACATCAGGATCGTGGCGCCTTCCGCCTTCGCCCGGCACATCTCCGCCGGCGTCGCGACCTTCACCGTCGAGTCCATGCCGTCCTCCCACAGGACGGTGCCGTCGGAGCGGATCACAGGGAAGGCCGCGTTGATCACGTTGTAGCCGTGCTCGCGGATGCGGGAGTCGGTGATCGGGGTCCAGCCGAAGGGCGGGTGCACGCCGTTGGCCGCGCCGTCCCAGTTCTCCCAGTACCCCTGGAGGACCTTGCCCGTGGGCTTCGGCTTGACGGCGCAGGTGTCGGCCCGGGGGGAGGCCGGGTCCGGGGCGGCCGCGGCGGCCGGCAGCTGTGCGACACAGACCAGTGCCAGGGCGGACCCCAGCAGGCGTAACGTCCGACCGATCACGCTGTGCTCCCTGGGTGCGGTGGGGGGCTGGGAGACGTGCCTCGTGCGGTGCGTCAACCTAGGCTGGACCAGACCAGTCGTCAATAGGTCTGTACCAAAGCGGGGGTGCGGAGCGGGACCGGCTGCGCTCAGGCGTTCACCGGCAGGCCCTGCGGTTCCTTGATTCGCTTCATGATGATCTGGGAGTTGACCTCGGTGACTCCCGCCAGTGCCGTCAGCCGCTCGATCCAGAGGCGCTCGTACGCGGCCAGGTCCGCGACGGCGATGCGCAGCAGGCAGCCGGGGCTCCCGAACAGGCGGTACGCCTCGATCACGTCCGGGATGTCCCGGAGTGCCGCCTCGAACGCCTCGACCGTCTCGCGGTCGCGCCGCACCTCGATGGAGACGAGCACCTCGAACCCCCGCCCGACCGCCTCCGGGTCGACCACGGCGCGGTACCCCTGGATCACGCCGTCCAGCTCCAGCTGGCGCACCCGCCGCATGCACGGTGACGCGCTGAGGCCGACCCGCGCGGCCAGCTCCTGATTGGTTAGCCGCCCGTCGCTCTGCAGCTCGCGCAAGATATTGCGGTCGATGTCATCCATGGCGCAATTATCCACCACTCATATTGCAAACAGCCCGGATGTCGGCAAACACATTGCGTGATGTTCGAACTATCCTTGCGCCGAGGCTGCCCACCACTCAGGGGGCTGACGGTCCTCAGCATCCCTGGGAGGTAAGCAGACGTGGAAGCACAGGCGCGACGGATCGTCGTCATCAGCACCGGCGGGACCATCGCGAGCCGCTGGCAGGGCACCGGCTTCGCCGCCGACGCCCCCGGCCGGGAGGTGCTCGCCACGGCCGCGATACCCCACGGCATACGCTCCGAGGTCATCGACCTGTTCAACGTGAACAGCCCCCGCCTGACCTCCGCCCAGCAGCTCACCCTGCTGCGCACCGTGCGCGAGGTGTTCGCCGATCCCGGCGTCGACGGCATCGTCGTCACCCACGGCACGGACACCCTGGAGGAGTCCGCCTACCTCCTCGACCTGCACCACGACGACCCCCGCCCGGTGGTCTTCACCGGCGCGCAGAAGCCCCTCGGCGCCGAGGACGGCGACGGACCCGGCAATCTGTACGACGCGCTGCTCACCGCCGCGACCGTGCGCGACCTCGGCGTGCTGGTCGTCTTCGACGGCAAGGTGCACGCCGCACGCGGCACGGTGAAGACGCAGACCCTCGCCGCCGACGCCTTCGCCGACCCGTCCCGGCCGCCCGTCGGCAAGGTGGGCTTCGGCAAGGTCTCGGTCCTCAACCGCCCGGCGCGCCCCGAGCCGCTGCCGATGCCGGCGGAGCTGCCCACCGGGTCCCTGCCGCGCATCGACATGGTCATGCACCACGTCGACGCCGACCCGCTGTTCCTGGAGACGGCTGTCGAGGCGGGCGCCGAGGGCATCGTGCTCGTCGCCACCGGGGCGGGCAACGCGACACCCGAGTTCGTCGCCGCTGTCACCGCCGCCATCGAGCGGGGCGTCGTCATCGCCCTCACCACCCGCGTCCCCGCCGGTCCCGTCACCGAGATCTACACGCACGGCGGCGCGGTCGACCTCTCGGCCGCCGGTGCGGTGCTGACCGGCACGTTGCGTGCGGGTCAGGCCCGTACCGCGCTCCTCGCCGCGCTGCTCTCGGCCTCCGGCCCGGCCGAGCGGACGGCTCAGCTGCGCCGCATCGTCGGTGAGCCGGCGACCGTCGCCGACCAGGCCGCCTGAGGCGTCCGCCTCGGCAGACCGATGACAATTCTGCGGGCCGCATGTGGCTGGTCGCGCAGTTCCCCGCGCCCCTTACGGGGCCGCCTCGCCCCGGAAGAGAACCATCATGACCCCCGCCCCCGCCCTCCGCCGCGAGCACGATCTGCTCGGTGACCGGGACGTGCCCGCCGACGCCTACTGGGGCATCCACTCCCTGCGCGCCACGGAGAACTTCCCCATCACGGGCATCCCGATCTCCGTGTACCCGCAGCTGATCGACGCCCTCGCCGCAGTCAAGGAGGCCGCCGCGCGCGCCAACGAAGAGCTGGGGCTGCTCCCGAAGGCCAAGGCCGACGCGATCGCCGCCGCCTGCCGGGAGATCCGGGCGGGGCGTCTGCACGACCAGTTCGTCGTCGACGTCATCCAGGGCGGCGCGGGCACCTCCACCAACATGAACGCCAACGAGGTCGTCGCCAACCGCGCGCTTGAACTCCTCGGGCACCCCAAGGGCGCGTACGAGCACCTGCACCCCAACGAGGACGTCAACCTCAGCCAGTCCACCAACGACGTCTACCCGACCGCCGTGAAGGTCGCGACGGTCAGCGCGGTCCACGGACTGCTGCGCGCGATGTCGGTGGCGCAGGACGCGTTCGCGGCGAAGGCCCTGGAGTTCCGGGACGTCCTGAAGATGGGGCGCACGCAGCTCCAGGACGCCGTGCCGATGACGCTCGGCCAGGAGTTCTCCGCGTACGCCGTGATGATCGACGAGGACCGCATGCGGCTCGCCGAGGCGGTCGAGCTGATCCACGAGATCAACCTCGGCGCCACCGCCATCGGCACGGGCCTCAACGCCCCCGCCGGTTACGCCGAGACGGCCCGCCGCCACCTCGCCGAGATCACCGGCATGCCGCTGGTGACGGCCGCCAACCTGGTCGAGGCCACGCAGGACTGCGGTGCCTTCGTGCATCTGTCCGGCGTCCTGAAGCGGATCGCGGTGAAGCTCTCCAAGAGCTGCAACGACCTGCGGCTCCTCTCGTCGGGCCCGCGCGCGGGCCTCAACGAGATCAACCTGCCGCCGGTACAGGCCGGTTCGAGCATCATGCCGGGCAAGGTCAACCCCGTCATTCCCGAGGTCGTCAACCAGGTCGCCTTCGAGGTGATCGGCAACGACGTCACCATCACCATGGCGGCCGAGGCGGGCCAGCTCCAGCTCAACGCCTTCGAGCCGGTCATCCTGCACTCGCTCGCGAAGAGCATCACCTCGCTGCGCCAGGCCTGCCTGACGCTCGCCGAGCGGTGCGTGGAAGGCATCACCGCCAACACGGACGTGCTGCGGCACTCCGTGGAGACGTCCATCGGGCTGGTCACCGCGCTCAATCCCCACATCGGCTACACCGCCGCCACGGAGATCGCGCGGGAGGCCCTCGCCACGGGGCGGGGCGTCGCCGAACTGGTCCTGGAGAAGGGCCTGTTGCCGCCGGAGCGGCTGGCGGAACTGCTCACCCCCGAGCGGGTGGCCGGCGCGGCCTGAACGAAGGGGGCCGGTTCTCTGCTGCGGGGCCGCGTGCGGCTGGGCGCGCCCCTAAGGGGCGCGGGGAACTGCGCGACCAGGCCACGTCGAGCCGCAGAGAGACGGCTCAGCGACCAGATGTCAGAACGTCCAGGGCCGCCTGAGCGGTGAACTCTGCGTGGCCGCCGGGGAACAAGAAGTCCGCCTCGGTGAAGGCGTCACCGGTGGCGTGCGCGGCGACGTACGGGATCGCCACACACCGCATCCCGGCCGCCCGCGCCGCCAGCGCGCCCGGCGCCGCGTCCTCGAAGACCACACAGTCCGAGGGGTCCGCGCCCAGCAGCTCGGCCGCCGCGAGGAACACGTCCGGCGCGGGCTTGCCGCGCGGGACCTCCTCGGCGGAGACGAGCGTCGTCAGCCAGGCGTCCAGGCCCGTGCCCGCCAGGATGGCCTCGATGGCCGCGCGGGAGGACCCGGACGCCACCGCCATCGGCACGCCCGCCTCGTGGAGCCGTTCGACGAGCTTGCGCATCTCCGGGTACACGGGCGTACTGGCGCGGGCCAGCGCCAGATAGCGGCGGTCGAGGTCGGCGAGCAGTTCCGCCACCGACGCGTCGATCCCGTACTCCGTACGCCACAGCGCGAGCGTCTCGACGG
Source organism: Streptomyces sp. NPDC093510 (assembly GCF_040683555.1). Taxonomy (NCBI): domain Bacteria; kingdom Bacillati; phylum Actinomycetota; class Actinomycetes; order Kitasatosporales; family Streptomycetaceae; genus Streptomyces; species Streptomyces sp. NPDC093510. The sequence goes on from NZ_JBFBEE010000021.1 coordinate 130,855, forward strand.
AGCTGATGCCGACGTACTGCTCGTTGTCGGCCCAGGTGTACTCCCGGCCCGTGAAGTCGGCGAGCAGCGCCCGCGAGGCTTCGTAGTAGTTGGGCTCGCTGTCCACGAGGGTGCCGTCGAGGTCGAAGACGACCGAGGTCCTGCCGAAGGTACTCATGACCTCCAGCATGCCAAACGGCCAGGTCACCCCTGTCCGGTGGTCGATCTGCCGACCGACTCGACGAGCGGGAGCAGGCGGTGCGGCACCCGCTCCCGCAGCGCCATCTCCGTACGCGTGCGCACCACGCCAGGCAGGTTGATCAGCTGCTGGATGACGTCCTCCAGGTGCCCGTTGTCCCGCGCCGCGACCCGCGTCAGCAGGTCGCCGCCGCCCGTGATCGAGTGCGCCTCGATGATCTCGGGCACGGCGGCGAGCGCGTCCCCCACCTCGTCCAGATGCCCCTGGGTGACCTCGATGTGGACGAAGGCGAGGACGGGGTGGCCGAGCGCCGCGGGGGAGAGGAACGGGCCGGTGCCGGTGATCACGCCGTCCCGCTCCATGCGGTCGAGCCTGGCTTGCAGGGTGCCGCGGGCGATCCCGAGGACGCGCGCGTACTCGCGCAGGCTGGTGCGGGGCTGTTCGAGGAGCAGCCGCAGGATGCGGGTGTCGAGTTCGTCGACGGCCATGGTGCGAGGTTCTCCCAGGTGGGCGGGGCTGATCGCTGGTGACTGTAGCCGCTTCGGCCGCCCCCGCGGACGCGCCCGCCCGCCCCGGCGTGCTACTTGGGCGTGACCCAGATCTGCCGCTTGTACGTGTTCGCCGCGTACAGCTGCACCTTCGTGCCGTTGGCGGTGGAGCCGCCCTTCACGTCGAGGACCTTGCCGGACGCGACGTGCACGATCTGGCCCTTGGCATTCACCGACCACCGCTGCGAAGCGCCGCCGTGACAGTCGGAGAGGGTGATCTTGTTGCCGTTGGTGCTCGCGTTGCGGTGGTTGTCCAGGCACTTGCCCAGCGCGCGGAACGTGCCGTCCTTCTGGAGTATCCACGACTGCGCCACGCCGTTGTTGCAGGTGTAGATCTGGATCTGTGTGCCGTTGGCGGCCTTGCCGCCCTTGACGTCGAGGCACTTGCGGCCGATGCCGGTCACCTTGCCCTGCGGGGGCGGCGCCGCGCCGCCGCCGCGCGCCAGGTGGCGCAGGCCCTGCATGTCGAACTGCTGGACGTAGGTGCCCGCGCGCTTGTCCTGGTAGGCGTTGGTGGGCGTGCACATCACCGGGAACTGGCCGGAGTCGGTGCCCTTGACGCAGTCGCCGCGCGCCGCGCTGCGGTTGGCGTGCGCGAGGCCCATGGTGTGCCCGAGCTCGTGGCTGATGTGGTTGCGCAGATAGGTCGCGCCCATGGACGGGGCGGGCTTCCCGTCGGCGGTGAAGAACTCGTCGTCGATGTACGCGTGCCCGCTGGTCACCGTGTCGGCGACGGACGAGACGTAGAAGCCGCAGCTCAGGTTCTTGCTGCCCGAGCCGTCACGGACCACCTTCCAGCCCGACGGGCCGCCGTCGGCCGGCGGGACGCAGGGACGCCGCAGGAGGCCGACGACGATCTCGCCCCTCGGCCGGACGTAGTCCCAGCCGACCGGCCGCGTGTCGACGGACACGGGCAGCGTGGTGACCCGCTGGAGGTCCGCGGCGGACTTCTTCACATAAGGGGCGAGCCAGTCCGCGGCCCTCTTGTCGTAGAACTTGATGGTGTAGCCGGTGCCGAGGTACTTGGACGCGCCGCCCGACTTCCAGCCGACGCCGTGCGGGGCCGCCGCGCGCTTCGAGGGCGCCGCGGCCGCCCGTGGCGCCGGGCCCAGTGACATGACGCCGTCCTCGAAGGACGTCCCGTCCGTGCGGGACACGCCGAAGTCGTTCGTCGCGGCGGCCGGGCGCCCGGCCGCAGGCTTCTCGTCGCCGCCCGTGCCGAACGCCGCGGGCGACAGCTGGACGCCCGCCACGACGGCCGCCGCGGCACCCACGACGGCCATCGTCATGCGGCGCCTGCGCGCGCCGCGCTTCCGTACGGAACTCAAGTCCCCGTTGTCCTCTCAGTGACTCACCGGCCCGGTGAGCCGGACCTGGCCCACCGGGCTGAAGAGATGATAGGGGTGAAGTGAGGGACGCGAGTGGCCAGTTGGGCGTCAGTGCGCGTCCTCCGTCGGACGCAGGCCCTTGGGGATCTTCGCCCAGGTGAGCGCCGCGGCGGCGAGCGGCAGCGCGGCCGCCATCAGGAACGTCGGCGTCATTCCGGAGGTGAACGCGTCGGCGGCCCGCGTCAGCAGGGTGGCGCCGGCCGGACCCGTGAGGTCGGAGGCCACTCGCGCCGCCTCGCCGATCGAGTCGCTCACGGCCGCCGAGGTGTCGGCGGGCAGGCCCAGTTCGGGCAGGTTCACGCGGTACAGGGCGGTGGCGACACTGCCGAGGACGGCCACGCCCATCGCGGCACCGAGTTCGTAGCAGGTCTCCTCGACGGCCGCGGCGCCACTGACGTCCTTGGCCGGGGTGGCGGCCATCAGCGTCACGGAGGCGGCGGTCGTCGCGATGCCGACGCCGCAGCCGAGCACCGCGAGCGCGACGGCGATCTCGCCGTAGCCGAGCGGCCCCGACAGCTGGAGCAGCCACGGCAGGGCGAGCCCGGCCGTCATCACCAGCAGACCGCCGCCCATGACGTGCCGGATCGGCAGCCGGTGCATCAGTGCCGGGGTGACCAGCGACGTCAGGACCAGGCCCAGCGGGGCCGGCAGCAGCCGGACGCCCGCCTCCGGGGGCGTGTACCCCTGCCCGTACTGGAACCACTGGGTGATGAGGAAGAGCGCCGAGCCCAGCGCGATCATGCCGAGGAAGATCGCGGCCGCGGCGATGGCGAAGGGCCGGGAGGTGAAGAGGCGTACCCGCAGCAGCGGGTGGTCCAGGCGCAGCTGGCGGCGGACGAAGACGGTGAGCGTCACCGCGGCCAGGGCGAGCAGTGCCCAGGCCATCGGATCGGCCGGGCCGCCCTTGCCGAGCTGCTTGACGCCGCCCGCGAGGGCGAGCATGCCGACGACGGACTGGCCGACGCCCCACCAGTCCCAGCGGCCGTCCCTGGGCTGACGCGACTCGGGCAGGATCCACAGGCCGAGCGCGATGACGACCAGTGCGACGGGGATGTTGACCAGGAACGCGGACTGCCAGCCGTCGTGCTCGACCAGCAGGCCGCCGATGACCGGGCCGAGCGCCATGCCGCCACCGAAGACGGCCGACCAGACCGCGTAGGCGAGAGCGCGTTCGCGGGCGTCGGTGAAGACCTTCCGCAGGATCGACAGGGTGGCCGGCATGATCGCCGCGCCGCCCGCGCCGAGCAGCGCGCGGGCCGCGATGACTTGCCAGGCGGCGGTCGCGAAGACGGCGAGCAGCGAGGCGAGCGCGAAGACGCCGAAGCCGATCAGGAGCAGCCGCTTGCGGCCCCAGCGGTCACCGAGGGCGCCCGCGGTCACGAGGAGCCCGGAGAGCACGAGGGCGTAGATGTCGATGATCCACAGCTGCTGCACGGAGCTGGGCCGCAGATCGGCGACCAGGGACGGGAAGGCGACGTTCAGGATCGTGGTGTCCATGGCGATCAGCAGGAGGCTGCCGGAGAGGATCGCGAGGACGGCCCAGCGCCGTGGATCACGTTGCGGGGTCATGTGGGGTAACACCTCAGTTCCGAATGAGACATCAATGTCTCACACGGAACGTACAAGTGTCCATTGAGTCACCCTGTGACCCCGACGGTCACCTCACGTGCTGGAGCGCCTCCGGCGTGAGATCGGCCAGGGTCGGGTAGCCGTCCACGGCCATGAGCAGATCGGCCTCCGCGAGGAGCGAGCGCAGCACGTGCGTGACACCGTCGGCCCCGCCGATGCCGAGGCCGTACGCGTAGGGGCGGCCCACGCCGACGGCGGTGGCGCCGAGCGCGACGGCCTTGACGATGTCCGCGCCGCTGCGCACCCCCGAGTCGAAGAGAACGGGCAGCCCGTCGGCCGCCTCGACGACCCCGGGCAGCACGTCGAGGGCGGGAAGCCCGCCGTTGGCCTGGCGGCCGCCGTGGTTGGAGCAGTAGACGCCGTCCACCCCGCCGTCCCTGGCGCGGCGCACGTCCTCGGGGTGGCACAGGCCCTTCACGATCAGCGGCAGGGAGGTCAGGGAGCGCAGCCACGGCAGGTCGTCCCAGGTCAGCGGATTACCGAAGACCCGCACCCACTGGAACACCGCCGACTGCATGTCCTGCTCGGGATCGGCGGGCAGCTGGGCGCGGAAGACCGGGTCGCTCGTGTAGTTGGCCAGACAGTGGCCGCGCAGCTGGGGGAAGTTGGAGGTGCTCAGGTCGCGCGGGCGCCATCCGCTGATCCAGGTGTCCATGGTCACGACGATCCCCTTGAAGCCGGCCTTCTCCGCCCGGTGCACCAGGCTCTCGGCGAGTGCGCGGTCGGTCGGCGTGTACAGCTGGAAGAAGCCGGGCGTCTCGCCGAGCTCGGCCGCCACCGCCTCCATCGGGTCCTCGGACAGCGTGGAGGCGATCATCGGGACACCGGTCCGCGCGGCCGCCCGCGCCGTCGCGAGATCCCCGTGCCCGTCCTGCGTGCAGATGCCGAGGACCCCGACGGGCGCCATGAACAGGGGCGAGGGCAGCCGCATGCCGAACAGGTCGACGGACAGGTCGCGCTGTGCGGCGCCGACGAACATGCGCGGTATCAGCCCCAAGCACTCGAAGGCGGTGACGTTGGCGTTCTGCGTGTGCTCGTCACCCGCGCCCCCTGCGACGTACGACACGACCGAAGGCGGCATCGCGGCATGGGCGCGTGCCTCCAACTCCGCGTATGTCATCGGGTACTTGGGCACGATCCCGCGCAGACCGTCGAGGTAGATCTCGTCCTGGTAGTCCTTGTAGGGGCGGGGAGTCGGGTTCATGGGCGGCCTTTCCCGGTACGGAGGACGGCCGTTCAGTCTGGTTCGAAGCTGATGTCAACGTCAATGTGTGACGAGGGAAGCGGTCACGGGCGGATTGGGGATCAGCGGGCGGGGGCATCACCGAGGGGCAGGACCGGTCGCGCACCACGCGTCGCGACCCCGGTGGCGACGTCGATCGCGGGTGGACGCCGGTTTGTTACAGGGAGGGGAGTGAGCTGTCATGCGTGCGCACCAGCGCGCCCAGCGGTCCACGGAACGGGTGGAGTACGCGCTGCCGCAGGAGCCCGCGTCGGCGGGCCGGGCACGGAGACTGACCTCCGGGTTCCTCGCCGGGTCCCGGCGCCGCAAGAGCGAGGTGGACGCCGAGCGGGTGGACGACGCGACGCTGGTCGTCTCCGAGCTCGTGTCCAACGCGCTGCGGCACACGGACGGCGGCTGCCGTCTGCGGGTGCAGGTGTCCGGCGGCCGGGTGACCGTCGAGGTCACCGACGCCAGCCCCGAGCGGCCACGGGTCCGCGGGCACAGCACCGACAGGGAGAGCGGACGCGGCCTCGCGATGGTCCGGCTGCTCGCCCACCGCCTGGAGGTCGTGGGCACCCACCGCGGCGGCAAGACGGTACGAGCAGTACTGGCCTGAACCTCGCACCGCCGCAATCCCAGGCTTACGAACCTTCAGTTGCGGGGCCTACGGCGTGCCGGGGTGTGGTGCCGGGGGCAGTGGGGCGGGGGCTTTCGTCTCCGGGGTGGCGCGGAATGCCTCGATCATGTAGGCGGCGAAGCGTCGGGAGGCCGTGAGCCGGGCGGCGCGCGGGGCGTCCTGGAGGCCCCGATGGGCCGTGAGCATGAGGATCAGGTCGTCGACGACGAAGCCGGGGCGGAGCCGGCCGGTCTGCTGGGCGCGGCGCGCCAGTTCACCGACCGCGCGCAGCGTCTGCTCCCGGTCGGCGGTGAAGTCCATGGCCTCGGGGAAGGCCGTCATGAAGGCGTCGGCGAACCCCCTGCTGTGCGCGTGGAGTTCGCAGATCTGCTCGACCAGGCGCTGGAAGCCGTGCCACGCGTCCGAGTCCGCGAGGGCGTCGCGGACGGCGGCATGGCACTCCCGCCGCTGCTCGGCGAAGGTCTCCACGATCAGTGCCTGCTTGGTGGGGAAGTGCCGGTACAGCGTGGCGGGGCCGACGCCCGCGTGCCGGGCGACCTCGCGCACGGGCGCGCTCAGACCCTTCTCGCCGAAGACCGCGCGGGCGGCGTCCAGGACGCGGATCCGGTTGTCGCGGGCGTCGGAGCGCACGGTCGATGTTCCCCCGCCCGTTCCCGCCCCGGGGCAGGTGCGGATCGCCACGGAGGCGGTCGGGGTGGGCGGCGTGGACGCCGTGATCCGCCGGGGAGCGCTTGCCGGCCACGGCTTTCGGGAGGGCCATCTCCTCGGCAGCGAGGTCGCGGGGACGGTCACCGCGGTGGGAGAGGGGGTGGACGCCTCGTGGGCCGGGCGGCGGGTGTGAGTAATGGCAGACCCCGTGCCGAGCAACGCCGGGGTGCACACGCGGCGTCAGGTACTCGTACGAGATGGATGGCGCCCGCCCCCCCGGGTAAAAAATCCGTTGTGGTCCGGGCACCCGCCCCCGGACAGTGGACGCATGACGACGTCCCTCGAGCCGCCTCCCGGCCTGACCGTGCGCCCGGCGACGCTGAATGACGCGGCGGCCGTGTGCGAGCTGCTCAATGCGGTCGACCTGTTGGAGATCGGCCGAGCCGACACCGAACAGGACGAGATCCAGGCCGACTTGAAGCACCCCGAGGTGGACCTGGAGCGGGACTCCTGGCTGCTGTTCGACGGCGACCTGCTCGTGGGGTACGCGCTGCTGTGGGACGACTCCGGCGGTGAGCGGATCGACGTCGACCACTACGTCCTGCCCGGCCGCCCCGAAGGCTCCCTGCACCTGTTCGACCTGATGGAGCGCCGCGCCGTGGAACGGGCCGCGGCCAACGGCGCGGCCCGTGCGGTGGTGCATCTGCACCTCAACACCGCACCCACCACGGACCCGGACGCGCTGCGCGCACGGGGCTGGCGCACCGTGCGCCGCTACAACGTGATGGAGCGTCAACTGGACCCCGCCGCCGATCTGTTGACCGCCGCGCCGCCCGGCGTGACGCTGCGCCCCTGCCTGGCCGAAGAGGACCGCAGGCGCGCGCACGACCTGCTCCAGAAGTGCTTCACGGAGCACTTCGACCACCAGCCGCGCACCTACGCGCAGTGGCTGGACGACATCGACGCCGGGCGAGCCGACTGGTCACTGATCTGGGTCGCCCACGTCGAAGGCGTCGGCGACGCCGCCGTGCTGCGTACCCACAACGACCGGGTGTCGATGGGCTGGATAGGCAACCTCGGCGTCCTGGCCGAGGCCCGCGGGCGCGGTCTCGGCAGCCACCTCCTGCGCCACGCCTTCGGGCACTACGCGGCGCTGGGCCGCGACCGCATCGGCCTCGGCGTGGACACCGACAACAGCAGCGGCGCGCTCGCCCTGTACGAACGGCACGGCATGACGCTCGACTACGCGGTCGACACCTGGGAAATGATCCGCCCGGTCTGAGGCCTCCGACGGGGGGAGGCCTCAGACCGGGCCACAGGTCCTGCCCTAGCGGAGCCTGCTGCCGAAGAGCGCCGCGGTGGCGGGGGCGCCGACGTCCTTGGGGCCGAAGGCCACGGACTTCGTCGCCGTCAGTCCCGTACTCGTGCCGCGCAGCGACCACACCGCGCCGGCCTGGGCGTTCTCCGCCGTGGAGGACGCGGTGAGGTCGCCGTGCCCGTCGCCCGTGACATCGAGCAGCGACACGGCCGCCCCGAACACGTCGTTCTTCTCCGCGACTCCGGGGACGCCCGCCGTGTCCTGGTGGAAGGCCTGGGCGCCGGTGCCGGTCACGCCGGCGGCGCTGCCGCGCACGAGGACGACCGCGCCCGCGTCGGCGATGTCCCGCACGTCCTCGCCGACCACGCCGAGCGCGACGTCGGCGTAGCCGTCGCCGGTCACATCGCCGACCGCGACCGAACTGCCGAAGCCGTCACCGCTCTCCTCGGCACCCGGAACGCCCGGCAGATTCTGATCGAACTTCTGTACGTCGTCCTTCAGTCCTTCCGCCGAGCCGTAGGCGACCATGGCCCTGCTCTCGTAGTCGCTGTTGCCCACGACCAGGTCGTCGTACTGGTCGCCGTTGATGTCGCCGACTCCCATGACACCGCCGGCGCCCGGCGCGTCACTCCGCACGAAGCCGGTGGCGCTGCCGTACAAGACGCTGTTGCCCCACTCGCCGTCACCGGAGTAGTCGTTCATCGCGATGTCGGCGCGGCCGTCGCCGTTGATGTCGCCGACGGCCTGGGGGATCACCGGGCCCTTCACGGACTGCGGTCCGTCGATGCAGGTCTCGGGCCTCTCACCGCACGCGGAGTCGGGGCGCTCGTCGTCGTAGCTCCACCACTCGGACTTGTCCATGAAGTCGAGGGTCGCGGCCGGGGTCCCGGTGCGCTTGAGGGGCCCCTTCCAGAGGCGGGCGCCCTGGCCGACCGGATCGTCGCCGTGCAAACCGGCCTGGGCGAACAGCGCGAGGTCCGTGGTGCCGTCACCGTCGAAGTCCCCGGCCTGGGGCGCGAACCCGTACGCGGCGATCTTCGTGCCGCCGGTGAGGCCGGACGCGGAGCCCCACAGGACCACAGCGCCCGCGGCGGAGCTCCGGCTGTCGTTGCCGATGATGAGATCGGCGAAGCCGTCGTGGTCCAGGTCGCCCTTGGTGAAGCCGCTGCCGAACGCCTGCTTGGCGGTGGCCGCACCCGGGACGCCGCTGGTGGAACGGCTGACGATCTTCTTGCGGGCGGGGTCGAGCCCGTCCTTGGAGCCGTACGTCACCACCACGTACCCGGCCTTGGCCTTGCCGGAGACCGTGCCGCCCGGGGCGCCGACGACCAGGTCGGCGTAGCCGTCGCCGTTGAAGTCGTCCGTCGGCTTCGCGGCGACGCCCGCGCGGCCGGCCCCGGCGTCCCGCGCGGCCGCGTGGGCGGTGCCCTGCCCCAGCGTCCAGGCTGTGAGGCCGCTGCCGACCAGCAGGGACGCGGCGATCAGGGGCATGGTGCGACGGACTCTGCGGTCGGCGAGCGGCATACGTCTTCCTCTGTTCCTCAGGTGTTCTTGGCCGGTCGGTTGACCTGCCGTGCCCACCAAAGGTTGTACGGCGCCGCTACTGCGGCACGTTGAGGACGAAGTCGAAATCCGCCTCCTTCGCGTTGCCGACGGTGCGGACGTTCATGAGCAGCCGGGGGTCGAAGAGCGAGTCCGTGTTGTTGCGCGGCTCGCCCGGGAAGTACAGCTGCGTCGTGAGGATCGGGCGCCCGGGGGCCTGCACCTTGACGTGCAGGTGGCGAGTGCGTCCCGGGTAGAGGCCCGGCACGATCGTGGAGAGCTTGAACGCGCCGTTGGCGTCGGTGAACTGGTGCCCCCGGAAGCGGTATCCGACGTTGTCGTACGCTCCGTACGTGTCGGCCTGCCAGAAGTCCAGCAGCGCCCGGGGGATCGGCTTGCAGGCCAGCCCGAAGACGTAGCCGGTGACGGTGAGGCGCACGCCCGGTGTGCCGGGCTGGACGAGCGAGGTGCGCTGCGGCGAGTTGCGCTTGAAGTACGGCCCCTCCATCTGCGGAACGGTCGGGTCGTCACCGTCGTCGCAGGTCGGTGTCGGCTCGACGGCCTCGCCGCGCTCGCCGGCGGTCCGCGCCAGCGCGGGTGCTCCCCAGAGGGCCATGGGCACGGATATGCCCATCGCCGCGGCGGCCCGCAGGACGGTCTTGCGGCTCGGGCCCTTGCTGCCGTTCACGTCGGTGGAGGCTTCGCCGGGTTCGGGGGTGCCGTCGCCGGTGGGGGTGCCGATCTCGTTGTCCATCGCTCGCTCCTCCTGAGCCGTACGGGATGGGTGGGTTCCGGATCGGCTATGAAGCTATGCGGGGGAGGAGGGCCCGGCGATGGACTCGAGCCGGTGGTCGTGGTGAATATCGCCACCGCCGCGCCGGAAGTCCCCGGGACTCGCGCCGGTCTCGCGGCGGAAGAAGCGGCAGAAGTACGCCGGGTCGCCGAACCCGACCCGGCCCGCCACCTGACGGACCGACAACTCGGTGCGCAGCAGCAGGCGTTTGGCCTCGTGCACCCGGGTCTGCCGGATCAGTTCGCCGGGCGTGCGGCCGGTGGACGCCTTCACCACCTCGCTGAGGTAGCTCACCGAGACGCCCAGCCGGTCCGCGCACGACCGCACCGACTGAAGGGCGCCCTCGGGTGTGCCCAGGAGCGTCACGAACTCCGCGGCCACCGAGCCCGGCCGTGAGTGCGGCGCGCCCTCGTGCGGCGGCGGTGCGGACGCCGTCACCGGCGGCCGGGGTGCGGGCAGCCGCGCCGCCCGCACCACCAGGACGTGCAGCAGGGCCCGCAGGACGCTCTCGAATCCGTGGGCCCCCGACCGGTACTCGCAGTCCAGATCGGCGACCAGGCGCGCGGTCGCCTCCGCCGCCCCCTCGGGCAGGTCGAGCCAGGAGCGCCGGGCGAGCGTGCGCAGGACGTACCGGTCGGCCGGGTGGTCCACGAGGAAGTCGTCGGTGAAGAGGATGACCTGGCCCTCCAGGCCGGTGACGCCGTCCCACTGGTGGACCTGCCCGGGCGCGATGACGCACAGGTTCGGCGGCCGCAGCGGGAAGCGGCTCAGGTCGACGACGTGCCCGCCGGTGCCGCCGGTGACGTGGACGATCTCGTAGAAGGTGTGCCGGTGCGGGAAGGGCGCGCGCGACATGGGTCCGATGGTGTCGAACGTGCCGATGGCGAAGGGCAGGGCGTTGGGCTTCGGCACCTGCAGCCGATGGGTCGGCATGCCCTCCTCGCCCGGTTCTCCGTTGTTCCCCTCACCCGGCAGGACGGTGGTGCCGCGCATGCGCACGCTCCTCATCGGCATCCGGCTCGGCATGGATCTTCTCGGCCCCCGCCCGCTGGTCCGGACCAGCGGCCTCCCCACGATGGCACGCCGGGCCGGGGCCCGGCAGGGGTGAATCCGCCGAAACGGCGTGCTGTCCCAGCGGGACAAGTGTCCCGTAGAGGCAACTGCCCCGAAGGGGCAACTGTCTCACTGGGACACTTTGAGGAGTACAGTCGAAGCATGAGCAGCACACAGGGCCGCAGGACCCGCAAGGTCCGGGAGAGCCGGGCGACCATGGCGAACGCCGCCGTGGACCTCGTCCTCGCCCAAGGCCTCGACCAGGTCACCGTCGAGACGATCAGCGAACGCGCCGACGTCTCCCGCCGCACCTTCTCCCGGTACTTCGCCGGGAAGGAGGACGCCGTGGTCGACGCCCTGCGCGCCGACTACGCGCGGATCAACGCCGCGCTCGCCGCCCGCCCCCCGAAGGAGAGCCCGCTCACGGCCTACTACAGGGCCCTGCGCGGCTGGCTCGACGACGAACCGACGGCCTGGCACCGGCTGCCCCGCTCGGGCGACCTGCTCCGGCTGCTCCACGAGGAGCCGTCGCTGCTCTCCGCCTATCTGCGGGTGCGGGACGAGGCCGAGACCGAGTCGGTGGCGATCGTCGCGCGCAGGCTCGGCCTGGACGCCGAGCGCGACCTGCGCCCGGCACTGGCCGTCTCGCTGGCGGTCGGCGCGTTCGGCACCGCCGTGCGGTTCTGGATCGCGCCCGGCGCGAAGACCCCCCTGCCGCAGCTCATCGAAGCGGCGTTCGCGGCCCTGGCCGACGAGCCCGCACCCCGAACCACCACCACGTGAAACCAGGCACCACCATGAGCACCAGCGCCCCCATGAGCACTAGCGCCACCAGCGCCACCAGCGCCACCAGCGCCACCCGCCCCACCCGCCCCACTGACGCGACCGCCGCCGTTGCGGGAGAGTTCGCCGGGAAGCCCGCCCTCGTCACCGGCGCCGCCTCCGGCATCGGACTCGAGGTCGCCCGCCGGCTCGCCGCGGCGGGAGCCGCCGTCGTTGTCGCGGACCACAACGAACAGGGCGCGCACGACGTCGCCCGGTCGCTCACCGAGGCCGGCGGCCGCGCCGCCGCCGTCCGCGTCGACGTCACCGACCCCGAATCGGTGCGCCGCGCCGTCGAGTTCACCGTCGAGACCTTCGGCGGCCTGCGGCTCGCCGTCAACAACGCCGGGATCGCCGGCGCCTCCGCCCCGACCGGCGAGTACACGGTCGAGGACTGGCGGCGCGTCATCGACACCAACCTCAACGGAGTCTTCTACTCCCTCCGTCACGAGCTGCCGCAGCTCATCGCCGCGGGCGGCGGCGCGGTCGTCAACATGTCCTCGATCCTCGGCACGAACGGCTTCGCGGGCTCTCCCGCGTACGCCGCCGCCAAGCACGCGGTCGTCGGCCTGACCAAGAGCGCGGCCGTGGAGTACGCGGCTTCGGGCGTCCGCGTGAACGCCGTCGCCCCCGGCTTCATCGACACCCCGCTGCTCAAGGGCGACGAGGCGCAGCGCCGGCAGCTGATCGCGCTCCACCCGCAGGGCCGCCTCGGCACCGCCGACGAGGTCGCGGACCTCACGCTGTTCCTGCTCTCGGACCGCGCCTCGTTCATCAACGGCAGCTACCACTTGGTCGACGGCGGCTACGCGGCCCGCTGACCGGCCGCGCCGGAGCCGCACCGGGGAAAGAAAAGAGAGAAAGAAGAGGTACCCGAGATGTCAGACCGAGAACTGCCGGGCCCGGACCTGCCCGCCGAGATGAAGGCCGTCCAGTACCGCAGCGTCGGCACCGCCCCCGAGGTCGTCACCGTCCCGCGCCCCGAACCCGGCCCTGGCCAGGTGCTCCTGAAGGTCACCGCCGCGGGCGTCTGCCACTCCGACATCGCCGTGATGAGCCGGCCGGCGGAGTCCCTGGGCTTCCCGCTGCCGCTCACCCTCGGCCACGAGGGCGCCGGGACCGTGGCCGCGCTGGGCGACGGTGTCACCGGGCTCGCGCTCGGTGAGTCCGTCGCCGTGTACGGCCCGTGGGGCTGCGGCAGCTGTCTGATGTGCGCACAGGGCAAGGAGAACCTCTGCACGCGCGCCGCCGAGCTCGGCATCCGCCCGCCGGGACTCGGGGCGCCCGGCGCCATCGCCGAGTACATGATCGTCGACGACCCCCGCCACCTGGTCCCGCTCGGCGGCCTCGACCCGGTGACCGCCGTGCCGCTCACCGACGCGGGCCTGACCCCGTACCACGCCATCAAGACCTCGCTGCCCAAGCTGACCCCCGGCAGCACGGCCGTGGTCATCGGCACCGGCGGTCTGGGGCACGTCGCCATCCAGCTGCTGCGCGCACTGACCCCGGCACGGGTGATCGCCCTCGACGTCACCGAGGAGAAGCTGGCCCTGGCCAGGAAGGTCGGCGCCCACGAGGCCGTCCTGTCGGACGGGGCGGCGGGCCGGGTCCGCGAGCTGACCGGCGGCCTGGGCGCCCAGGCGGTGTTCGACTTCGTCGGCGCGCCGCCCACCGCGGCGACGGCGGCCGCCTGCGCGGCGGTGGAGGCCGACGTCACGATCGTCGGCATCGGTGGCGGGGCCGCGTCCGTCGGCTTCGGCACGACCCCCTTCGACGCCGCGTTCCGCGCCCCGTACTGGGGCAGCAGGGCCGAGCTGATCGAGGTCCTCGACCTGGCCAGGTCCGGAGCGATCGACGTCCACGTGAAAACGTACGCGCTGGACGACGCCCCGAAGGCGTACGAGAACCTGCACGAGGGCCGCGTCAACGGCCGGGCGGTCATCCTCCCCAACGGCTGACCGACCTCGCCGAGCGCGACCACCTGACGCGCCGCGCCGCCCGGCTCAACGCGCGCGGGCGAGGCTGACGGCGCCGTCGCTCAGGCGGCCGGCTCCGGTGCGATCTCGGCGATCAGGCCCTCGACCAGGACCCTGATCTCGTCGCGGATGGGACGGACCGCCGCGACGCCCCGGCCCGCGGGGTCCGCCAACCGCCAGTCGAGGTAGCGCTTCCCGGGGAAGACCGGGCAGGTGTCGCCGCAGCCCATCGTGACGCAGACGTCCGACTCCTCGACCGCGGCCACGGTCAGGATCTTCGGGGTCTCGGCGGAGATGTCGATGCCCACCTCGCGCATCGCCTCGACCGCGGCCGGGTTCACCTCGTTGCCCGGGGCGGAGCCCGCCGAGCGGACCTCGACGCGGTCGCCCGCCAGGTGGGACAGCCAGGCGGCGGCCATCTGGGAGCGCCCGGCGTTGTGGACGCACACGAACAGGACAGAGGGCTTGTCAGGCATCGGAAGGTCTCTCCTGTCGTACGAGGGGGTGGATGTGAAAGTATCAGCCCATGATGACGTCAGCCAAGACTGATCTGATCCGGATCGTCGCCGACCCGCTCCGGTTGCGGATCGTGACCCTGCTCGCCCACGAGACGCTCTGCACCACCCACCTCGTGGCGGAGACGGGCGCCCGGCAGACGAACCTCTCCAACCATCTGCGCGTCCTGCGGGAGGCGGGCGTCGTGGAGACCGAGCCGTGCGGCCGCTTCACGTACTACAGGCTCCGCCCGGAGGCCCTGGAGTCGCTGGCCGAACTGTTCGGCGAGCTCGCCGAGACCGCGCGTACGACGATCGCGACCGACCGCAAGCGGGCCTGCTGATGAGCGCGGCGGACCCCGGCACGGCCGCCCCGCCCCGGGACGGCGCGGACGACTCGGTCGTCGCGAAGCTCTCCACGCTCGACCGGTACCTCGCCGTGTGGATCCTGGCGGCGATGGCCGCGGGAATCGGTCTCGGCCGTCTCGTCCCCGGCCTGGGTGACGCCCTCGCCGAGGTCGAGACCGGCGGCATCTCCCTGCCGATCGCCCTCGGCCTGCTGGTCATGATGTACCCGGTCCTGGCGAAGGTCCGCTACGACAGGCTCGACGCCGTCACCGGCGACCGCCGGCTGATGGTCTCCTCGCTGGTCGTCAACTGGATCGTCGGTCCTGCCGTCATGTTCGCGCTCGCGTGGATCTTCCTGCCCGACCTGCCCGAGTACCGCACCGGGCTGATCATTGTCGGCCTGGCCCGCTGCATCGCCATGGTCATCATCTGGAACGACCTGGCCTGCGGCGACCGCGAGGCGGCCGCCGTCCTCGTCGCGCTCAACTCGGTCTTCCAGGTCGTCGCGTTCGGCCTCCTGGGCTGGTTCTACCTCGACCTGCTGCCGGACTGGCTGGGTCTCGGCGACGGCGAGCAGCTCGACATCTCCATGGGCAAGATCGCCCTGAACGTCGTCGTCTTCCTCGGCGTCCCGCTGCTCGCCGGGTTCCTCACGCGCCGTGTGGGCGAGAAGAGGCTGGGGCGCGAGAGGTACGAGTCGGGCTTCCTGCCCAGGATCGGCCCGTGGGCGCTCTACGGACTGCTCTTCACGATCGTCGTCCTCTTCGCGTTGCAGGGCAGGACGATCACCTCGCAGCCGCTCGACGTGGCCCGGATCGCGCTGCCGCTGCTCGTCTACTTCGCCGTGATGTTCTTCGGCACGTTCCTGCTGGGCAAGGCCCTCGGTCTCGCGTACGACCGCACGGCCACGCTCGCCTTCACCGCGGCCGGCAACAACTTCGAGCTCGCCATCGCCGTCGCCATCGCCACCTTCGGGGTGACCAGCGGCCAGGCCCTGTCGGGCGTCGTGGGCCCGCTCATCGAGGTCCCGGTCCTGATCGGACTCGTGCACGTCGCACTGGCCTGGCGGAGGAGGTTCTCCGCTCCGGCCTGACGTGGGCCGGGACGCCCCGGGAGCGGAAAGTCTCCTCTCGGAGCCGGGGGACCTGAGGGACCTGGAGGACCTGGGGAAAGGCAGGAGGCCGACCGTCTCGGCGGGCGGGCCGGTGCGGGCCGGCCGGAGCGCCGCCTCCCGGGTCGCCGGGCCGGGGCCGGGCAGGGTGGCGCAACCAGTGCCGGGCAAGGCCGGACCGGCACAGTCCCTTTACCGGGAGCACGCATCCGAACCGGCACCATGGTCGCCCATGAACAGTCACGACAGCCCCACCGCCCAGGCCTCACGCCTCGTCGCGGAGCTCTTTCCCGACGCTCTCGGCGCCGTGCTGGGAGGCTCGGCCGCCCAGGGGCGCGCCGCGGCGACGAGCGACCTCGACGTCGCCATCCTCCTCCCGGACTCCGACACCAGCCGCCGCGAAGTGATACGCCACGAAGGGCGTCCCGCCGAGCTGTTCCTCACCACGCTCGCGGACGTGCCGGAGTACTTCGCGTGGGACAGGGCCCGCCGCCGCGCCACTCTCCTGTTCGTCCACGCCGAAGGCCTGCCCCTGCTCGACCCCCACGGCCATCTCGCCCGCACGTGCGCACAGGCCCGCGCCGTGCTCGCCGACGGGCCGCCACCCCTCACCCCCGAGGAGCGCGAAAGGGACCGCTACGGCCTCACCTGCTTCATGGACGACCTCGCCGACACCGCACCGGACCAGCGCTACGAACAGCTCGCCCTCGCCGACCTCACCCTGGGCAAGGCGGCGCACCTCCTCACCGCGCACCACAACGCCTGGACGGGCATCGGCAAATGGCTGCCGCGCAGGCTGCTGAGCGCGGACCCGGCGCGCGGCAAGGCCCTGCTGGACGGCCACCGGACCGTGGCCGAGCACGCCGACCCCGCACCGCTGACGGCCGCCGCCGAAGAGGTGCTCGACCTGTTCGGCGGGCCGCTGCGGGAGGGGTACGCGCAACGCTGGCGTCCCTGAACCTCACTCGGGCCGCAGCCACAGCGTGGCCAGCGGGGGAAGGGTGACGCGCAGGCGGGCGGGGAAGGCACCCGCGGGCTCCGGCTCCGTCCGCAGCGGGTCCGCGTTGCGCACGTCGCCGCCGCCGTAATCGGCCGCGTCCGTGTTGAGCGCCTCCCGCCAGGTGCCGGGCGACTGCGGCACGCCGAGCGCGTAGTCGTGGCGGATCACGGGGGAGAAGTTGCTGACGGCCAGGAGCGGTGTCCCGTCGGCGGCGAAGCGCAGGAACGCCACCACGTTGTCCTGGGCGGCGTCCGCGTCGACCCAGGCGAATCCGGCGGGCACCGTGTCCTGCTCCCACAGCGCGGGGGCCGCCCGGTACTGATGGTTGAGGTCCCGCACCAGCCGCCGCACCCCGTTGTGGTCCGGCTCGGCGGGGTACGCGGGGTCCAGCAGCCCCCAGTCCGGCCCGTGCTCCGGCGTCCACTCGGCTCCCTGCGCGAACTCCTGTCCCATGTACAGGAGTTGCTTGCCGGGGTGGGCCCACATGTAGGCCAGGTAGGCGCGGTGGTTCGCGCGCTGCTGCCACCAGTCGCCCGGCATCTTCGACACCAGCGCCTGCTTGCCGTGGACGACCTCGTCGTGCGAGATGGGCAGGAGGTAGTTCTCGCTGTACGCGTAGACCATGGCGAAGGTCAACTCGTTGTGGTGGTACTGGCGGTGGACGGGTTCGTGCTGGATGTACTCCAGCGAGTCGTGCATCCACCCCATGTTCCACTTCAGGCCGAAGCCGAGCCCGCCGAAGCCGCCGTGGCCCATGTCGTGGGTGGCGCGCGTGACGCCGTCCCACGCCGTCGACTCCTCGGCGATGGTGACCACGCCGGGACAGCGGCGGTAGACCGTCGCGTTCATCTCCTGGAGGAACGACACCGCGTCCAGGTTCTCCCGGCCGCCGTGCTCGTTGGCGGACCACTGGCCGTCCTCGCGGGAGTAGTCGAGGTAGAGCATCGAGGCCACGGCGTCCACCCGCAGCCCGTCGATGTGGAACTCCTCGCACCAGTAGACCGCGTTGGCCACGAGGAAGTTCCGCACTTCGCGGCGGCCGTAGTCGAAGGTGAGGGTGCCCCAGTCGGGGTGTTCGGCCCGCCGGGGGTCACTCGGCTCGTACAGCGGCTCCCCGTCGAACGCCGCGAGCGCCCAGTCGTCCTTGGGGAAGTGCGCCGGCACCCAGTCCATGATCACGCCGATGCCCGCCCTGTGCAGCGCGTCGACGAGAAACTTGAAGTCGTCGGGCGTGCCGAGGCGGGCGGTCGGCGCGTAGAACCCGGTGACCTGATAGCCCCACGAGCCGCCGAACGGATGCTCGGCCACCGGCATGAACTCCACATGAGTGAAGCCCGCGTCGGCCACGTACTCCGTCAGCTCCACCGCCAACTGACGGTAAGTCAGTCCCGCCCGCCAGGACGGCAGATGGACCTCGTACACCGAGAGGGGCGCCTGGTGCACCGGGCGGTCACCGCGGTGCGCCATCCACTCCTCGTCCGCCCACACATGGGTCGACCGGGTAACCACGGAGGCGGTCGCCGGCGGCGTCTCCGCGCGGCGGGCCATCGGGTCCGCGCGCAGGGTGTGCGTGCCGTCGGGGCGCGTGATGTCGAACTTGTAGCGGTCTCCCTCACCGATACCGGGGAGGAACAGCTCCCACACACCGGACGAACCCAGCGAACGCATGGGCTGCGCGGCGCCGTCCCAGTGACAGAAGTCCCCGCACACCCGCACCCCCCTGGCATTGGGCGCCCACACCGTGAACCGTGTGCCGACGACGCCCTGGTGGGTCATCGGATGCGCGCCCAGCGCCTTCCACAGCTCCTCGTGACGCCCCTCGCCGATCAGGTGCAGATCGAGCTCGCCCAGCGCGGGCAGGAAGCGGTAGGGGTCCTGCATCTCGGTGTCCCGGCCGTCGTACGTCACCCGCAGCTCGTACGCGGGCACCGACGCGAGCGGCAGCACACCCGAGAACAGACCGTCCCCCACGTCGTTCAGCCGCACGGCCCGCCCCTCGACGACGAGGGCCACCGCCTGGGCGTACGGGCGCAGAACGGTGAAGGCCACACCACCGGGCACCTGGTGCGCGCCGAGCACGGCGTGCGGATCGTGGTGGGCGCCCGCCAGCAGGCGGCCCCGGGTCTCGTCGTCCATCGGCGGCGCCTCGGACACGCGCCAGTCCTGCCCGGGGCCCTCATCGGGGACGGGCCGGACATCGAGCGGAGGAGTGCGGAGGGTGACCGCGGGGTCGGTTACGGACGTATCGGCGATGACCACGGGTTCAGATCTCCTCTGGGCGGGTGAAGAGCGGCGGGGGCGGCGTCGCCGCCGTGGAAGTCAACGGCCCTCGGCCAGACGGGCGATCGCCGCCATGGGCACGGGCAGCCAGTCCGGCCGGTGCCTGGCCTCGTACAGCGCCTCGTACACCGCCCGGTCCGTCTCGTAGGCCCGCAGGAGTTCGGCCTGACCCCGCGGGTCCCACGCCGCCTGTGCGGCGTAGCCCGCGCAGTACGCGTCGCGGCAGCGCTGGGCCCACCGGGGCTGCCAGGGGTGCCTGGCGTGGGCCGCGTAATCGAAGGAGCGGAGCATGCCCGCGATGTCGCGCACGGGCGCCTGGGCGCGCCTGCGTTCGGCGATCGGGCGGGCCGGCTCGCCCTCGAAGTCGATGACGAACCACCGCTGCCCCGCCCGCAGGACCTGGCCGAGGTGCAGATCCCCGTGGATCCGCTGGGGCGGCCGGCCCGGGCCGCGCGCCGCGACGGCGCCGTACGCGGCCCGCAGCCGGGACACGTACGGAACGAGCGCGGGCACCTGACGCGCGGTGGTGTCCAGGCGCTCCGTCATCGCGGAGGCGAGGCGGCGGCCCCCGTGCAGGTCCGCGGGGCCGGGCGCGAAGACCTGGGCGAGCGCCAGGTGCACCTCGGCGGTGGCCCGCCCCAGTTCGTACGACTCGTCGGTGAAGTCCCGGCCCGCCGTGAGGGACTGGAGCGCCAGAGTCCAGCCGTCCGTCGCCTCGGGCAGGAACGGCTGCAGCACCCCGAGTGTCGTCCTGCGCGGCTCGCCGGTCCAGAACCAGGCCACGGGAGCGGGCACACGGGCGCACCCGGCACGGGCCAGCGCCCACGGAACCTCAAGGTCGGGGTTGACGCCGTACTGGATGCGCCGGAACAGCTTCAGGATGAAGGAATCGCCGTACACGAGTGAGGTATTGGACTGCTCCCCGTCCAGGACGCGCGGCGTGAGCCCGGAGGGCACCACGGCCTGCGCGTCACGTTCGAAGCGCAGGGGGCCTGCCGTGCCCGGCGTGCGCAGGCGTTCCAGGAGGAGCGCGGCCGAGCGGGGGTCGTGGAGGGCGTCGTACACGGTGAGCCCCGCGAGAGGGCCCTCGTCGGGGCGCCCGACGACGGCGTGGTGGAGGCGGGTCGGCAGGTCCTCGCGCACGCCGAGCAGCAGTTGGTAGCAGTCGTCGCGCGACCCGGCGTGCCTCGAACGGATCAGCAGGTGCAGGCAGCCCGGATGCAGCTCGGTCATCGACACCACGGCGAGGTCCGTGACGGGCAGCCCCTTGCCCGCGAACCAGCGCTGTTGCGGCAGCCACTCCTGAAGTACTCCTGCCAACGACGTGAGCAGCAGCGGAGGGCTGAGGCTGCTGCCACGCGACTGCGTTGCGGTCTCGAGCATGCGACACGTCCCTTCAAAGGCGCACGGCGGGTTCCGCCGGGCGGCGCGGGTGGAGGTCGTTGCACAGCCGGAACCAGTAGAAGCCGTGTCCCGCCAGTGTCAGCAGGTAGGGCAGCTCACCGATGGCGGGGAAGCGGACCCCGCCGATCAGCTCCACGGGATGGCGTCCGTCGTAGGCGCGCAG
The DNA here is from genome assembly GCF_040683555.1 of Streptomyces sp. NPDC093510. NCBI lineage: Bacteria > Bacillati > Actinomycetota > Actinomycetes > Kitasatosporales > Streptomycetaceae > Streptomyces > Streptomyces sp. NPDC093510. Next base: position 151,412 of record NZ_JBFBEE010000021.1, read on the forward strand.
GTCGAGTTCGGTGGGCTGCGCGAAGCGGGAGAAGTTGTGGACGCACAGCACGAGGTCGTCCTGGTACTCGCGCAGATAGGCGAGCACCGCCGGGTTGGACGACGGCAGTTCGGCGTACGAGCCGATGCCCAGGGCGGGGTTCTGCTTGCGGATCTCGATCATGCGCCGCGTCCAGTGGAGCAGGGAGGACGGGGAGGACATGGAGGCCTCGACGTTGGTGACCTGGTAGCC
>NZ_JBFBEE010000022.1:0-25337 GCF_040683555.1 Streptomyces sp. NPDC093510
ACTCTTTCGTGTCCGACTTCCTCGGTGCCTTTCCGGTTCCCGCTCCGGCCTTTCGGCTTTCGCGTTTCCCTTTCCGGCGGTTCCGACTTTATCAGAGATTCTGAGTCGGAATTCCCGCCCCGTTCGGGTTGGTCCGTGGCACCTGAGTGCTGCGGGTTCCCTCGCTGGCGGAGCCGTAAACCTAACGGAGCGGGGCGCCCCGATGCAAATCGAGGCGCCCCGCTCCGGAGCTCGCGCGGTCGGAAGGGTCAGACCTCGACGACCACGGGCAGGATCATCGGACGTCGGCGGTAGTTGTCCGACACCCACTTGCCCAGCGTGCGGCGGATGAGTTGCTGCAGCTGGTGGGGCTCGACGACCCCGTCCTGGGCCGACTTCTCCAGGACTTCCTGGATCTTCGGCATGACGCTGGTGAAGACCCCGTCGTCGATGCCGGAGCCGCGTGCCTGGATGTGCGGGCCACCGGTGATCTTGCCGGTGCTGGAGTCCACCACCACGAAGACCGAGATGATGCCCTCGTCGCCCAGGATCTTGCGGTCCTTCAGGGCGGGCTCGCCGACATCGCCCACGGAGAGGCCGTCCACGTAGACGTATCCCGCCTGGACCTTGCCGACGATCTTCGCCTTGCCCTCGACGAGGTCGACGACGACGCCGTCCTCGGCGATCACGATGCGGTCGTGCGGGACGCCGGTGAGGGCGCCGAGCTCGGCGTTGGCGCGCAGGTGGCGCCATTCGCCGTGGACCGGCATCAGGTTCTTGGGCTTGCAGATGTTGTAGAAGTACAGCAGCTCACCGGCCGAGGCATGGCCGGAGACGTGCACCTTCGCGTTGCCCTTGTGGACGACGTTCGCACCCCAGCGGGTCAGGCCGTTGATCACGCGGTAGACCGCGTTCTCGTTGCCGGGGATGAGGGACGACGCCAGGATCACCGTGTCGCCCTGGACGATGCGGATCTGGTGGTCGCGGTTGGCCATGCGGGAGAGCGCGGCCATCGGCTCGCCCTGCGAACCCGTACAGACCAGGACGACCTGGCTGTCCGGCAGATCGTCGAGCGTCTTCACGTCGACGACGAGGCCCGGCGGGACTCGCAGGTATCCGAGGTCGCGGGCGATGCCCATGTTGCGGACCATCGAACGGCCCACGAAGGCGACCCTGCGGCCGTACTCGTGTGCTGCGTCCAGGATCTGCTGGATGCGGTGCACGTGACTGGCGAAGCTGGCCACGATGATGCGCTTCTGCGCGCCGGCGAAGACGCCCCGGATGACGTTCGAGATGTCGCGCTCGGGCGGGACGAAGCCCGGCACCTCTGCGTTCGTCGAGTCGGAGAGGAGGAGGTCGATGCCCTCCTCACTCAGCCGCGCGAACGCGTGCAGGTCGGTCAGGCGGCCGTCCATCGGCAGCTGGTCCATCTTGAAGTCGCCGGTGGCGACGACCATGCCCGCGGGGGTGCGGATGGCGACGGCCAGGGCGTCGGGGATGGAGTGGTTGACCGCGACGAACTCGCAGTCGAACGGGCCGAGGTGCTCGCGGTCGCCCTCGACGACCTCGAGCGTGTACGGACGGATGCGGTGCTCCTGGAGCTTCGCCTCGATCAGCGCCAGGGTCAGCTTGGAACCGATCAGCGGGATGTCCGGCTTCTCGCGCAGGAGATAGGGGACACCGCCGATGTGGTCCTCGTGGCCGTGCGTGAGCACGATGCCCTCGATGTCGTCGAGGCGGTCCCTGATGGACGTGAAGTCCGGCAGGATCAGGTCGATTCCGGGCTGCTCCTCCTCGGGGAAGAGCACTCCGCAGTCGACGATCAGCAGGCGACCGTTGAACTCGAAGACGGTCATGTTGCGGCCGATCTCACCGAGGCCGCCCAGGGGGGTGACCCGCAGGCCGCCCTTCGGGAGCTTCGGCGGGGCGCCCAGTTCAGGATGCGGATGACTCAAAAGACTCTCCTCACCACGCGCGCCACGTACCTCCGGGGCACGTGGCGCGCATGACGTTCGTGCAGTAGCAGTTGTCGTGTGGGGTGCGGGCGGCTGTCGGCTTGGGTCGCCTCGTGTGTCGCCCGCGGTGTTTCGCTTATTCAGTTGTGAAGTCTGTGGTTAAAGCTGTACCCCGCCTGCGGCGAGATCGACCTTGAGCTGGGCCGTCTCGTCGGGTGACAGTTCCACCAGCGGGAGACGGAGCGGACCCGCGGGGCGCCCCTGGAGGGCCAGCGCCGCCTTGGTCGTGATCACGCCCTGGGTGCGGAACATGCCGGTGAAGACCGGGAGCAGCTTCTGGTGGATCTCCGTGGCCTTCTGTACGTCGCCCGTGAGGTGCGCCTCCAGCATGGCGCGCAGCTCCGGGGTGACGACGTGGCCGACGACGGAGACGAAGCCGCACGCACCGACGGACAGCAGCGGCAGGTTCAGCATGTCGTCGCCGGAGTACCAGGCGAGGTCCGAGCGGGCGATGGCCCAGCTGGCGCGTCCGAGGTCGCCCTTGGCGTCCTTGTTCGCGACGATGCGCGGGTGCTCGGCGAGGCGGACGATCGTCTCGGTGTTGATCGGTACGCCGCTGCGGCCCGGGATGTCGTAGAGCATGACCGGCAGGCCGGTGCTGTCGGCGATGGCGGTGAAGTGCCGGAACAGGCCCTCTTGCGGGGGCTTGTTGTAGTACGGCGTGACGGTCAGGAGGCCGTGGGCGCCCGCCTGCTCGGCGGCGTGGGCCAGCTCGATGCTGTGGCGGGTGTCGTTCGTGCCGACGCCGGCGACGATGTGGGCGCGGTCTCCGACCGCGTCCAGTACGGCTCGTACGAGATCGTTTTTCTCCGCGTCACTGACGGTCGGGGACTCACCGGTGGTGCCGTTGATGACCAGGCCGTCATTGCCTGCGTCCACCAGGTGAGTGGCGAGCTGCTGCGCGCCGTCGAGGTCAAGTGCGCCGTCCGCCGTGAAGGGCGTGACCATGGCGGTGAGGACCCTCCCGAAGGGGGTCTGCGGAGTGGAGGTCGGAGCCATGGGTAACACGCTACTCGCTGCTCAGCGCGGGGTCGCCCCTCGGGGGATGTGTGCGGACCTGACAAGTGTGGAGCCCGGCACTGCCTGCTCGGGGGTTCAAGCAGTGCCGGGTCCGTTCGTTCAGGCTAGATGAACTTCGCGAAGTGCCGCAATACGGACACTTCACTCGGCCCATCCGTACATCAGTGCCTTACGGAGCCACACGTCCGTTCTTGTTGAAGGCCGCGTGGGTGAGAGGCATCAGTTCGGCCCACTGCTGCTCCATCTTCTCGCCGACCATCTCGATCTCCCGCTGCGGGAACGAGGGGACCTTGGCGAGCTCGTGCTGCGTGCGCAGGCCGAGGAAGTGCATCAGCGAACGGGCGTTGCACGTCGCGTACATCGAGGAGAAGAGGCCGACGGGGAGCACCGCGCGGGCGACCTCGCGGGCGACGCCGGCGGCGAGCATCTCCTGATACGCCTCGTACGCCTGGCGGTAGGAGTCCTCCATGACGCGGCCCGTGAGCTCCTGCTGGGCCTGGGTGCCCTCGACGAACACGTACTTCCCGGGGCGGCCTTCCTGGACGAGCTTGCGGGACTCGTCAGGCACGTAGAACGTGGGCTGGAGCTCCCTGTACCGACCCGATTCCTCGTTGTACGACCAGCCGACGCGGTGCCGCATGAACTCGCGGAAGACGAAGATGGGGGCGCTGATGAAGAACGTCATCGAGTTGTGCTCGAAGGGGCTGCCGTGGCGGTCCCGCATCAGGTAGTTGATCAGGCCCTTCGAGCGCTCCGGGTCCTTCTGGAGCTCTTCGAGGGACTGCTCGCCCGCCGTGGAGACTCGCGCGGCCCACAGGACGTCGGAGTCGGTGGCGGCGTGCTTCACCAGCTCGACGGTGACCTCGCTGCGGAAGCTGGGCTTGAGGTCTTCGGTGGGGGTCTCGCTCACAGGCGGGGGTCCTTCCATGTGCATCTCTGGGGCGGCGACCACTCTATGGCCCGGCACTGACAATCCGCCGTTCGGTGACCCGCCACGACAATCTTCGACTAATTTGCCGAAACAGGGCACCTTTTGGGCGATTCGCGCGTCTGTATAGACAACAGAGTCAACAGAGCTCCGTTCGAGACCCGTGAGGAGAAGCGCGCCCCATGTTCCGTCGGCGAGAGCCCGTTCCGTTCGCCTTCATCGCCGAAGCCGACAAGTTCCGCAGTAACGTCACTCCCCCACCCCGTGAGCGTGCATCGGCCAGTCAGGTCGTGGGCCGCACGCTCATCGGTCTGACCGTCGTGGCCGGTCTTGTGGGCTCCCTGCTCTTCGGGATGCCCGCGATGTCGGCCGACCAGTCACCGGCGCACACGCAGCAGTCGGAAGCCTCCGAAGGCCGCTGACCGGCGCCGACCGCCGTCCGGCCCTGACTCGTCCGGACCCCCAAGGGTGGTAGCGGGGGGCACGGCTCGATAGCCTCACCGGGCACAGCCCATGTGTGGATCGAGTGAGGATCAGCCCGTGCCCCTGCCCTTCCTGACCGCGGACCGCACCTTCGACGACGTGGTGGACGACGCGCTGCCCTTCGACGACCGCGATCAGTGGCGCCGGCCCTACCGCCCGGGCCCCTGGCGCGTGGCAGCCGCGGCGCTCCTGCTGCTGCTCGCCTCGTTCGTCCTCTTCGCCGCCGTGATCATCGCGTTCGCGGACTCCCTCGCGGGCGCCGCGATCTGCGCGGGGATCGCCGCGCTCGTCATCACGGGCTCCCTGCGGCTGCTGCGCATGGGCATCTGGGTGAGCGCCCACGGGCTGCGCAGGGTCGGCTTCCTGACGACGCAGACCGTCCCCTGGGCACAGATCTCCGCCGTGCGGACCGCACAGCAGCCGGTGCGCTGGCTCGGGCTGCCCCGCACGGTGCAGGGCCAGGCGCTCGTTCTCGTACGGAATGATCAGCAGGCTGCCGGGGCATCGCAGCTGCTGCTGACCGACCGGAACGCGGACTTCCTGGCACGGCACGAGGCGTTCAACCGCGCGGCGGACTCCATCGAGGCGTGGGCCGACGAGTACCGGCCCGCGGTCGAGTACCGGCCCACCGCCTAGCCGTCCGCCCGACGTTCACGGCCTGGCTCAGGCATTCACGGCCTGGCTCAGGCGTTCACCGCCTGACTCAGACGTTCACCGGCTTGCCCGCGTGCAGGGCGATGGCCCGCTGCATGGCCTTCCGCGCGCGAGGAGTGTCCCTGGCGTCGTGGTAGGCCACGGCCAGCCGGAACCAGCAGCGCCAGTCGTCCGGCGAGTCCTCCGTCTCGGCCTTGCGGCGGGCGAAGACCTCGTCGGCCGAGTCACGGTCGATGCGCCCGCCGGGCGTGCGCTTCAACTCGTCCACGGGCAGGCCGCCTTCAGCCTCCAGCTCGGCGGCGAGGCGGTTCGCGCGCCGGACGAACTGGGTGTTCTTCCAGAGGAACCAGACGCCGATGACCGGCAGGATCAGCACCGCGACACCGAAGGTGACGGTGAGCAGGGTGCCGTGCTTCATCAGGAGCACGCCACGGCTGCCGACCAGGACGAAGTAGACGACCAGGACGGCGGCCGTGACGGCGTAGGTGATCTTTGCGCGCATGTCTCTCAGCTCTGGGGTCGGCCCGAGGTTCTCGTGTCAGCCGAGATCCAGGAAGTGTTCCAGGCCGAACGTGAGACCCGGCGTGCCGACCACGCGGCGTGCGCCGAGCAGGATGCCCGGCATGAAGCTGCTGTGGTGCAGCGAGTCGTGGCGCACGGTCAGGGTCTCGCCCTCGCCGCCGAGGAGGACCTCCTGGTGGGCGAGGAGGCCGCGCAGGCGCACGGAGTGCACCGGCACGCCGTCGACGTCCGCGCCGCGGGCACCGTCCAGGGCCGTCGTCGTGGCGTCGGGCTGCGGGGCACTGCCCGCCGCCCGGCGGGCCTCGGCGATGAGCTGGGCGGTGCGCGTGGCGGTGCCGCTGGGGGCGTCGGCCTTGTTCGGGTGGTGCAGCTCGACGACCTCGACGGACTCGAAGTAGGGCGCCGCGATCTGCGCGAACTTCATCGTCAGGACCGCGCCGATGGAGAAGTTCGGGGCGATGAGCACGCCCGTCTCCGGAGAGGCCGCCAGCGACGTGCGCAGCCGCGCGAGGCGCTCGTCGGTCCAGCCCGTCGTACCGACCACGGCGTGGATGCCGTGGCGTACGCAGAAGTCGAGGTTCTCCATCACCGAGTCGGGATGGGTCAGCTCGACCGCGACCTGGGCGCCGGCCTCCGCCAGCGACTCCAGCTTGTCGCCCCGGCCGAGTGCCGCGACCAGTTCCATGTCGTCGGCGGCCTCGACGGCCTTCACGGCCTCGGAGCCGATGCGGCCCCTGGCGCCGATGACCGCCACGCGCAGCTTGCTCATGTCCTTCATTCCTTACGTCGATCCCTTGCGGGGACTACGCGACCTACGCGACCGCTTCGTGGAGGCGGGCCGCCTGCTTGTCCTTGAGCGGGCCGATGGCCGACAGGGACGGGCGGTGGCCGAGCACGTCGCGGGCCACTTCGCGCACCTCGTCGGGGGTGACAGCGGAGATCTTGGCCAGCATGTCGTCCACCGACATGTGCTCGCCCCAGCAGAGCTCGCTCTTGCCGATGCGGTTCATGAGGGCGCCGGTGTCCTCGAGGCCGAGGACGGTGGAGCCCGCGAGCTGGCCGATGGCGCGGCCGATCTCGTCGTCCGTCAGTCCGTGCTCCGCGACCTGATCGAGTTCGTCGCGGCAGATCTTCAGGACGTCGTGGACCTGGCTGGGACGGCAGCCCGCGTACACACCGAAGAGGCCGGTGTCGGCGAAGCCCGACGTGTACGAGTACACGCTGTAGGCCAGGCCGCGCTTCTCGCGGACCTCCTGGAAGAGGCGCGACGACATGCCGCCGCCCAGGGCGGTGTTCAGCACACCGAGGGCCCAGCGGCGGTCGTCGGTGCGGGCCAGGCCCGGCATGCCGAGGATGACGTGGGCCTGCTCGGTCTTGCGGTTGATGACCTCGACGCGGCCCGCGGTGCGCAGGGCGCGGGAGCCCTGGCGGGGGCTCATCGGGACCGCGTCGGTGCGCTGGAGCGCGCCGGCCTTCTCGAAGGCGGCACGGACCTGGCGTACGACCTTGTTGTGATCCACGTTGCCCGCGGCGGCGACCACGAGGTGGGTCGGGTCGTAGTGCTTCTTGTAGAAGCGGCGGATGCGGTCCGCGGTGAGGGCGTTGATCGTGTCCTCGGTGCCGAGGACCGGGCGGCCGAGGGGGGTGTCGCCGAGCATCGTGTGCGCGAACAGGTCGTGCACGCAGTCGCCCGGGTCGTCCTCGGTCATCGCGATCTCTTCGAGGATGACGCCACGCTCGGCGTCGACGTCCTCCTGGAGGATGAGGGAGCCCGTCAGCATGTCGCAGACGACGTCGATGGCGAGCGGCAGGTCGGTGTCGAGCACGCGCGCGTAGTAGCACGTGTACTCCTTCGCCGTGAAGGCGTTCATCTCGCCGCCGACCGCGTCGAGCGCGGCCGAGATGTCCAGGGCACTGCGCTTCTTCGTGCCCTTGAAGAGGAGGTGCTCGAGGTAGTGCGTGGCGCCGTTCAGGGACGGGGTCTCGTCGCGTGATCCGACGTTGGCCCAGATTCCGAAGGTCGCCGAGCGCACGGAGGGCAGGGTCTCCGTGACGACGCGCAGGCCGCCGGGGAGGGTCGTCCTGCGGACGGTGCCGATGCCGTGCTCGCCCTTGATGAGGGTTTGGGTACGGGCGACGGCCCGCCCCTCCGAAGAGGGGCGGGCCGTCGTCGTGGTGCTACGCGACGTCACTTGTCGGTGTCGTCCTTCTGGTCTTCGCCCTCTTCGCCCTCGACGACGGGGATGAGGGAGAGCTTGCCGCGGGAGTCGATCTCGGCGATCTCGACCTGGACCTTCTGGCCCACGCCGACGACGTCCTCGACGTTCTCCACGCGCTTGCCGCCGGCGAGCTTGCGGATCTGCGAGATGTGCAGCAGACCGTCCTTGCCCGGCATGAGCGAGACGAACGCGCCGAAGGTCGTCGTCTTCACGACGGTGCCCAGGTAGCGCTCGCCGACCTCCGGCATGGTCGGGTTGGCGATGCCGTTGATCGTGGCGCGGGCGGCCTCGGCCTGCGAGCCCTGCGCGGCACCGATGTAGATGGTGCCGTCGTCCTCGATCGTGATGTCGGCGCCGGTGTCCTCCTGGATCTGGTTGATCATCTTGCCCTTGGGGCCGATGACCTCACCGATCTTGTCCACCGGGATCTTGACGGTGATGATGCGCGGCGCGTTCGGGGACATCTCGTCCGGAACGTCGATGGCCTCGTTCATCACGTCGAGGATGTGCAGACGCGCGTCGCGGGCCTGCTTCAGCGCGGCGGCCAGGACCGAGGCGGGGATGCCGTCGAGCTTGGTGTCGAGCTGCAGCGCGGTCACGAACTGCTTCGTACCGGCGACCTTGAAGTCCATGTCGCCGAAGGCGTCCTCCGCACCGAGGATGTCGGTGAGGGCGACGTAGTGCGTCTGGCCGTCGATCTCCTCGGAGATCAGACCCATGGCGATACCGGCGACGGCGGCCTTCAGCGGCACACCGGCGTTCAGCAGCGACATCGTGGAGGCGCAGACCGAGCCCATGGACGTCGAGCCGTTCGAACCGAGGGCCTCGGAGACCTGACGGATCGCGTACGGGAAGTCCTCGCGCGAGGGGAGCACCGGCACGATGGCGCGCTCGGCGAGCGCTCCGTGGCCGATCTCGCGGCGCTTCGGCGAACCGACGCGGCCGGTCTCGCCGACCGAGTACGGCGGGAAGTTGTAGTTGTGCATGTAGCGCTTGCGCGTCACCGGGGAGAGGGTGTCGAGCTGCTGCTCCATGCGGAGCATGTTGAGGGTGGTGACGCCCAGGATCTGGGTCTCGCCACGCTCGAACAGCGCCGAGCCGTGCACGCGCGGGATGGCCTCGACCTCGGCCGCGAGCGTACGGATGTCCGTGATGCCACGGCCGTCGATGCGGACCTTGTCCTTGATGATGCGCTCGCGGACCAGCTTCTTGGTCAGCGCGCGGTACGCACCGGAGATCTCCTTCTCGCGGCCCTCGAACTGCGGGAGCAGCTTCTCGCCGGCGATCTCCTTGACGCGGTCCAGCTCGGCCTCGCGCTCCTGCTTGCCGGCGATGGTGAGCGCCTGGGCGAGCTCGGTCTTGACCGCGGCGGTCAGGGCCTCGAGGACGTCGTCCTCGTAGTCCAGGAAGACCGGGAACTCGCCGGTCGGCTTGGCGGCCTTCGCGGCGAGGTCCGACTGGGCCTTGCAGAGCGCCTTGATGAAGGGCTTCGCGGCTTCCAGACCGGCGGCGACGACCTCTTCGGTCGGGGCCTCGGCGCCGTCCTTGACGAGCTGGATGGTCTTCTCGGTGGCCTCGGCCTCGACCATCATGATCGCGACGTCGCCGTCCTCCAGGACGCGACCGGCGACCACCATGTCGAAGACGGCGTCCTCGAGCTCGGTGTGCGTCGGGAAGGCGACCCACTGGCCCTTGATGAGCGCCACGCGCGTGCCGCCGATCGGGCCCGAGAAGGGCAGGCCGGCCAGCTGCGTGGAGCAGGAGGCGGCGTTGATCGCGACCACGTCGTACAGGTGGTCGGGGTTGAGCGCCATGATCGTCTCGACGATCTGGATCTCGTTGCGCAGGCCCTTCTTGAAGGAAGGACGCAGCGGGCGGTCGATCAGGCGGCAGGTCAGGATCGCGTCCTCGGAGGGGCGACCCTCACGACGGAAGAACGAACCGGGGATCTTGCCGGCGGCGTACTGCCGCTCCTCGACGTCCACCGTCAGGGGGAAGAAGTCGAGGTTGTCCTTGGGCCGCTTGGAAGCGGTGGTGGCCGACAGCACCATGGTGTCGTCGTCCAGGTACGCCACGGCGGAGCCTGCGGCCTGCTTGGCCAGGCGCCCCGTCTCGAAGCGGATGGTGCGGGTGCCGAACGTGCCGTTGTCGATGACGGCCTCGGCGTAGTGGGTCTCGTTCTCCACTGTTCTCCTACGTGTCTACGTTTCGTCTTCTCGCCTCTGGACCCGTGTGGCCCAAAGACGGCGTCCCATGCGTCCTCTTGCGGAGCCGGGACCAGGTGGAGAAGCGCGCCGTGGATGCGGGCCGGTCTTCGATCGAAGCCTCCGGGATGCTCCCGGGGGCCACTACCGAGGACCGGCGGCGGCGGTGGTGCGCCTCTCCCTCGTGGGGGTTTTCGTACTGCCGCCCCGGGGCTTTCCTCGCCCGCGGGGACGTGCGTGTGTCACCAGACTACAAAGCGCGGGTGACACCGCGCACGTACAGCAAAGGGAGCGGCCCCCTTTGAGTGGGAACCGCTCCCTTCACGACGTCTTACTTGGCGCCCGCAGCACCGCGGCGGATGCCGAGGCGCTCGACCAGGGCGCGGAAGCGCTGGATGTCCTTCTTGGCCAGGTACTGCAGCAGACGGCGGCGCTGACCGACCAGGATCAGCAGACCACGACGCGAGTGGTGGTCGTGCTTGTGGGTCTTGAGGTGCTCGGTCAGGTCCGAGATGCGGCGAGAGAGCAGCGCCACCTGAACCTCGGGGGAGCCGGTGTCGCCCTCCTTCTGGCCGAACTCGGTCATGATCTGCTTCTTCGTAGCGGCGTCGAGCGACACGCGTACTCCTCGTGATGTCTTCGAGTGCCTCCGAGTGCCCCTGGTCTACATCTCAGGGGAGCTTCCGTGACTCGGGAGGCCGGAATGGGCCGCCGGGCGCGGGTCCCGGTCCTTGACGGGTCCGGGGTCCGGGCCCTCGCGGGGCCTGGGGTCCGGATCCCGTGGGATTCGGGGGTGCGCAGACAGGCGGTTGTTTCACAGGGTACCAGTCGGCTTGTGGGGGGTTTGCCCGGGGCGACAACCGCCCGCTCAGCTGGTCAGGGAGCGAGCGGCGCTGTAGACGTCGAGCACGGCGAGGCACAGCGGGACCAGAGAGAGCAGTATCGCCGATTCGGTGAGGTCGAGGAGGCGGCCCCAGAACGGGGAGAGCCCCTTCTGGGGAATGATCAACGAGACGGCCGTCAGCAGGGCGCATCCCAGCGCGATGGCGGCGGTGAGCCAGACCGCGCGCAGTTCCAGGGGACCGCGGTCGCCGTGGAGCAGCAGCTCTTGCAGGGCGTCGCCCGGCGGGTTCAGGGCCAAGCCGATGAGCAGCAGCGCGATGGCGGCGATGCCCGCTCCGAGCGCGCACACCACTTGCGAGGTGTAGCGGAAGAGGCGGGCGCGGAGCAGGGTCGCCAGGCCCGCGGCGAGCGCCAGGAGCTGCCCCCAGACGTTTTCCGAGAAGCCGAGGACGGCGGCCGAACCCACGACGACGGAGGCCGAGCCGGCGACGAGGCCGAGGAGCAGCTCGTGGCCGCGCCGGGCCTGGGCCGCGATTCGGGCCGCGTCGAGGGGCCCGGGGTCGACGGTCGCGTTCAGGTCGGCGTCGAAGTCCTCCTGCACGGAGCTGCGCGGCGAGGCGTACCCGATGGGCAGCCTGGCGAAGCGGGAGGACAGGCCCGGGAGGAACGCGACGAGGGCGATGGTCACCGGGGCGGTGACCGCGGCGGCCTCTGTAGCCGTGGCTTCGGTGAGGATCGCTGCGAAGGCCGCCAGGGCGCCTGCCGCCGCCAGGAACGTAGCGGCCACGAAGGGTGCGTCGCTGCCTGGAGAGACGACGACGAGCAGGACCGATGCCACGAGCACGGTGACGCAGCCGAGGAGGAACTGCAGTCGGCCCGGTCCCTGCCCTGCGTCCGGGGCGATGATTCCCGATCCGGCGATGAGAAGGAGCGGCAGGGCGGCGAGCCCCAGGACCGCGCCGACGGCACGGTCCTCGTAGACACGCACGCGTACGCCGGCGAACGCGCCGAGGAGCAGGCCCACGGCGCCCGCGAGGATACCCGGCAGGCTGTGCATGTCGTGGCGCACGGGGTCGGCGAACCAGAGCACGAAGGCCATCAGGAGGAGGACCAGGAAGCTTCCGGTCAGTCCGGCACCGCGCAGCAGTGCGTCCCGCCACAGCCTGCGGTCCTGGACCACGGCGGAGGCGACCGCGTCCGCGACATCGTCGTACACGGCGGGCGGGAGCGACATGGCGAAGGGCCGCAGGCTGAGCACCTCGCCGTCGAGGACCCGCTGGGCGGCGAGGGTCCGGGCACCGTCCAGGACGGTGCCGTTCTGGCGTACTAGGTTGTAGCCGGTCGGCGTGCCGACCGGCTGGGTCTGGCGAGTCAGCCGGAGGACCTCCGGATAGACGTCGGCCACGGCGATGTCCTCCGGCAGAGCGACATCGATACGGCTGTCGGGCGCGACAACAGTGACCCTGCAGAAACCGGTCGCCGCGGGCGAACTCACTTTGAAAACCCCCTGATTCGCGGTTGCGCACCGTTCGAGCGTCACCCTACCGCTACGCCCTGTCAGTGCCTGCACATAGGATCACCCCGGTGCGGAGGGAGACCGCATCGATGAGGCAGCGGTACGGAACTGTCCGTCCGCATAGGGGGGATTGATGCTCCGGTGAGTCAGATCGTCATCAAGCGCCCGCCGCGCGCCCTGCCGCCCGAAGTGCCCAGTGATGAGCTGCAATTGGCGCCTCCGCCGGAGCTTCCCCGCGGGCAGCAGGAGGGCGTGCTGATGCAGGTCCTGCCGACGCTCGGCATGGGCTCGTCGGTGGTCTTCTTCTTCGCGTCGCCCAACGCCCATCCCTTCATGCGGATCATGGGCGTGGTGATGCTGGTGTCGACGGTCGCGATGGTCGTCGCCCAGGTCGTCAGATACCGGCGCGGTACGCAGGGGCAAATGGCGGACGTGCGCCGCGACTATCTCAAGTACCTGGCACAGACTCGCCGTACGGTGCGCCGCACCGCCCTGAAGCAGCGCGACGCGCAGTTCTATCTGCACCCTGCTCCGGAGCAGCTGTGGTCGGTGGTAGCCGAGGGGAGCCGGGTGTGGGAACGCCGCATCGGGGACCGGGACTTCGGGCAGGCGCGGGTGGGTCTTGGGCCGCAGCAGTTGTCCACTCCCCTGGTCGCGCCCGAGACCGCGCCGGTCGACGAGTTGGAGCCGTTGGCCGCGGGAGCCATGCAGCAGTTCCTGGCCGTGCACAGTTCGCTGGAGGGGCTGCCGGTCGCGGTCTCGCTGCGCGCCTTCTACCACCTGACGGTTTCCGGGGAGCCGGAATCGGCGCAGGGAACGGCACGCGCCCTGGTCGCCCAACTGGCGACTCTGCACGGGCCCGAGGACCTGCTGGTCGCGGTCGTCGCGGCCCCTGGCGCCGTCGGGCGATGGGACTGGACGAAGTGGTTGCCCCACTGCCAGTTGCCGGGACAGGTCGATGGCGCCGGCGCGAGGCGGCTCTTCGGCGACGACCTCGGTGAACTGGAACAGCTTCTTGCCGACCGTCTCGACGGCCGGCCGCGGTTCAGCCGTGACGGGCAGCCCGTGCTCGACCAGCCTCATCTCGTGGTGGTACTCGACGGCGGCATGGTGCCGCCGACGTCCGCCTTCGCCGCGCCGGAAGGTCTGCAGGGCGTGACGATCATCGAGGTGGTCACTGGGGAACTGGACGAGCCTCGCGGAGGCCTCTCCGTAGTGGCCCGGCCCGGCAGGCTGCTCCTGGAGTCGACCGGCGGCGTCGCCTACGAAGGCGTGCCGGACGCGCTGTCGCTGCCTGCCGCGGAGGCGCTGGCGCGCCAGCTGGCGCCGCTGCGCATGGGCGGGGGCGACGATGACGAACCGCTGCTGGCCAACCTGGACTTCACCGACCTGCTGAATCTGGGCGACGCGGGATCGGTGGACGTCGCGCGCACGTGGCGGCCCCGTTCGACGGCGGAGCGGCTCCGCGTCCCCATCGGGGTGGGTGAGGACGGCCAGCCGGTCATGCTGGACCTCAAGGAGGCCGCGCAGGAGGGCATGGGCCCGCACGGCCTGTGCGTGGGCGCAACGGGTTCGGGCAAGTCCGAGCTGCTGCGCACGCTGGTTCTGGGACTGGCGGTGACCCACTCCTCCGAGACCCTGAACTTCGTCCTCGCCGACTTCAAGGGCGGCGCGACGTTCGCCGGCATGTCGGACATGCCGCACGTCGCGGCGGTGATCACGAACCTCTCCGACGACCTCACGCTCGTGGACCGCATGGGCGATGCGATCCGTGGTGAACTGCAGCGCCGTCAGGAACTGCTGCGGTCGGCGGGCAACTACGCGAACATGCACGACTACGAGAAGGCGCGGGCGGCGGGCGCGCCGCTGGCCCCCCTGGCCTCGCTCGTCCTGGTGATCGACGAGTTCAGCGAACTCCTCACCGCTAAGCCGGACTTCATCGACATGTTCATCCAGATCGGCCGCATCGGCCGATCGCTCGGTGTGCATCTGCTGCTCGCCTCGCAGCGTCTCGAGGAAGGCAAGCTGCGCGGCCTCGACACATACTTGTCGTACCGCATCGGCCTGCGCACGTTCTCCGCCTCCGAGTCCCGTACGGCACTGGGCGTTCCGGACGCCTACCACCTGCCGTCCGTTCCGGGCTCCGGTTATTTGAAGTTCGGCACGGATGAAATGACCCGCTTCAAAGCGGCGTACGTGTCCGGGGTGTACCGCGCGGGTGGTGCGGACCCCGCCTCGACGCAACTCCCCATCGAGCGCAGGCCCGCGCTCTTCACCGCGGCGCCAGTGGCAGCGACGTACACGGCCCCGGACGCCGGTCAGCTCCGTGCCGCCTCACGCCGGGAGGACGACGCGCTGGCCGACACCGTGCTCGACGTCGTGGTGCGACGCCTCGAAGGGCAAGGCGTGCCGGCGCACCAGGTGTGGCTGCCTCCGCTGGACGAGGCCCCCACCCTGGACCAGCTCCTGCCGCAGCTCGTGGCGTCTCCGGAGCGAGGCCTGCACGCGGGCGACTACACACGCCCCGGAGGCCTGGTCGTCCCCTTGGGGCTGGTCGACAAACCCTTCGAGCAGAAGCGCGAAGTGCTGTACAACGACTTCTCGGGCGCAGCGGGGAACATGGTGGTGGTCGGCGGGCCCCAATCGGGAAAGTCGACACTGCTGCGCACGTTGATCGCGTCGTTCGCGCTGACCCACACCGCTCACGAAGTGCAGTTCTACTGCCTGGACTTCGGCGGCGGGGGCCTGGCCTCGGTGGCCGACCTGCCTCACGTAGGAGGGGTGGCTTCCCGTCTCGATCCGGAGCGGGTGCGACGAGCGGTGGCAGAAGTCGCCGGTGTCCTGAACCGACGTGAGGCCTTCTTCCGCGCAAACGGCATCGACTCCATCACCACCTACCGGCGACAGCGCGCCGCGGGGCAGCTCCCCGGCGAGGCCTGGGGTGATGTCTTCCTCGTCATCGACGGGTGGGGAAGTTTCAAGAACGACTACGACATGCTCGAAGGCGTCGTCAACGACATCGCCGGGCGTGGCCTCGGATACGGCGTCCATGTGGTCGTTTCCGCGTCGCGCTACATGGAGGTACGGGCGGCACTCAAGGACCAGATGCTGGGACGTCTGGAGCTGCGCCTCGGTGACGTCATGGACTCGGAATTCGACCGCAAGGTCGCCATGAACGTGCCCGCCGGGGTGCCGGGCCGTGGTCAGGTACCGGAGAAGCTGCACTTCATGACAGCACTGCCGCGCGTCGACTCGTCACCCGATCCAGCGAATCTCTCCGACGCGACGGCCCAGTTGGTCGAAACGGTGAAGAGCAACTGGCACGGGCCCGCGGCTCCGACGGTACGGCTGCTGCCGCGCAAACTCCCGGCCGATCAGCTTCCGAAGGGCTTTGAGTTCCCGCAGCACGGCGTGGCGATCGGTATCGACGAGACGAACCTGGAACCGGTTTTCGTCGATTTCGAGACAGATCCATTCTTCCTGGTCTTCGGTGAAAGCGAATCGGGCAAGACGAATCTGCTCCGCCTCATCGCGAAGCAGATCGCGGAGAGGTACACGCCGGCGCAGGCACGCATCGTCGTCGGTGACTACAGGCGCACGATGCTGGAGGCGGTGTCACCGGACCACCTGCTGGAGTACGCCCCGATGGCGTCGGCGATGGACGTCCACATGAACGCCATTGCCACGTTCATGGAGAAGCGAGCACCCAAGCCCGACATCACTCCACAGCAGCTGCGTGATCGAAGCTGGTGGAACGGCCCTGAACTGTTCGTCATCATCGACGACTACGAGTTGGTGGCCACCAACTCCACCAACCCGCTGAGCGTGTTGGTCGAGCATCTGCCCTTCGCCCGGGACGTGGGTGTCAAGTTCATCATCGCGCGGAGCTCGGCCGGCGCCTCACGCTCGATGTACGAGTCCTTCATGCAGCGCGTGAAGGAACTGGGCGCGCAAGGTGTGCTGTTGTCGGGTGATCCGAGCGAAGGAGACATTCTCGGAAATGTCCGCGCACGCCCCATGCCGCCGGGGCGTGGAACCTTCGTGTCGCGAAAGCGTGGGACTGCCCTGATTCAAGTGGGGCGACTCCCGGTCCACTACTAGAGTGCGTGCCGGATACATGACTGAACGGGGAGGCAGGCGTGGCGAGTTCTGGCGGGGGGAACGGCGGGACGCCGGATACGGGCAAGTCGTTCGACAACCTTTACGGCGTAAACCCGCAAATGGCACTGGACGTCCAGGCGAGTGCGATGAAGGGCTTCAAAAAGCGCGTCGACGACCTGCTGATTGAGCTCGAGGGTTCGGAGGCGGCACCGGGCAGGGTCGGCGCCGATCGTCTGTCACGCGGGCAGCTGGGCTCGGCGGACTTCAAGGAAGCCCAGTACCTGTACGACTCGTACACGATCGTGCACGACGAGCTGGAGAAGCTCTCGAAGGCCCTGGGTGCCCAGATCGAGGGTCTGGGACTGGCCGTCCACGCGTCGCGGGTGGGTTACGACAACCTCGAGGACGACATCCGCGCCCGGATGAAGGCGATCAACGCGGAGGCCGAGAAGTACTACGACCCGGATCGGGATCCGTACGCGCAGGGGCATGGCTCCGGCGGGTCTGGCGCCGGCTCCGGTGGGACCGATGGCTCCGGCCCGAAGGCGACGGACAAGGACACGGCTCTCTGATGACCGGGCAGAGACGGGGACCGGCACGAGGACGAGCACGAGGACGGGGAACGGGGGCACAAGGAGATGGCTGAGGGATCCAAGGGCGGCGCGCCGAAGCTCGCTCACACGGACTTCGAGTCCATGACGCACGAGCAACTGCTCGCGCTGGTGGAGTCCGCGAGTTCGGAGGGCGCTTCCCAACTCGCCGGGAAGTTGTCCAAGGCCGCGTCGACGATCACGAAGATCGGCGACGACCTCATGACGTACACGAAGGGCCTGCACTGGCAGGGGGAGGGCGGCGACGCCTTCCGCGCGTGGGGCACCCAGTCGGCGAGCGCCACGCTGTACCTCGGGCAGTACAGCGAGGTCGCGTCACGCTGGATGGGCGTGGTCGCCCAGGCGATCGCCGAGGCCAAGGCGTCGATGCCGCCCGCTTCGGACACGGCGCAGGCCAAGGCGGACCTGCGTACCGCCAACAAGAACATGGACGCGGCCCAGAAGGCCCGCAACGATCCTGACGCCGGCAAGGTCGCCCGGGACTCCAAGGCGGACGCGACCGCGGCCCAGGGACGGATCGAGGCTGCACATGCGGAAGCGGTGCAGCGGATGCGGAAGCTGGCGCAGACGTATCAGCAGTCCGCGCAGCAGGTGAATGGGGTGACGCCGCCTACGTTTGCGCCGCCGGCGAGCCATGCGGAAGACCCTGATAGGTGGCGCCTGAGCGACGGGTACCAAGCGGTACCCGGCGAGTCAGGTGGCTCCGCGCCAGAGGCTGGTGGCTCCGTGCCAGCCGGTCCTCATTCCGCTGGATCGGCTCCATCCGGAGGGCCGGGCGGGGTACCACCCAGCAGCCACGGAACCCCTGCGCCCACACCCGACAAGGCATCCGTGCCGTCACTGCCTACTGCTCCGCAGCCACACCACCCTGATCCCGCATCCATGGGAATCGACCGCGTCGCGCTCCCGCCTTCGCCGTCGACACTGGAGGGCCCGCCTGGCCCCGGCCCTTCTCTCGGCCGTCCTGAGCCAGTGACTCCTCCCCCCCTCGGTACGGCGCCTCCCCCCTTCGGGCCGAGCCCTGTTCATCCGGGGCCCACAGCCCCGCCGCCGGGCCGTCCGTCTCCGACAGCACGCCCCTCGCTCCTCCCTTCGAACGAGGGCACCAATAACAACCTGGGCAACCGCACTCCAAGAGATACCGGCATCATCGGCGGCCGTCCCACACCGCCGAACCAAGGGCGTCCGATGCCCGGACTGCCTCGCAGCAATGTGTTCGGTGGAGAGCACGTGCAGGGCCGTCCGCCTGTAAGCCCTGCTACCGGCACCGGCGGTGGCGGGACGGGTCTGGGCCGCCCGGGAGTTGTCGGCGGCCGCCGTATCGCAGGAGAAGCTGGCGGGACGATCGGTCGGCAGCCATCCCCGTCCGGTCGCAGCGAAGGGCGACCTTTCACTCCGGGCGGTACGGGTCTGGTACGCGGCTCCACATCACCCGAAGCGACACGCTCAGGTGCTTTGGGACGCCCCTCGCCCATCCCTTCGGGGAGCCAGAGGAACGCCTCACACCGTGAGGAGAACCGGTCCCACCGCCAGAGTCATCTATCCGAAGAGGAAGAGACTTGGCAACCTGACCATCGCCGGACCGTACCGCCAGTCATCGACTGACCTGACAAGGAACGCAGATGCCCGTCACCAGGAAGACCATCATCCGTTCCAAGGTCGCTCTGTCGGCAGCCATGGTCCTTCTTATGGCGGGCATCGCTCCGGCTCCAGCCCATGCCGACACCGTGCGCTCCCGGCAATGGCACCTCGACGCGATGCACGCCGAAGAGATGTGGAAGACCAGCACCGGCCGTGGCATGACCGTGGCAGTCATCGACTCCGGAGTGGATGACTCGGTCGCTGACCTGCGTGGCCAAGTCCTCGATGGGAAGGACTTTTCGGGCCTTCCCGGTGATGAAACGTCGGACCGCGCTAGCCACGGAACGGGTATCGCAGCGCTCATCGCGGGGACAGGAGCTCGCGGAAAGATCTCAGGTTCCTACGGTCTGGCGCCAGGGACCAAGATCCTGCCCATCAGAATGCCGTACGGCTCCGAGAGGTCAGGCCAGCCCGACCAACTATCGGGATATGCCCGAGACATGGCGAGGGCGATTCGCTACGCCGCGGACTCTGACGCCCAGATCCTCAACATCTCCATGGGTGGTTCCAACCGTCGCGGACTCTCAAACGCAAACACACCCGAGCTCTCCGCCGCAGTCAAGTATGCGATCGGTAAGGGCAAGTTGATCTTTGCTGCTGTCGGGAACAGTGCCCACAAGGACAATGCGGTGGAGTACCCAGCAGCAACACCTGGGGTGGTTGGCGTCGGCGCCATCAACCGCCAGGTTGCACGGACGAAGGAGTCACAGTGGGGCCCTCAAGTCGACATGGTCGCCCCTGGTGACAACATCTGGAATGCGTGCGCCGGCGGCACCGAACTCTGTAAGGGCCACGGAACGAGTGCCAGCTCGGCGCTCGCCTCCGCCTCCGCCGCCCTCATCTGGTCCAAGCACCCCAAGTGGACGAACAACCAGGTCCTGAGGGTCATGATCAACACGATGCAGGGCAACGACGACGGCTGGACCCGTGACGACTCGGTCGGCTACGGCGCGGTACGCCCTCGCATCGCGCTCAAGAATCCGGGAGACCCCGGTCCTGCCGATGAGTATCCGTTGCCGGACCTGGCAGCGGCGGCGAGGTACCCCTCCCCCAAGGCGTCTGGGTCCGAAGGCGTGGCCGGCAGTGACAAGCGGGCCGATAAGGAAGCCAGTAGCCCGGCCTCCGCAGAATCCGGTGCCAAGAGCGAAGACGGCAGCACGACCTGGTTCACAGCGGGTATCGCCGCGGCTGCATTCCTCGGCATTGCCGCGGCCGCCGCAGTGATGCGTTCTCGGCGTCACACCGTCCGCCAGCAGGCTTCGATCACAGGCCCGGCTACGCATTCGGGTTACACCAACCAGGCTCCTCCAGATCACAGACCGTGATCGCGAAATGCACACTCTCGCGAATTTTATGGGAGCTCCATGTCATTCGAATCCGATTGGGCTTCGGCGCGTTCAGCAGCCAACGCCAAGACCAGCATGCAACTCAACGCCTCCGATGACGGCAGCGGCAATCGCGGGCTGGGACGCGGACTCAAGGTAACCTCCAGCATCCTCCTTGATCGAGCCACGAAGGCCGACACTGTGCGCGATGACTTCACTGCAGCAGACAACGCGGCTCTCACCGAGACGGCACAAGTCGGCCCGAGCCTCAAAGGGTTTCAATCCTCCTCTGCTTTCTCGACCTTCATTGACCGATGGAAAAGCCAGGTGAAGCACGTCGAAACGCTACTGAAGGACGACGTCTCGGGCGCACTCCGGGAAAGCGCCCAGTCGTTCAAAGAACGTGAGAGGAAAGAAAAGGAGCGGCACAGCCGCGAAGGCCGAAACCTGATCTAGGACTAAACGCGAGGCCAGGATGCTGAGTTACGAGAAACTTCTCAACGCGGACTTTTCCGCTCTGTCCCAGGCAGTAGGCAAATGGCGCAGGCTGCCAGAAAAGTTTCGGGCCGTAAGCACCAAGTACAGTAATACCGTTGAGAAGGGGCTGCAGGGCTCGGACTGGGATGGAGAAGCCGCAGCGGCCGCAGTCGAGAAGCTCAAATACGTGGAGAGGCAAATCGATTACGCGGCCGATGAGGCAGAAGACATCCATAAGCTTCTGGATGACGCGTACGAAATTTTCTCTCAGTCTCAGACAAAGTTGCGGGCTCTGACAAGGGACATCAAAGAGGACAAGTACCTGTCGATCAGACCCGATGGAGAGATCTATCTTGCACCACCGGAAGGAACCCCTTCCGAGGATATCGGAATGCTCAATAAGAGCTATCGCGAGACAATCCAGGCCTATCGGACGAGCATCCAAGGCCACATCGACCGCGCCCAGGAAGCAGATGAGCTCTTGGAATGGGTCTTGCGACAGGACCAGAACGGACGAAGAAAGGGCTTCGACTCAAATACATATCACAGCATCGCCGACGCCAAGGATGGACGCCGTAAAACCGAAGAAGACTTGAAGGAACTGGAAAAGTTGACTGGCGAACGAAGTGAGCTATCCCTGGCCGACGCGAATGATCCACTCGATCCAGCCACACTGAAGAAAATCAATTCCATCTTCAGTCGCCATGAGGGAGATCCTTATTTCGCTGAAAAATTTGCCACTCGAACCGGCGCTGCCGGGACCCTCGATCTATGGACGAAAATCGCCGACCGCCCTCAGTTCGGTGATGCACAAACGAAGGAGTCCGCTAAAATCCAGAAATCTTTGAGCTACACGCTGGCTACCGCGTCCCAGTCGGATAGTGACGGCATGAAGCGCTGGAAGGCCGACATGATCTCGATCGGCGACAAACCACTCGAGGGAGCCCCGGGACTCCCGGCAAACGCCGACGGCCCTCGCGGGTTCCAGGTCATGAGCAGTCTTATGCGACACGGAGAGTACGACGAGAAGTTTCTGACGAGCTACGGGAAAGAGCTCCTGGAATTCGAGAAGGAGAGCAGCGATAAACCAGAAAGCTTGTGGAAACGCGACGTATACCTCAACTTCGGAAAGGATCAAGATCACGGTTCTGACCCTGTAGCCGGCTACATGGAGGCCCTCGGACACAGTCCCGAGGCAGCCAAGGATCTCCTGTACGCAAAAGATTGGGAAAGCAGGCAGAAAATCGATCCCGATTTGAAGTACCTGATGTCTGACCGCGAGTGGCCCAACGAAGACTTCGCCAAGGGCAACAGCAAGGCTTCCGGTTACATCGAATTGGGGCACGCCTTGGAGGCTGCAACCCTAGGCTCTCCCTACGACGCCCCTGGTGACAGGCTGCACCGTGATGACCGCACGGCGAACATCATGGAACAAGTGGCCAAAACAGTCGCCGGAAAAACGGAATACGTCGAGGAGAAGCCTGGTATCGGAAACAGTTTGGCACGAATTGGCGCCGGCTACGCCGACGATCTGAACTGGGCCACTATCGATGAAGGTGGGCGAGGTTCGTCCATTGATCGCGATTCCCTCTATCGCCCGGACGGCGATAAGGGGCACGCCGATCTCAAAAGCTCCACCGCCAGGAACTTCCTCTACAACGTCGGGCAACACGAAGAGGGGTATCAGATTCTCTCCTCCGCACAACATGCGTTTACCTTCGGCGCTCTTGAGGCAAATGCAGACGACGCCAGGTATGCGGAGAGAGTTCTTCGTAACGGAGGTTACATCCATGGAGTACTGGATGAAGCCCGCATCTCCCAAGTCGATAAGGACTTTGGTGACGAGACAACCAAGATGAACGATAAGCTTGCGCAATCGGCAGAATGGAAAAAATTTGGGGTCAGCCAGGGTATTGGTCTGGCTGCCAGCCTTGCGGTACTGCCTGTTGGAGGTCCTACTGCGTCTGCTGCAGCGGCATTTATTGTTCCAACCATCGTGGATGGTGTTTCAGGAGCCGTAGAGACGAAGTGGGGCATGGAAATCGATGAGGAAACAAAAGAGAAGGAGAGTGACCTCTCGAACAAGAATCGCATGACCGCTGAGCGATTCAGCGATCTGGGACAGCTTCGTGCCACGAGCCCAGCACTCCTCCATCTCAAAGAGCACCCTGATCAGGACTATACTGAAGCGGTATTGAACGCATACGACCGCGGCGCCAATACCACGGATCGCACTGATGGGGGCAGCAGATGAAGCGCAGCTCAGCAGGAAGCATTGCAGCATTGATATTGCTGTTTCCGGTTGCTTGCACAGCCGACGACGAACCACTGCACGGTGCCGCGGCCCTGAAGTCCGCCTGTAGTGGAGTATTCGACGCAGGCTCCATAAAGGAAGCAAAAAAGAGTACGAAAATTGATCAGGTGCGCGCCGATCGACAAGAGGACTACCCTGCGGCAGCACGAGCCCTGGTGGACGAGAAGCGGATGGTGAAAGTCTGCAGCATTCCCTTCGAAGGTGATCCCGCTGATGGATCGTCCGCCTTCAGAATTCAGTTCCATGTCGGCGATGAGCCGCTTTTCCCCAGGAATGAGAAACGAAGCACGAGTGGTTACAGGGCCTACGGACTGAAATCAGGCCTGCAGGCAACAAGCGAAAGCGGCTCCAGCGACGTCTTCTTTCCCTGCACGCCGAAGGGGTCCATATCATCGGTTGACGTGACTGCTTCGCTTTATAACGATCTCGATCTCGTAGAACAAACTCGGTTCCGTATCCTATTTCGTTCGACTGAAAAGATGATCGCTGCTTTGAAGTGTAAGAACGAGGTCACGTTGCCTCGTCCAGAGAGTATGCGGCCCTTCCCGGTGGGGTAAGGAAGCCAGGTCTGCGGTGTGCCCGGGCAGGCATCCGCGCTCTGTCCCAGTGCAAGGTGGATCCCTTTGGTCTCCGCACCCCGCCCCCGACCAGCCAAGTAGGCTGAGCCACCAGTCGGTTCGTGCGTCGGGAAGGGGTCGTACAGCGGTAAGAATTCTGGCTGGTTTGCCAGCGACCCACTTGACGGTCTACTCGGCGTAATGAGTCGTGACCCGCACACCGCCGCATCCTTCTTGAGCTCGGACAAGAATATCGGCTACCTTTTGGGGCCGGGGGCGGCCCGCATCGCGACTGGAACGTCATAGAAAGAGTTCACGAGGGAGCAAAAGCCTCGACTTATACGCCCGCCCTAGATTCCGATGATCGGGTCGGGCTCGGTGCCGCCCTGCAAGCTGCGGCGACCGGAGTGTCTCCCTCGGCCGAGAGTGCGAAATTCGTCGAGCATACGGACGAGAACAGGTGAACACTAAGGATTCACCGGTGCCGCAGCGGGATCTCTTCGAAGTGCTCAAGCAGGTCTCCAAGAGTGATGAATCTTATGGAGAGCTGAATCACGGAATCAACAAGTCCATCGTTGCGGACATTTACGATGAGAAGCTGGAGTAGGGTGAGCAGCCAGAGGACTCCCTCACTAGAGCCGGCCGCACGATCTGCTTTCTGGAAGAAGCGCGATCCCAGTCTACGGCTGACCCGGAAACCGCGGAGATCAAGGGCAAGTGGATCATCGATAAGGGGATCAGCTACCTGCCCGTAGGGAGCGAAGACGTTCAATTGAAACCGCAGCACAGCGCAGTGCGCACCATTGCCCCCCCCCTGGTTGCACTCTCGACTTTCGCCTTGGCTTCTTGCGCTGGAAACCCTGACGAAGAAGTTCCCCATAAGATCTGTGGAACGAAGATCAGTCCGCAATATGTCCGGCCTCTGCTGGAGGACAGTGGAAACTTCAGCGAGTTCAGTCGCCTGGACAATGCAGGTGCTCGGACTGCGCCCTGCGACCTCATTATCGACGATCGCCCCGTCATGAGTTTCCGGTTTGCCTGGTCCTCCGACTCGGTCGATATCATGAAATACGCCAGGTCTGACAGTTCCGTGAGCTCACTCACGGAACCCCGTAGAACACGCAGTAGGTATCAAACCGTCGTCGGTAACGATGGGGCTATTTCTACGGCAGTCTGCAAAAAGGCTGACGCATCACACTTCACTCTCACCATGAGGCTCCCGCGGGCATCGAAGTACGATTCCGGACTGCGTCCTGACATAAAGAATTTCATGGGCGCGTACATGAAAGAAACCATCGAGGGATTCAGCTGCCGAGGCGGGCGAGATGGCTGAGGCAGGCCGCGCGAGCAGTCCCCAGCAGGTGGCTCGGAGGCAGCCAGTCACCTCCCGTCGGAACTCGCTGGACGACCTCCCTCGCCCCACCCCGCCAAGTAGGCTGAGCCACCAGTTGGTTCGTACGTCGGGAAGGGGCCGGGTCGTCATGGGCGAGGCACAGGGCGAGGATGTCAAGGCGCGTAAGGAGCGGGAGAAGGACGAGCTCTACGCCCTTGATATCTCGGGGGTCGAGTGGCACAGCGCGCCCGGTACCGAAGAGGCCGAGGAGCGGGTCGAGATCGCTTATCTGCCGGCGGGTGCCGTCGCGATGCGGTCGTCGTTGGACCCGGAGACCGTGCTGCGGTACACCGAGGCGGAGTGGCAGGCCTTCGTGCTCGGGGCGCGGGACGGGGAGTTCGACCTGGAGCCGACTCCGCGGAACGGTGGGATGCCGACCGATGGGGCCCACTCTGGCGGGTGAAGTCGGTCCGGAGCAGGGGCGTGAGAAGGGGGAGGGGGGGGCGGGCCCCCCCCCCCGAAAAACACCCCCCCCCCACGACACGGGGTTCCCCAAACACCAAAAAAACAAAAGGGAAAACCCCACCTATACCAA
>NZ_JBFBEE010000022.1:25347-88725 GCF_040683555.1 Streptomyces sp. NPDC093510
GCGTGAGAAGGGGGAGGGGGCCCGGGCCCCCTCCCCCTTCTCACGCCCGCCGCGCACCTCGCGGCGTTCCAGCAGACCTCAGCTCAGCATGCGGAAACGCCAGGCGTTGCCCTTGTCCGTGTCCTGGTAGCCGACGACCGACTCGTCCAGGAGCTGGGCAATGCGGTGGAGTTTGCGCACGAGGCCGTCCATTTCGGCGCTGCTCTGTCGCTGGATCTCGCTGTACGCGGTCTTGGCTTCGCCTTCCCAGGTCTCGGCCACGCGTGCGACCTCACGCATGAGGGTCTCAAGCCCCTCGTCCATGCTCCTGGCGTTGTTGCGCACGTCGGTGGCCGCCGTCGTGACGGTGTCGTAGTTGACCGCGGTGCGGTCGAAGTTGACTGACATGTGGGTGCTCCTTGGCTTCCGGTCGCAGCGTCTCAGGCGTGGTCGACGATCTTGCTGGGCACCTCGTACGAGTTGTCCACCTTGCGGATCTGAGCGATCCGCTCCTGCTCGTGGCTGTCGAATCCCTTGACGCTCATCCGCATGACGTCTTCCAGGTCGACGAGGTTGTCCTGGAGCTTCTTCAGGTGCTGGTTCACACCTCGCTGCAGGGTGTCGAACTCCTTGCCCGCTGCGCCTTTCCAGCCGGCCTGGATCATGTCCACAACCGAGTTCAGCGATGTGACGCGCTTGCTCACGTCCGTGTGGAAGTTGCGGATCTTCTCCGCCAGTTTGGTCAGGTCGTCATTGCTGTAATCAACGCTCATCGCTCTTGCCCTCCTCGTGTGCAGACAGCGGCGGTACCCGCTGTTCGTCTCGACTCCGTGCCAGGGCTCCCCCGGCTCTGGCGGGCAAGGGTCGCGTCAGGTCTCGCGTGTTCCGACACACGCGATCCGCGACGCCGCGCCGCCCCCGTGTGGCATCAACTCGTGATGTCACACGCCACTCTAGTCATTCTGGTTCCACAACTGCCCTGTATTGGCCGTCAGTTGTGTGCCACTGCTGCGCTCCCGACGCCGAGAACCAGCCATGACACCTGTGGGGTGTCCTTGTCGCTGTCGCTCGGTCCTTCGGCACGGACGCTGCTGAAGAAGATTCGCCCGTTCTGGACGACCACGTCCGACAATTCCAGAGAAGTGAGCGTCCAGGCCTCGGGTGGGAGACCGAATGAGAAGTAGGGGGTCTCCTTTCCTGTTCGCGGATTCAGGCTCACCACTCCCAAGGGGGTGATGTGGTCGCTGCTCTCCCGGAATGCGAGAACCTGGCCGCCGCTCATCCGCAGGGGATAGAACAACTGATTGGGGCCTGAGTCGAACTTCCTGACGGCCTTTCCCGTCGTCAGGTCGAACGACGTGATCCAGTTCGCTTCGTCGGCCTGGCGGCTCGTGAGAAACACCTGCTCGTCGCTGACCACCGTCGAGGGGCAGTCATCGATCGTGGCGTAGTCATGACGCTCCCGACACCGGACCTCGTAGCGGCCGCCGTCCAGCCCGATGGTGGCCCGTCGTTTCCCTCGGTCGTCGAGGGAGAACAGGTGCGTGGCCCCGAGGCCACCGGCGCCCACAGCGATGACCGGAGGCTCGGCGGACAGTACCTTGACGTCCTTGACCCCGCCCGCGACCCGGTGCGTCCACCGGGTGGCGCCGGTCCGAGGAGCGAGTTTCCGGACTCGGTACGTGACGTCTTCCTTGCCCCGCGAGCAGGCCATCAGCGTGAGCAGGGCTCGTCCGCCCGCCACGCCTTGGTACGCGCATCCGTCGCTCTTTTTGTTCGTCCAGAGCCGAGTCCCTCGGTCCATGTCGTACGCCGTCGAACCGTCGCCCCAGGAGACGGCGACCGTGGCTCGCGTCATCGTCACGCTCGTCGGGTCCTGTCCGAAGATGGATTCCGAAGTGGGGAATTCTCGGTCCCAGACCTTCTTGCCCGAGTCGATGTCGACGAACGCCACCTGGTTGCAGAGGGAGTCCTCGTTCTTCTGAGCTCTGTGGAGCACGGCGGTGCGGCCTTCCGCGGTCACGTGCCGCGTCACACCGCAGATGGGGCCGGAGAGTGGCAGCCGCCAGATCTCGTCGTCCGTGGTGACGTCTTTGCCGACCTGGAAACCCACGAGCGTTCTGTTGATCCCCTTGGCGAGCACCTTGTCCGTCGCCCAGGTGCCCGGCATCTCGTACTCCTCCCCCGGGCTCATGTCGTCGACGGAGAACCGGAACGCCATCTGCCCCGTGGCGCTCTCAGGACGCTTCTCGACCGTCTCTCTGACGTCGAGTCGCCCTTGGGAAGCAGGACCGGCGGGTGGCTTGCGGCTTTCCCGGGCCGAGTCGTCCGGGCCGAGCCAGAGGACCCAACCGCCCGCGCACAGCGCGAGAACCAGCACCACGACGCCGAATCCGAGTGCCTTTCCGCGACGGCTCCTCGGTGCGTTGTCTGTGGCTGGCGTCGACTGGGTGAAGGGGGAGGGAGGCGGTCCGAAGCTCACGCTCTGAGGTCCCTTCTCCTACGTGCCTCGCGCAGGGCCGCCGCGGCCCCCGCAATTGCTGCCACCACGACCGCGGTGAGGCCGACTGCGTACGTCGCGTATCGCTCGGACCGCTCCTGAGGAGTCTCGGCGAGCGAGAAAGCCGCCGTGTCCGGTGGTGGGGCCTTCGACACGCCGGGGTCCGGGGTCGGCGATGTCGCGGGGTGGGCGGTGTCGGAGGTGGTGATGGCTCGTACGGGATCGATCACACCCCAGCCGACGTAGTTGTCGTGTCCGTTGATGGAACGCTCCGCCGTCTGTTCGATCTGGGTGGCGATCTGAGCCGGGCTCCAGTTCGGGTGCCGGGACTTCAGGAGGGCGGCCACACCTGCGACGAAGGGCGCCGAGAAACTCGTGCCGTTGTCCGTGCACTGGCCCCCACCAGGAACGGTGGACACGATGTCCACGCCGGGAGCCGCGACGTCGACGAAGTCGCCGGGCTGGGAGAAGGCTGCCCGCTCGTTGTTGCGGTCGGACGACGCGACCGCCAGCACACCGTCGAAGGCTGCGGGGTAGGTGTTCTTCACCTTGCCGTCCAACCCGTCGTTTCCCGCCGAGGCGACCACCACGACCTTGGCGGCGAGAGCGTCACGTACCGCGTCGGCCAGGGCCGAGGTGCGAGACAGAGGCTTCGTCGTGTCCTGGGAGATGTTGATGACATCGGCGCCCTCGGCGACCGCGTGGTCGATGGCCTTCGCCATCGTGTCGGAGTCGCCGCTGTTCTCGGCGTCGTTCTGCCGGATCGGGATGATGGTCGAGGCCGGTGCGATGCCTACGAAGCCCGTTCCCTTGTGCGGTCGGGCCGCGATGATGCCCGCGACCTTCGTGCCGTGACCGACCTCGTCCTTGGTGGGGCCCCCGCCCTTGCCCTTCGACAGATAGTCACGTCCCGCGCGGGCATCCACCGCGTCTGTGAGCTGGGGGTTCTTGTCGTCCACCCCCGTATCGATCACCGCTACGCGAATGCCCTTGCCCTTCTTCCCGTCCTGCCACAGCTCGTCGAGCAGCACGCGCTGGAGCGGCCAGGGGCGGCCCTTGATCTGCTCGGCGGGGGTCTGGCACGCGCCGTTGCCGGCGAGGCGCACCGGTGCGTGCGGGCGGGTACTGGCGTCGGCGACAGCCATCACGGGCGTGGCCGTGCTGATGATTGTGACCAAGGCAGCCCCGGCCAACAGCGCTCTCTTCGTCGGCGGCACCGCTACCTCTGTCCTCTCCGTCGGTGACATCAGGGGTGGCAAGGGTCAGGAACCCTGGGGCTGTCGGGCGCTGTTGGTGTCGAGGCGAGGTCCTTTGGCGAGAAAGTCGGACCAAGGCAGGGGGACCTTGGCCGGCCGGACGTTCTTGTAGCCGAGCTTGACCTGGGCCTCACTGGGTTCGGGGCTGCCGTCGGCCGGCCGTTGCTTGTCGTCCGCGCCGATGTCGGACTTCTCGCTGTCGCTGTCACCGTTGGCCTGCACGGCGTAGCGCAGACCGGTGTCCGTCACGAGGAAGAGCGACCCGGTCCTGGTCTGCGTGCCGCGAACCTGCGTGTAGAGCAGGCCCGTTCCCGGGGTCACGTACGTACTCGTGCCACCGGAACCGATGTCGGCCGGGTACTTCGAGCCGGCCCAAGTGCTCAGTGTCGTACCGCCCTTGTCGTCCACGTTCCGCAGGACACTGCACACCGTGTCCCGGCCGGCGCCGCTCTTGCCGCTGTTGACCTGCACGGTGCGGTGCCGTGGCCACTTGTCGGCCTCGCCCTCGAAGGTGCCGTCGGCGGACGCGAAGTCCTGGAGGCCCACGGTGCGGGCTTCGCCGTTCATGTTCAGTTCCGCCGTCTGCGGCGAGTTGGTCAGGAGCCAGGCGGTGAATTCGGTGATCGGCTGGACCTTGCCGGGTAGCACCACGAAGTGTTTGGTGCCCTCGCCCGTCTCGGCCTTCAGGACCATTCCGACCCGGTTCTCCTCGGTCGACAGCTGGTCCGAGGCGTCGGCCGGTTCTCCGACGCTCGGGGGCAGTTGGGGGAACCGGATCGGGTCGCCGCGGTGCAGCGTGGCCAGCCACTCCTTGGTCACCAGTTGCGGTTTCCTGGTAGGCCCCACCAGCGCGTCCGCCAAGAGGTCCCCCTCGGCCCCCTTGACCTCGTAGGCCACTCCGGCCGCGTCCACCAGGTGGCGCGTCCCGGTGCGCGTCTTCACGTACAGCACTTCGCCCTTGTGGAGTCGCCGGGAACCGTCCATCTTGTCCGCTTCCCGGTCGGCGAGGACGAACGTCGCCTCCTGCGTCGTACGACCGCCGGAAGCCGGCTGCTCGCAGACTCCCCACCGCTTGGGTTTGCCCGCCTCTTCGGCGGTAGGGAGCCGGTCGGGGGCGTAGGGGATGCCGATGATGGGGCCGCGCGGCGGTTTGCCCGCATCGAGGATGCTGTCGCTGACCTGGATGACTTTGTAGTCGGCGCCGTTCATCAGCAGGCGCGCGGAGGCCAGGTTGAGGACGGGGTGCAGGCGCGACTTCTTGCCGGTCTTGAGTACGACGTACCGCGTCGTCGAATCCTTCCCCACGATCACGCGGGTGCCGGGGGCGTCCCACCCGGGAGGTGCCTTGGGCTGGAACATCCCCCAGGCACCGAACACGGCCAGAATGAGGACACCCGTGATCACGCTCGGCAGGAAGGCCCGCAGGGGACGCGGCGCCCCTTCTTCGGACCCCGTCGGCGATGGCTGGAGAAATGCCGCCAACGTCCGCTTCTTCGCGAAGGTGTACGCGTTGAGCTCGTCCCGCCGTGATGCCATGAGCGCCTGCTTCTCCCCCACCGCACGTCGGGGCGCGAACCCCATGCCTCCATTGCAAGACCCGGCCCCTACTATGCAGGGTGAGTAGTCACGCGTGCGCAGGGGGTAGGGCACCGGGGCACGCAAGCACCGTGGTTATCAAGGGAATTCGCCGGTTTCGGGGGGTATGAAGTGATGGCTGCGGCCACACGGAGCAGATCGCGTACGCGCGTACACACTCCGGCCGCCGGTCCCGGTGGTTCGCAGGCCGGGCCCGAGGGTCCGACGGCGACCGCCGCTCGCGGCCCGGCATCCGTCCAACTGCGGTTGCGGGCACAACAGTACGGTTCGTTCCGGCTGCAACAGTTCGTCCTGGTCGAGGTCGCCGCCGCTCTGCTCCTCTGCGCCTGGGCCGTGGACCAACTCCTCGTGCTCCCGGCCCTTCTGGTGTCCACACCGCTGCTTCTTCTGGCGGTCGTACGCCGACGGGGGCGCTCCCTGCCCGACTGGCTGGGCACAGCACGGACGTTGCGCACACGGCAGAGGCGGGCTTCCAGCACCCCGGTGCGTCCCGGCACCGAGCCGGGGCTCGCGCCGGCCGTCGAATGTGATCCCGCACTGCGGACCTACGCCTACGGCGACAGGGACCGCCGCTCCGTCGGCATCGTCGGAGACGGCACTTTCGTGACGGCCGTGCTCCAAGTCGAGTCGGAGGCCACTTCGTTGCGTGCCGACAGGCTGCAACGTCCGCTTCCGTTGCGGCTCGTGGCGGACGCGCTCGAAGTCGACGGCATCCGGCTGGAGTCCGCGCAAGTCGTGCTGCACACGCAGCCCGCGCCCGCGCTGCATCTGCCGCAGCAGTCGGTCGCCGTCGGCAATTACGCGCCGTTGCAGGCACAGACCGGGACTCCCGCGGTCCGCATCACCTGGATCGCCCTCAAGCTCGACCCGGAGCTCTGCCCTGAGGCTGTGACGGCGCGCGGAGGGGGACTGCTCGGAGCGCAGAAGTGTGTGGTGCGGGCCGTCGACCAGCTGGCGAGCCGGCTGACCGGGGCAGGCTTCCGGGTCACGGTGCTCGACGAGCAAGAGCTGACGTCCGCCGTCGCCACGTCCGCGGGAGCCAATCCGCTGGTCACGGCCCAGGCCGGGCGTACCGAAGCGCCGGAGCGCCGGACCGAGGAGACGGCACGGTCGTGGCGCTGCGACAACCGCAGGCACACGACGTACTGGGTACGGCGCTGGCCGCACCTCGGGGGTTCCGCGGGTCGGCCCCTCCCGCAACTCGTGGCCTCGCTCACGGCGATCCCGGCACTGGCGACCACATTCAGCCTGACACTGCGACTCGACGACCGCAGGGAGGTTTCGCTGTGCGGGCACATGCGTGTGACGGGGCGCGGAGACGCGGAACTCGTCTCCGCACGGCGCGCGTTGGAGCATGCCGCGCGGCAGGAGAAGATCGGTCTCGTGCGACTCGACCGTGAGCAGCTTCCCGGAACCCTTGCCACTCTGCCGCTCGGGGGCGCGCGCTGATGACTGCACCGACGCCTTCGGTGGCGGCCCGCGCCCGGCAGCGGATTCGCTCGGGCTTCGGCCTGATCGGGCCTCGGCACCCTCGGCATGCGCTTCCCCTGGATTCCTTGCCCGAGCTCAACCTGCCCATCGGGGACGACGGCGTGGTCATAGGCGTCGACGCCGACGGCAGGCCCGCCGTGCTCGGCGTCAACCGGCCCACCCCGTACGACATGGTCTTCATCGGTGGGCTGTGGACGGCGCAGGTCATCGCGTTGCGGGCCGCTGCGACCGGGGCGCGGGTGGCTGTGGAGACCGGGCGGGCCGGGGCCTGGGCGCAGTTGGTGCAGGCGCTCGGGGTGGGGCCGAGTGGGATGGCCGTGCATGACGTGGGGCGGGTGCCGCCGCAGGGGGCGTCCGCGGGGAGTCCCGTGCTTGTCGTGCGGGACTGCGGGATGCGGCCGCCTCGGGGGCGGGTCGTCTCCGCTCCCTGGCAGTCCGTGCTGACGGTGCTGCCCTATCTGAGTCCCGTCGCTCCTCGGCTCGTCAGGCAGGCGCGGCTGGTGGGCGTGCAGCGGGTGTCGCCCGATGAGGCGGTGCAGATCGGGCGGCTGCTGGGGCTGCCGGCGGGAGATGTCGATTCGCTGCCGACGCTTGCCGACGGGGTGACGTTGTGGTGTGCCGATCGTGACCGGCAGTACGTGATGACGCAGGCCACCGACGCCGAGACCGGATTGTTGGGTACCGCTCGGCGGATGGACTGAATGGACTGAGGGGGAGACGGCGTCGGGCGCTTCGGGGGGCTCTGTCAGGTGTTGGGGGGTTCGTCCGTCACGGTTTGATGTACGTGGGTCCCTGCCGGATGGGGCGTGACGCGATGGACAGCATTGGTGGGGTGGACTGCCCTGCCGTGCTGGTGGTTTTGGTGATTAGGCTGGGACAGTGCGCGTCGCCAGAACCCTCGAACGGGTGGTGCGCGTCTGCAACGGGGAGAGCCAGGCGGATCGGACGACAGGAACGGTCGCCCCCCACCACGGCACGAGGGTGCTCGACCACACCAGGAGGCATTGTGAACAGCGATCGGGACGAGATCCGCGGGGGCTGGGACTCACCCGTCGATGATCAGTCCGACGCGGAGTCCGCTGCCGAGACGACGGGCGAGTTCACCATCGACTACGCGCCGCCTGCCTGGTACACGCAGAACGCTTCCGGCAGTGCGGGTGAGACGCCTTCGGCGCCGCCCGTTTCTACGCCGCCTGTCTCCACGTCGTCCGTTTCCACGCCGACTGTCTCCGCGTCGTCCGATTCCGCTCCGGTGGGCTCCGTTGCGCCGGATTCCGTTTCGGCGGATGCCTCTTCGGAGTCCTCGGATGCGTTGGATGCGTCGGGTGCGTCGGGTGCGGATTCCGTTCCGGCTGCCCCTGCGCCGCCCGCCATGCCGTCCTTCTCCGCTCCCCCGCCTCCGCCGCTGCCCCTGGGGCCGCCTGCCGCGGGCGTTCCGAGTGTGGTGCCGAAGCTGCCCGTGGGGAGTGGGTTCCAGCCTGCGGCCCCGGATTCCGTGGATGAGGCGTCCGTGGGTGGGGCATCTGTGGATGAGGTGGAGGGGGACGGTGCTGAGGCGCCTTCTGCTTCCCCTGCGCCTTCTGCGCCTTCCGCTGGTCCCTCTTCCGTGCCGCCCGCCGCTTCCGGTGGTGGGGCCTCCGACTGGAGCGGGGCCCTCGCCGGGCCCGCGGCTTCCGTGCATGTGACGGGCGTCGTGCCCAAGAACGAGGTCGATGCCCTCGCCGAGGCTGCGGATAAGGATGCGGGCGAGGATCAGGGCCAGGGCCGCGAGCAGGGCCGTGACGTCGTTTCGCCCGTCGGTGAGAGCCTTGGCGGTGGTGATCTCGAGAGCGGCGCCACCATGCGGTTCTCCGCTCGCGCCCTGAAGCGGGAGTTCGAGGAGCGGGCCGCTGCCGCGGACGAGGCCGCGAAGGCCGACCTCCCTGACGAGGACGCGTCCGATGCGGAAGGAAGCGCGGACGAGGTCCCGGCCCAGGAGCGGGGAGAGGTTGCCGAGGAGGAGCAGAAGCAGGAGCAGGAGCAGGGGCCGGTTGGTGAGGAGGAGTCGCGTGGCCGCGCCGTGGCTGACGATGACTCCGCTTCCGTAGACGAGGAAGGTGGTTCGTCCGGCTCCGTCGGTGATGACGGTGATGACGACGCCGCCGTGCGGGACTCCGTGGCGTCGCCGTGGCCGCCGCCGCCCTCGCCTCAGGACATGTTGCCTCCGCTGCCGCCCGCGTACCAGCCTGCGGCTCCGGCCGCCGCGCCGCAGTGGCCCGCGCCGCCTGCGGCTGCGCCGACTGCGCCGACTGCCCCGTCGGCGCCGCAGCCCGTGCAGCAGCCTGCGGCCGAGCCCGCCCAGGCGCAGGCTCCGCAGAGCCCGCCGGCTGCGCCGGTTCAGCCGCAGGCGCCTCAAGCCGCGCCCGGCACCTGGCCTGCGTCCACGCCCACGCCTGCGCCCGCATCTGCGCCTGCACCGGCACCCGCCGCTCCGCAAGCACCGCAGACCGGCTACGGGTTCCCGCAGTCCACCCCGGCCGCACCCTTCACACCCGCCCCGCCCACCCAGGACTCCACCCCGCAAGCACCGCAGACCGGCTACGGGTTCCCGCAGTCCACCCCCGCCGCACCCGGCGCACCCTTCACCCCCGCCCCACCCACCCAGGACTCCACCCCACCCGCACCTGCCACCCCGCAGGCACCGCAGACCGGCTACGCATTCCCGCAGTCC
This sequence comes from Streptomyces sp. NPDC093510, assembly GCF_040683555.1. Classification (NCBI taxonomy): domain Bacteria; kingdom Bacillati; phylum Actinomycetota; class Actinomycetes; order Kitasatosporales; family Streptomycetaceae; genus Streptomyces; species Streptomyces sp. NPDC093510. The sequence continues at coordinate 34,880 of NZ_JBFBEE010000022.1, forward strand.
ACCCCCACCGCACCCGGCGCACCCTTCGCGCCCGCCCCACCCACGCAGACCTCCACCCCGCCCGCGCCCCAGGGCAGCTACGGATTCCCGCAATCCGCACCCGCCGCACCTGCCGCACCCGCCGCACCAGGCGCACCCTTCGCGCCCGCCCCTCCCCCGCAGAACTCCGCCCCCGCCCCCGCCGCGCCCGTCGGCCCTGAAGCGCCTGCTCAGGGCAGTGGCTACGGGTTCCCGCAGGCGCCCCCGCCGCACGGGCAGCAGCCCGTTCAGCCTGGGCAGCAGCCGTTCCCCGGACAGCAGCCCATCCCCGGGCAGCAAGGCGTTCCCGGGGCGCAGCCCCTGCCGAACCAGCAGCCGCAGGCACCTCAAGCTCAGCCACAGCCACAAGCCCAGCCCCAGGCCCAGGCCCAGCCTCCGGCCCAGCCCCAGGCCCCCCAGCAGCCCCAAGGCCCCATCGACCCCCGCACCGGCGCCGCCTGGCCGCAGGCCATGCGGCACGATCAGCGGGAGCGTACGAACCCCGGGGCTCCGCTCGGCTACACCGCCGCCGTGGAGCTGTCCTCCGACCGGCTGCTGCGCAACACCAGGACGAAGGCCAAGAGCAGCCGGCCCACCGGCGGCGGTTCGCGGTTCAAGCTGGGCGGCAAGAAGGAAGAGGCCGAGCGGCAGCGCAAGTTGGAGCTGATCCGGACGCCGGTGCTGTCCTGCTACCGGATCGCCGTCATCAGCCTCAAGGGTGGTGTCGGCAAGACGACCACCACCACCGCGCTGGGCTCCACGCTCGCCACCGAGCGACAGGACAAGATCCTCGCGATCGACGCCAACCCCGACGCCGGTACGCTCGGCCGGCGCGTGCGGCGCGAGACGGGGGCCACGATCCGTGACCTCGTCCAGGCGATCCCGTACATCAACTCGTACATGGACATCCGCCGCTTCACCTCGCAGGCACCGTCCGGGCTCGAGATCATCGCCAACGACGTCGACCCCGCCGTGTCGACCACCTTCAACGACGAGGACTACCGGCGCGCGATCGACGTACTGGGGAAGCAGTACCCGATCATCCTGACCGACTCCGGTACGGGGCTGCTGTACAGCGCCATGCGCGGGGTCCTCGACCTCGCCGATCAGCTGATCATCATCTCGACGCCGTCCGTGGACGGTGCGAGCAGTGCGTCGACGACGCTGGACTGGCTGTCCGCGCACGGGTACGCCGACCTCGTCTCGCGGTCCCTCACCGTCATCTCCGGTGTGCGCGAGACCGGCAAGATGATCAAGGTGGACGACATCGTGTCGCACTTCGAGACGCGGTGCCGGGGCGTTGTCGTCATTCCCTTCGACGAGCACCTCGCCGCCGGTGCCGAGGTCGATCTCGACATGATGCGGCCGAAGGTGCGGGAGGCGTACTTCAACCTTTCGGCGCTGGTCGCCGAGGACTTCGTACGGGCTCAGCAGCAGCAGGGGCTGTGGACGTCGGACGGGAACCCGCCGCCGCACATGGCTCCGCCGATGCCGGGGCAGCAACAGGTGCCGGGCCAGCAGCAGGTGCCGGGGCAGCAGCAGGCCCCCGCGCAGCAGAGTCCCGCAACCGGGCAGCCGCAGCAGCAGCCGCAGCCGCAGCCGCCGGTTCAGACTCAGCCGTACGGGGGGCAGCAGCCGCCGCAGCCGTACGCCCCCCAGCAGCCGCAGTCCGGACAGCAGCCCTACCCGCAACAACCGGCGCCTCCGCAGGGCTGGCAGCAGCCCCAGCAGCCTCAGGCGCAGCCCCAGCCCCAGGACGGCCAGGCCCCGCCCCCCCGTTGAGCCCGGCGCGCCGTTCCAGCAGCCGCCGCCTCCGCAGCAGTAGCCACCGCGCAGCACCACAGTGGGCCCGCACCGTTCCTCGGTGCGGGCCCACTGGCGTACCGCCTGAGTACTCCGCGCGCTCCGCGCAGACCGGCAGGTCAGGCCCCTCCGTCCCCGCCGTCACCCCCTCACCAGCCACGCGTCAGTGGTCTTGACCAATGCGGATGAAATCCCGGTCAACTCGTTATTTCCGCAGGCCACATGGGGTTCACCCGCCGTTGACGCGTGCAGACTGGCGCTGGTAAACACACAGCAACCAGCTGACACTTCTTGATCCACCAGCGTGCAACCAGCCATCCCTGCGCGAGCGATGACGCGAGGTCACCGACCCATGGACACACAAGATCAGCACGGCAGACCAGCAGTACCGAAGACAGCAGTACCGAAGACTGCCGCACCGAAGGCAGCAGCATCGACGACAGCCGCACCGCACCGTCCCCGCGGCCGCCTGAGGCTCGTGCTCGCCGGTGGAGCCGCCGCGTTCACTCTGACGGCCGGTCTCGCTACGCCGCTCAATCCGGCCCCGCAGGACGCTGAGGCCAAGGCCGACGGCGAGAAGAAGGTGCTCACCGTCGCCGTGGCGCAGAGCGTCGACTCGCTCAGTCCGTTCCTCGCCCAGCGGCTGCTCAGCACCAGCATGCACCGGCTGACGTACGAGTACCTGACGAACTACGACGCCAAGAACAACAAGGCGATCGACGGGTTCGCCACCGACTGGAAGCCGTCGGCCGACAAGCTGACCTGGACGTACACCATCCGGGACGACTCCAAGTGGTCGGACGGGAAGCCCGCCACCGCCGAGGACGCGGCCTGGACGTTCAACAAGGTGATGTCCAAGGAGGGCACCGCCACCGCGAACTCCAACTTCGTCACCAACTTCAAGAAGGTGACCGCGCCCAGCCCCACCAAGCTGGTCATCGAGCTGAAGAAGCCGCAGGCCACGATGGCCGCCCTCGACGTGCCGATCGTTCCCAAGCACGTCTGGGAGAAGGTCGACAACATCTCGAAGTTCAACAACGACAAGGACTTCCCCGTCGTCGGCAACGGCCCGTTCATCCTGACGGACTACAAGGTCGACCAGTACGTGAAGCTCAAGGCCAACAAGAACTTCTGGCGGGGCGCGCCCAAGTTCGACGAGCTGGTATTCAAGACGTACAAGGACCAGGACGCGGCCGTCTCCGCCCTCAGGAAGGGCGAGGTGTCGTTCGTCGCCGGGCAGCCCGCGCTCACTCCCGCGCAGGCCGATTCCCTGAAGAACGAGGACGACATCAAGGTGAACGAGGGGCCGGGGCGGCGCTTCTTCGCCCTCGCCACCAACCCGGGCGCCAAGACCCGTGACGGCAAGAAGTTCGGCGACGGCCACCCGGCGCTGCTGGACAAGAAGGTCCGCCAGGCACTCTTCCTCTCCGTCGACCGCGAGGCGCTGGTCGACAAGGTCTTCCAGGGGCAGGCCGTCGAGGGCGCGGGATACATTCCGCCGCGCTTCTCCGAGTACGCCTGGAAGCCCTCCGCCGAACAGGCGATCAAGTACGACCCGAAGCGGGCGGCCGAGCTCCTCGACGAGGCGGGGTACAAGGAGAACAGTGACGGCAAGCGGGTCGGGAAAGACGGCAAGCCGTTGGACTTCCGCATTCTGTGTCACGCCACGGACCCCAATGACAAGGCCGTGGGCAAGTACCTGAAGGAGTGGTGGGGGGACCTCGGCATCGGGCTGAAGGTCAACTGCCTCGACGACGTGTCCGTGCCCTGGTACGCGGGTGAGTACGACCTCGCCTTCGACGGCTGGTCCGTCAACCCCGACCCGGACTTCGTGCTCGGCATCCACACCTGCGCCGCGCTGCCGGAGAAGGCCAAGGAGAGCGCCGCCACCGACAACTTCATCTGCGACAAGAAGTACGACGACCTGTACGCGAAGCAGCTCGCGGAGTACGACCCCGCCAAGCGCGCCGACATCGTCAAGCAGATGCAGTCGTGGCTGTACGACTCCGGGTACATGAACGTGCTCGCGTACCCGAACGCCGTCGAGGCGTACCGCACCGACCAGATCAAGTCCATCACCACCATGCCGAAGGACGCGGGCAACATCTACGGTCAGGATGGATATTGGAGCTGGTGGTCAGCCGTTCCCGCGGATGGGAAGAGTTCCTCCAAGGACGGCAGCTCGACCGGTGTCATCATCGGTATCGCCGCTGCCGCGGTGGTGCTCGTGGGCGGCGGAGTCCTGTTCGCCCTGCGCCGCCGTTCTACCGCAGAGGACCGCGAGTAACGCATGACCGCTGACAGCAATCCCGCACTGCTCGACACCGAGGGCCCTCTGGGCCCAGGGGCCGACGGCGACCCGGCGGAGGCCGGGCCGGCGTCGGCCCGCGGGCCGCGTGCCCGCAACACCCGCGCCTACCTCCTCTATGTGGCGGGCAAGATCGGCGGCGCGGTCGTGTCGCTGTTCGCCGTGCTCGTCACCAGCTTCTTCCTGTTCCGGCTGATCCCCGGCGACCCCGTCAAGCAGATGACGGGCGGCAAGCGCGTATCGGCTGAGCAACTGGCCGCGATGCGCAAGGAGTTCGGCCTCGACAAACCGGTGATGGCCCAGTTCTGGGACTACACCGGCAATGTTCTGAGCGGCGACTTCGGCACGTCGTACCAGTTCCACGCCCCCGTGATGGAGAAGATCACGGAGGCGCTGCCCGCGACGCTCCTGCTCACCGGAACGGCGTACGTCCTCTACACGATCATCGGCATCTGGCTCGGCACGCGCACCGCCTGGCGCAACGGGAAGCTCGGTGACCGCTTGAACACCGGGCTCGCCCTGACGCTGTACTCCGTGCCGTCCTTCTGGCTCGGGCTGCTCCTGATCATCACCTTCGCGGTGGGCATCGGGCCGATTCCCGGCATGTTCCCGACCGGCGGCCTGGAGTCCGGGGGCGAGACCGGCTTCGCGTACGTCATCGACGTCGCGCACCACATGGTGCTGCCGGTCATCACCCTGGTCGCCGTCGGGTACGCGCAGACGCTGCTGGTCATGCGCTCCTCGCTGCTCGACGAGATGGGCAGCGACTATCTGACGACCGCGCGCGCCAAGGGGCTGCGCGACGATCTCGTACGGCGTCGGCACGCCGTGCCCAACGCGATGCTGCCGACCGTCACCCTGATGTTCGTCAACCTCGGCACGGTCGTGGCGGGTGCGATCCTCGTCGAGACCGTCTTCTCCTGGCCGGGGCTCGGCGGACTCTTCTACGCGGCGCTGAGCGTGCCCGACCTGCCGCTGGTGCAGGGGCTGTTCTTCGTGTTCTCGGCCGCGGTGATCCTGATGAACACCCTGGCCGACGTGATCTATCCGCTGCTCGATCCCCGGGTGGGCCGATGACGACCGAATCCGCACCGACCAACCCCGCACCCACCGATCCCGCACCGGCCGGTCCCGCACCGGCCGCGGCGACCGCGAAGAGCGCGCGGTCGCTCGCCTGGACCCGCCGCAGGCACTCCCTCGCACGCTTCTGGCGGGAGTACCGCACCCACCGGGCCGGGCTCGTCGGCCTCCTCGCGCTCGTCCTGATCGGGCTCGCCGCGGTCTTCGCGCCGCTGCTCGTCGGCTCCGACGCGCAGAGCGTGACAGAGGCGCCGGGCAAGCCGATGGAGTCGCCGAGCGGTGAATTCCCGCTGGGCACCGACCAGTTCGGGCGCGACCTGCTGGGGCTCCTGGTGTGGGGCGCCCGTATCTCGCTCTCCGTAGGGCTGCTCGCGGCCATCCTCTCGGTGGCCATCGGCACCCTGGTCGGCATCACGGCAGGCCACTTCAAGGGCTGGTACGCCACCGTGATCATGCGCGTCACCGACTGGTTCCTGGTGATGCCGACGCTGGTGCTCGCCATCGCCCTCGCCGCGGTGATGTCCGGCACGATCTGGACCATCATCCTGGCGATCGGCGTGACGACCTGGCCGACCACGGCCCGGCTGGTCCGCGCGCAGACCCTCGCGGTGGAGTCGCGCCCGTACATCGAGCGCGCCCAGGCGCTGGGCGGCGGCCACGGCCACATCATGGCCCGGCACGTCCTGCCCAACGTCATGCCGCTCGTCCTCGCGCAGACGACGCTGGTCATCTCCGGCGCCATCCTCACCGAGGCCACGCTCGCGTTCCTCGGCCTCGGCGACCCGACGAGCGTGTCGTGGGGCGGTCTGCTGCAGGACGCGCGCGAGGCGGGCGCGGTCAGCGCGGGCCACTGGTGGTACCTCGCGCCGCCCGGACTCGCCATCGCCGCCGTCGCGCTGGCGTTCACGCTGTGCGGCCGCGCCGTGGAATCCGTGCTCAACCCCAGGCTGGGGGCCTCCCGTTGACCGACATGACCAGAGCGACCGACATGACCAGAGCGACCGGAGCGGCCGAAGCGACCCGGGCGGCCGAGCAGCGCCTCCTCGACGTGCGCGACCTCGAAGTGACGTACGCGAACGGCGCCGCGGCGGTCCGCGGCGTGAACCTCCACGTCGACGCGGGCCACAAACTCGGCGTGGCCGGCGAGTCGGGCTGCGGCAAGTCCACGCTCGCCCTCGCCCTGCTGCGGCTGCTGCCCGCCGGCACCAAGGTGTCCGGCGAGATCCTGCTCGACGGCGAGGACGTCCTCACCATGAAGTGGGGGCAGGTCCGCGCGGTGCGCTGGGCGGGCGCCTCGATCGTCTTCCAGGGCGCGATGCACTCGCTGAACGCCGTCCACCGCGTCGGCGACCAGATCGCCGAGCCGATCCTGCTGCACAAGAAGGCGACGCAGGGCGGCGCGAAGAAGAAGGTGGGCGAGCTCCTCGAACACGTGGGGCTGCCCGCCGCGCGCGCGGACGCGTACCCGCACGAGCTGTCCGGCGGCCAGCGGCAGCGCGTGATGATCGCGATGGCGCTCGCCTGCGACCCGCGGTTGATCATCGCCGACGAGCCCACCACCGCGCTCGACGTGATGATCCAGGCCCAGATCCTGCGTCTGATCGAGCAGTTGGTGGCCGACCAGGACCTCGGCCTGTTGATGATCAGCCATGACCTGGCCGTGCTCTCCGACACCTGCGACCGGCTCGCCGTGATGTACGCGGGCCGCGTCGTCGAGGAGGGCCCGGCCACGCAGGTCTACGAGAGCGCGCGGCACCCCTACGGAAAGGCCCTGTCGGCCGCCTTCCCGCGCATCGGCGACCCCTCGTCGCGGTTCGCGCCGCGCGGCCTGCCGGGCGACCCGCCCGACCCGTCGGCGCTCCCCACGGGCTGCACGTTCCATCCCCGCTGCCCGGTCGCCCTCGACTCCTGCGCCACGGAGGACCAGGCCCTGCGGGACGCGGGACCGCACCACCGCGCGGCGTGTGTGCACGCGGGCGCACCGCTCCCCGCGCAGCCCACATCGGCACCCCCGGCGGCGGAGCGCACGCCGTGACCGAGAGCCTCCGTGAGCCCGCGAACCAGCGAACCGTGAAGAGGAACCGCGCATGACCGCTCAGGAATCCGGCGGCCCGCTGCTGACCGCCGACGGCCTGCACATCGCCTTCCCCGGCCGTCGTGGCGCGCCGACCGCCCGTGCCGTGGACGGCGTCGACCTCGACATCAAGGGCGGCGAGATCGTCGCCCTGGTCGGCGAGTCGGGCTGCGGCAAGACGACGCTGGCCCGTTCGCTGCTCGGCCTGGTGCCGCCGACCTCCGGCAAGGTGACGTTCGGCGGCCTGCCGCTGGACTACTCGAGCCGCGCCCTCAAGGCGTACCGCAAGCGGGTCCAGCTGGTTCTGCAGGACCCCAGCGGGTCCCTCAACCCCCGGCACACGGTGTACGACGCCGTGGCGGAGGGGCTGCGCATCCACAGGTACGCGGGCGACGAGCGGGCCGCGGTCGCCGAGGCGCTCTCGCGGGCCGGGCTGCGGCCGCCGGAGCGCTTCTTCCTGCGCTATCCGCACGAGCTGTCGGGCGGCCAGCGCCAGCGAGTCGTCATCGCGGGCGCGCTGGTCCTCGAACCCGAACTCATCGTCGCCGACGAGCCGGTGGCATCCCTCGACGCGTCCGTACGCGGCGAGATCCTCGCGCTGCTGCTCCGGCTGCGCGACGAACTCGGCCTGTCCGCGCTGGTGGTGACGCACGATCTCGGGCTGGCCTGGAACATCGCGGACCGGGTCGCGGTGATGTACCTGGGCCGGATCGTCGAGACGGGAACGGTGGAGGAGGTGCTGACGTCTCCTCAGCACCCTTACACGCAGGCGCTGTTGTCCGTCCTGCCGGAGGCGCCCGGCGACCCGGTGGTCCTCACGGGCGAGCCGCCGGACCCCTCGCGGATTCCAGGGGGGTGCCGGTTCCACGCGCGGTGTCAGGTGCTCGCCTCCGGCGAGGCAGAGCGGGCGGGGGTCGCCGACCGCTGCCGCGGAGAGGATCTGGATGTGCTCTCCGGGGCCGGTGAGACGCAGGTGGCCTGCCACTGGGCTGCCGCCGCGAGCTCGGCTTCTTAGGGTTTCGTACGCGGCTGACCGCCGGTGGGGGCTGGTCGCGCAGTTCCCCGCGCCCCTGGACAGAGCGCCCTGCGGGTGCTCTTCAGGGGCGCGGGGAACTGCGCGAGCAACCACGACACACCCGCAGCCGCCCACGCACCGCCCCGCCTACGGCGGCTAGGCGGCCTCGATCAAAGCCCGGCACCGCTTCACGTCATCCGCGATGGCGACAAGCAGCGAGTCGATCGAGTCGAACTTGGCCTGGCCCCGGACGAAGGCCAGGAACTCCACCGCCACGTGCAACCCGTACAGGTCGAGCCCGACGCGGTCGATCGCGTACGCCTCGACCGTCCGCTCGGTGCCGTCGAACTGCGGATTCGTGCCGACGGAGATCGCCGCGGGCATCGCCTCGCCGTCGACGTGCAGCCACCCGGCGTAGACGCCGTCGGCGGGGACGGCCGTGTGGGGCAGCGTCTCCACGTTGGCGGTGGGGAAGCCCAGCTCGCGCCCGCGCTGCGCCCCGCGCACGACGACGCCCTCGACGCGGTGCGGCCGGCCGAGGATCTCCGCGGCTCCCGTCACGTCCCCCTCGGCGATCAGGCGTCGGGTCAGGGTCGAGGAGAACGGCTCGCCGCCACCCGCCTCGCCGCTCACGTACAGGTCGATGACATCGACTTCGTAGTCGTACGTCCGGCCGAGCTCGGCCAGGAAGTCGACGTTGCCCGCGGCCTTGTGGCCGAAGCGGAAGTTGGGGCCCTCGACGACCACGCGCGCGTGCAGCTTGTCCACGAGGACCTTGACCACGAAGTCGGCGGGCGACAGCTTCGAGAACTCGGTGGTGAAGGGGAGGATCAGGAGCGCGTCCACGCCCAGCTCCGCCATCAGCTCGGCGCGCCGGTGGTGCGGGGCGAGGAGCGGCGGGTGGCTGCCGGGGCGCACGACCTCGCTGGGGTGCGGGTCGAAGGTGACGACCACGGCGGGCACGCCGAGCTCACGCGCCTGCTCCACGGCGCGCCCGATGATCAGCTGGTGACCGCGGTGCACGCCGTCGTAGGAACCGATGGTGACGACGCTGCGCCCCCAGTCCTGGGGGATGTCCTCCAAGCCACGCCAGCGCTGCACTTCTTTGCTCCTCGCCGAACCCGTATACGTCACGTACATCTGTACGTTCCCATTGCCGATTGCGCAGGACTAAGACTGCCATGCCGACGGGTCGCGGCTGCCACCGGAGGGAGTGGCGGGGGTCACTCCCCCGGCCGGGGCCCGGATGCCCGGGCGAGGACACGTACGCCGCCCGCGAGGTTCTCGATCATGCGGTGGGCGCTTGGTCCGACCAGGGCGGCCCAGTCGTGCGGAGCGGCGTCGATCCAGGCGGTGACCAGGGCGGCGAAGCCTGGTCGGGTGCGGGCCAGTTCGACCAGGCACCGGTCGAAACAGGACGCGCCTTCCGGGGTGCGCACGAGCAGCAGTCCGATGCGGCGCACGCGCTCGCGGGTGCGGTCCTCGCTGTGCTCCCCCGCGCCGTGCTCTCCCGCGTCGCGCTCCCCCGTACGGCCCTGTCCCGTCCCGCACGCCACCGACCGCAGGACGCTCTCCAGGACCGCGGAGTCCCGCTCGTGGCTGAGCAGTACGTCGAGCAGCTCGCCCCGCAGTGCGCGCGACGCGTCGGTGCCCGGCGCGGCGAGCACGGGTGCGAGGGCCGCCCGAACCTGCACGGGCCTGCTGTGCAGCAGCCCGGACACCAGCGGGAAGAGGACGCCGCGCACGGCGGGGCCGTGTTCGAGCCGCCGGTCGATGTACGCGGCGGCGAGCCCGGCCGCTTCGGGGCGGGCCTCCAGGAGGTCGTGCACGAGGGTGGCGACGCGGCGCGCGAGCTCGGGCGTGGTCACGTCGGCGAGGGCGCACAGGACGTCGTCGGCGGCCGGGCCCTGCGCGTGCAGGCGGGTGCGGAAGGCGGCGAGCACGGGCTCGGGGTGGGAGGGCAGGGCGGCGGCCAGGGTGCTCGCGGGCAGCTGCGGGTCTCCGGCGGCGAAGCGGCGCAGGGCGTGGTGCAGGTGCCGGGAGCGGGTCCGCGGGTCGCGGACGAGGAGGGCGAGCGCGGCGCCGTGCAGGGTGTCGTCGGCGGGCCGGGCGAGCAGTGCGCCGGCGGCGCCGCGCAGGAGCTCGCGGTCGGCGCCGGTGGTGGCGTGCGGGGCGGCGCGCAGGCCGTAGGTGGCGGCGGCGACGCGCCGTGCGGGTCGCTCGTCCCTGGCCCAGCGGCCGACCGCGCGGCAGACGGCCGAGGGTTCCTCCTCGGCGAGCGCGGCGAGGAGCTCGTCGGCGCGGGCGTGGGCGCGGTCGACCAGGACCTCCGTGAGGTCGTCGATGGCGGCGTGGCGGTGGGTGTGGAGCAGCGCCTGCGCGGCGGAGGCGACGGTGGCGTCGGGCGTGGCGTCCAGCGGCCGCTCGTCGGCGAACCACTGTGCGAGGTGCGGCTGTACGCCGGCGGGGTCGGCGGCGAGCAGGTCGGCGACGGCGTCGAGGCAGCGGTCCGGGGCCCCCGGCGGCCCGTCGTGCACGACGAGCAGCCGCAGCAGGGCGAACCGGTGGGCGTCGTCCAGCGGCAGCCGCAGCCAGAAGGCGGTCCCGAACTCCCCGCGGGCGGCCAGCGGTTCGAGCACCGCGAGGTACGGGGACGCGTCGGGGACCCGCGACAGCACCTCCTCCAGCAGGTGGCGGGCCCACCACGCGGCGTCCCCGGGCCCGGTCACGGCCGTCCCGGAGGCGTCGAAGTCCACCAGCGCGTCCGCCAGCCCGACGAGTCGCGAGGCCAGTTCCGCGGCGCCCCGCTGGCGGCGCAGCGACAGCAGTGCCTGGATCACCGGGCCGATGCGGTGCCGCGGCACCGGTACCGGGCGGGAGGGGTCGCGCCGCCGCTGTTCCGGGACCGACGGGTTGCGCGCCGCGGCCCGGTGCCGGTGGACCAGCGCGGTCAGCGCGCTGTCCACGTCCAGGTGTATGCCCTGGAGCCAGTCGGCCAGTTCCTCGTGCGCGAAGCGGTAGCCGGCCCCGGCCGGCACGAGCAGTCCCTCGGTGAGCACCGCGGACGCCCATCCCGTACAGCCGTGCCCCCCGCTCCCGCTCTCCCCGCCGGACAGCGCTCCCCACGGGAACACCGCTTCGAAGGAGGCCCTGTCCAGCTCCCCCTGCCCGGGACCGAGGCAGCGTCGCGCCGCCTCGTGGACCTGTCCGGACACCGTCGCCGCGAGTCGGCGCACCGCGCTCCCCCGCAGCCCTCTCGGCGCGGCGAGCCGCACGGCGACGCGCAGGCACAGCAGGTCCAGGTAGGCGCCGAAGATCTCCTCGCGGCCGGGGGTGCCGGGCGGCGGTGCGTCCGGCCGGGCGGCCCGCACCTCGCAGAGCAGCCGCAGCGCAAGCGGGTGCCGTGCGTCGGCGTCGGCCATCGCGCTGTCGGGGATGCCGTACCGGGCCCGGGCCCGGCGCGCCTGTGGCTCGGGCAGATCGCCGAGGCGTACGCAGCCGGGGAGCTCCGCGCCTTCGTCCGCCGTGTGCAGCGACGCCGCGTCGAAGTGCGTCCCCGCCTGTTCCCAGTACTCCGCACGGCAGGCGACGACGAGCCGGGCGCCGGTGTCCCGCAGCCATCGGGCGGTGCCTTCGCTCCACTCCGCGAGGCGGTGGGCGAGCACGGGAGGCATCTCCTCGGGGCCGTCGAGCAGCAGGAGCAGCGGCCGCCCCGCGTCCCGCACGAGCCGGGCCACCCGGCGCGCCGAGATGTCCCCGAGGCCGCGGTCCGCGGACTCCTCGTCCGCGGCGGCGAGGATGCGCCCGGCACGTTCGAGCGCCCGCTCCACGGCGTCGGCGACGGACGCGTCGGTGCTCCGCAGGTCGGCGCCGCGCAGCCACAGGGTGGGGGCGGGCTCGGCGCCCCTGGCCCGCCGTGCGGCGAGCGCGGCCAGTTCCGTGGTGCGTCCCGTGCCGGGGTCGCCGACGAGGCCGAGCACGCGTGCGGGACCGGCGGTGAAGGCCGTGAACTCCCTGGTGATGTCGGGGCGTTCGACCGGTTCGAGGAGCGTGGCGTGCGGGCCGTCGGAGCCTGCCGAGGTGGCGGTCAGGTGCAGCGCGCCCGCGAGGTTGAGGTCGTCGTCGTACGCGGGGACGGTCGCGGCGTTTCGCGCGAGGAGTTCGGCGAGCGGGCCGCCCGGGTCCGCGGCGGCCGCGTCCCGCAGCGGCACCGCGTAGCCCGCGGGGCGGTGCGTCCAGGCGTCCTGCCCCGGCCCGGCCAAGCCGGTGGTCTGGGGCAGCAGGGCGGTTCCGAGGACGGCGAGGACGGCGCCGGAGGACGCGTCCACGACCGGTCCGCCCGCGGCGCCGCCGCCGAGCCGCAGCGCGTCGGCGCCGTCCGTGCCGATCGCGAGCTCCAGGGCGGCGCCCACCAGGTGGAAGCGGTCCGTCGCCGTGTACGTCACCGCCGAGGTACTGAGGACGCGTGCCTCGCGCCAGCCGGGCGCCGCGATCCGCACATACGTGCCGGTCGCCACGGTGTCGCACGCGGCGACGGGCAGGGGCCGCAGACCGAGCCCTTCGGTGCGCACGAGCGCGAGATCGGATGCGGGCAGCGGCACCACGGCCTCGGCGGGCACCACGCAGGTGCGCTCGCCCGCCGCGTGCAGGACGATCCGGGCCAGCCCGTCGACCGCCTCGTGACTGGTGACGACCGTGCCGTGCTCGTCGGCGGCGAACCCTATGCCGCGCGGACGCCCTGCGAGGTCGCACACCCGCACCACGGACTGGTCCGGCGCCGGAACAGAGGGCCCTTTGCCGCCGCGTCCCGCCATGCCCGAATCCTCCCCGCTGTGCCCCGTATATCCCGACCGTAAGGTCGCGGGTGATCAGCGGGACAGAAGGCGGCGCGAACGCGCCCCCTTCCGACCCCCCGGTTCACTCCGAGCGCCTGCCCATTGGGGTGAATCGGCGGGTGGCGGTGGATACACCTCTAGTGGGGGGAATGGTGGAGCGGCGGATCTGGGGTCCGCCGCTCCACAATGCCGTCACTTCACAATGCCGCCACTCCACAATGGTGTCAGGCGAAGACGGCCAGGCTCTTGGCCTTGCCCCTCGACTCCTCCGCCAGGACCAGGAAGCGGCCCTCGGTGTCGAAGACGGCGACGGCGCCCACACCCGCGTACTCCTCGGGCATGTCGATCCGGACACCGTTGAGCAGCAGCCGACCGCGCTTCTCGTCCACGTCCCAGCGCGGGAAGGCCCGGCCCGCGGCCTCGGCCACGGGCATCACGGTCAGCTCCTCCTGGAGCTGGTCGAGGGTCTTGGCGGCGTCCAGCTTGTAGGGGCCGACGCGGGTGCGGCGCAGGGCGGTCAGGTGGCCGCCGACGCCGAGGTCGGCGCCGAGGTCCCTGGCGATCGCCCTGATGTACGTCCCCGAGGAGCAGACGACCGAGACGACCAGGTCGAGGACGGGCGTGCCGTCCTCGGCGACGGCGTCACGGACGTCGTACACCGTGAAGGCGGAGATCCGCACGGGCCGGGCCGGGATCTCGAAGTCCTCGCCCTTGCGGGCGCGGGCGTACGACCGCTTGCCGTCGATCTTGATGGCGCTGACCTTCGACGGCACCTGCATGATGTCGCCGGACAGCTTGGCGATGCCCTCGTCGATGGCCTCACGGGTCACCTTCGAGGCGTCGGCGGACGAGGTGATCTCGCCCTCGGCGTCGTCGGTGATCGTGTTCTGCCCGAGGCGGATGGTGCCCAGGTACTCCTTCTCGGTCAGCGCCAGGTGGCCGAGGAGCTTGGTGGCGCGCTCCACGCCGAGCACGAGGACACCCGTCGCCATCGGATCGAGGGTGCCCGCGTGCCCGACGCGGCGGGTCTTGGCGATCCCGCGCATCTTGGCCACCACGTCGTGCGAAGTGAAGCCGGACGGCTTGTCGACGATGACAAGGCCGTCCGGCGTTGTGGTGCTGCTCTTGCTCATGCGCGGGCGTCGCCGTCCGTCTCGTCTGCGTCTTCGTCCTCGGGCTTGCGGTACGGGTCGGCCCCGCCCGCGAACTCGGCGCCCGCCGAGACCTCGCGCACCTTGGCGTCGGACATCCGCGCCTTGTCGAGGAGGTCCTCGATGGCGCGCGCGTTGTCCGGCAGGGCGTCCGCGACGAAGGCGAGGGTCGGCGTGAACTTCACGCCCGCCGCCTGGCCGACCGCCGACCGGAGCACGCCCTTGGCGCTCTCCAGGCCCGCGGCGGCCGCCGCGCGGTCCTCGTCGTCGCCGTAGACCGTGTAGAAGACCGTGGCCTCCCGCAGGTCACCGGTGACCCGGGTGTCCGTGATCGTCACGTGCGTTCCGAGCCGCGGGTCCTTGATCCCGCGCTGCAGCTTCTGAGCAACCACCTCTCGGATGAGGTCCGCCAGCCTTTTCGCCCGCGCGTTGTCGGCCACTGCTCCGTCTCCCTTATCCCCGGGCATTCCCTGGGCTTGTCTTGCTGTGTTCAGTCATCGTCGCCGTGCAGCCGCCGCCGGACCGACAGCAGCTCCACTTCGGGCCGGGCGGCGACGAGCCGCTCGCACCGGTCCAGTACGTCCGTGAGATGGCCCGCGTCACCGGACACCATCGCGAGGCCGATCTCGGCCCTCCGGTGCAGGTTCTGACCGCCCACTTCCGCCGCGCTCACCGCGTATTTGCGCTGGAGTTCGGCGACGATCGGACGGACGACGGAGCGTTTCTCCTTCAGCGAATGTACGTCGCCGAGGAGCAGATCGAAGGACAGAGTCCCCACATACATGTGTGTCCGGATGTCCCGCCGGTACGGGGTCGACGCCCCGCCGACCAATTGGCAGGGACACAAGAACCGTACACGGAACGGCCGGGGCCGATCGACGGGATTTATCTCCCCTCGACCGGCCCCGGTTCGAGCTGTCGTGATCAGCCGCGCGGCTTCTCGCGCATCTCGTACGTCGCGATGACGTCGTCGATCTTGATGTCGTTGAAGTTTCCGAGGTTGATACCGCCCTCGAAGCCTTCGCGGATCTCGGTGACGTCGTCCTTGAAGCGGCGCAGACCCTCGATGTTGAGGCTCTCCGCGATGACCTTGCCATCGCGCAGCAGTCGGGCCTTGGTGTTGCGCTTGACCTCGCCGGAGCGGATGAGAACACCCGCGATGTTGCCGAGCTTGGACGAGCGGAAGACCTCGCGGATCTCCGCGGTGCCGAGCTCGACCTCCTCGTACTCCGGCTTGAGCATGCCCTTGAGGGCCGCCTCGATCTCCTCGATGGCCTGGTAGATCACCGAGTAGTAGCGGACGTCGACGCCCTCGCGCTCCGCCATCTGCGCGGCACGTCCTGCCGCACGGACGTTGAAGCCGATGACGATGGCGTCGGAGCCCATCGCCAGGTCGATGTCCGACTCGGTGACCGCACCCACACCGCGGTGCAGGACGCGGATGTCGACCTCTTCGCCGACGTCGAGCTGGAGCAGCGAGGACTCGAGAGCCTCCACCGAACCGGACGCGTCGCCCTTGATGATGATGTTGAGGTCCTGGACCAGGCCCGCCTTGAGCACCTGGTCGAGGTCCTCGAGGGACACCCGGCGGGTGCGCTTGGCGAACGCGGCGTTGCGCTCACGGGCCGCACGCTTCTCGGCGATCTGACGGGCCGTACGGTCCTCGTCGACAACCAGGAAGTTGTCGCCGGCACCCGGCACGTTGGTGAGACCGAGCACGAGGACCGGAGTCGACGGGGTCGCCTCCTCCACGTTCTCGCCCTTGTCGTCGAGCATCGCGCGGACTCGGCCGTACGCGTCACCGGCGACCATCGTGTCGCCGACGCGGAGGGTACCGCGCTGGACGAGGACGGTCGCGACGGCGCCGCGGCCCTTGTCGAGGTGGGCCTCGATGGCGATGCCCTGCGCGTCCTGCTCCGGGTTGGCCCGCAGGTCGAGCGAGGCGTCCGCGGTCAGGACCACGGCTTCGAGCAGCTGCTCGATGTTGAGGCCCTGGCGCGCGGAGATGTCGACGAACATCGTGTCGCCGCCGTACTCCTCGGCCACCAGACCGAACTCGGTGAGCTGACCGCGCACCTTGGTCGGGTCGGCACCCTCGACGTCGATCTTGTTGACCGCGACCACGATCGGCACGTCGGCCGCCTTGGCGTGGTTCAGCGCCTCGATCGTCTGCGGCATCACACCGTCGTTCGCCGCGACCACGAGGATCGCGATGTCGGTGGACTTCGCACCACGGGCACGCATGGCGGTGAACGCCTCGTGACCGGGGGTGTCGATGAAGGTGATGGCGCGCTCTTCGCCGTTGACCTCGGTGGCGACCTGGTACGCACCGATGTGCTGCGTAATACCGCCGGCCTCGCCCGCGACGACGTTCGTCTTGCGGATCGCGTCCAGAAGTCGGGTCTTACCGTGGTCGACGTGACCCATGACGGTCACTACCGGCGGACGGGAGACGAGCATCTCCTCGCCGCCCTCGTCCTCGCCGAACTCGATGGAGAACGACTCGAGGAGCTCGCGGTCCTCCTCCTCCGGGCTGACGATCTCCAGGACGAAGTTCATCTCGTCCGCGAGGAGCTTCAGCGTCTCGTCGGAGACGGACTGCGTGGCGGTGACCATCTCGCCGAGGTTCATCATCACGCCGACGAGCGACGCCGGGTTGGCGTTGATCTTCTCGGCGAAGTCGGTGAGCGAGGCACCACGCGACAGGCGGACGGTCTGTCCGTTGCCGCGAGGCAGCATGACGCCGCCGACCGACGGGGCCTGCATGGCCTCGTACTCCTGGCGCCTCTGCCGCTTCGACTTGCGACCGCGACGGGCGGGCCCGCCGGGACGGCCGAACGCACCCTGCGTGCCACCACGGGCACCGGGACCACCGGGACGGCCACCGAAGCCGGGACGACCGCCGAAGCCGCCGCCACCACCGGGACGACCGGCACCGCCGCCACCGGGACCGCCGGGACGACCGGCGAAACCGCCGCCGCCACCACCGGGACCGGCCGGACGACCGGCGAAACCGCCACCGGGACGACCGCCGCCGCCACCCGGACGACCGCCGCCGCCACCGGGACCACGGCCACCGCCGGGGCCACCGCCGGGACGCGGGCCCGCGGCGGGACGCTGCGGCATCATGCCCGGGTTCGGACGGTTACCGGCGGGACCGCCGCCGGGACGCGGAGCGCCGCCCTGCGGGCGGGGCATGCCGCCCGGGGTCGGACGGGCGCCGCCCTGACCCTGCGGACGGGGAGCGCCACCGGGGCCGCCCTGACCGCCCTGCGGACGCGGGGCGCCGCCGGGACCACCGGGGGCACCGCCAGGTCCGCCGGGACCGGGACGTGCGCCGCCCGGACGGGGCGCCTGCGGGCGCGCCATGCCGGTGGAGCCACCAGAGGTGAAGGGGTTGTTGCCCGGACGCGGACCCGAGGGACGGGCACCGCCGGGACGCGGGGCGCCACCCTGGCCGCCGGGACGCGGGGCGCCCTGACGGTCACCGCGGTCGCCACGGTCACCGCGGTCGCCACGGCCCTGACCCTGACCCTGGCCCTGACCGGGGGCCGGACGGCCACCGGGCTTCGGGGCACCCGGGCGAGCGCCCGGACGGGGGGCCTGCGGGGCGGCGGGGGCCGCCGGAGCAGCCGGGGCGGCCGGCGGAGCGGTGAACTCCGGGGTGGACGGCGCCGGCGAGGCCGGGGCCGGCTTGGGGGCCGGCGGCTTCGGGCCGGGCGTCGGGCGCGGGCCCGGGGTCGCCGGCGAAGCCGCGGGCTTCTCGGCCTCGGCGGGCTTGGGCGCCGGCGGCTTGGGCGCGGCCGGGCCCGGACGGGCGGCCTGCGCGGGAGAGGGGGTCGCCGGGCCCGAGGGGGCCGGCGGCTTGGGGGCGGCCTGCTTGCGCGGCGCGCCGGGCTTGGCGGCGGACTTGCCGTTGCCGCCGCCCTGCTGGAATGCGTCAGTCAGTTTGCGTACCACAGGCGCCTCGATCGTCGAGGACGCCGAACGTACGAATTCACCGAGTTCTGTGAGCTTGGCCATGACGACCTTGCTCTCTACTCCGAACTCCTTGGCGAGTTCGTATACCCGGACCTTAGCCACTTCGCTCCTTTTAGGTCCGGGTTACGCCGGACCGTCGCTACTTCATGGGCGTACTCATCGCGTGCTCATCGAGTGCTCATCGCAATCTCGACCTACTTCCAACTCGCGGGGTACCAAGGCCGCACGGGGTTCCGTGCGGCCACGTCTTACGGTGTTGCCTCTGGGGCAACTGTCTCGACAGCCCGGCGCAAGGCCTCCGTGTCGAGCGGCCCCTGGGCACGAAAGGCCCGTGGGAACGCCCGGCGGCGGACCGCCAGGTCCAGACAGACCAGGGCGGGGTGTACATACGCACCCCGGCCGGGCAGCGTACCGCGAGGATCGGGGACGCAGGCGCCCTCTTTCGCCACGATGCGCAGCAGATCGCTCTTGGCCGCTCGCTCCCGGCACCCCACACAGGTGCGCTCAGGGCGTGCGCGGGCATGCGTCCGGCCAGACACGCTTAAGTCTACCTCCCCGCACCGACCTCACCCCTTCGGGGCAAGAATCGAACGGCTACTCGCCACATACTGTCGTGATCGAAGCGGTCGCCGCCCGGAATTTATTCCCGCGACGGCTTCCGCCGCTGGCCCGCTACCGGTCGTCCCGGTCGTCGGGCTGCTCCGTGTCCGGCCTGATGTCGATGCGCCAGCCGGTGAGCCGCGCGGCCAGACGGGCGTTCTGCCCCTCCTTGCCGATCGCGAGCGACAGCTGGTAGTCCGGCACGGTCACCCGGGCCGAGCGCGCGCCGAGATCCACGACCTCGACCTTGCTGACGCGGGCCGGGGAGAGCGCGTGGGCGACCATCTCGGCCGGGTCGTCGGACCAGTCGACGATGTCGATCTTCTCGCCGTTGAGCTCGCCCATCACGTTGCGCACGCGGCTGCCCATGGGGCCGATGCAGGCGCCCTTGGCGTTGAGACCAGAGCGCGTCGAGCGGACCGCGATCTTGGTGCGGTGGCCGGCCTCGCGGGCGATCGCGGTGATCTCGACGGAACCGTCGGCGATCTCCGGGACCTCCAGCGCGAAGAGCTTCTTGACCAGGTTGGGGTGCGTGCGCGACAGCGTCACGGACGGGCCGCGGACGCCCTTCGCCACCCGGACGACGTAGCTGCGAAGGCGCATCCCGTGGGGGTACTCCTCGCCGGGGACCTGCTCCTGCACGGGCAGGATGGCCTCCAGCTTGCCGATGTCGACCAGCACGTTCTTCGGGTCGCGGCCCTGCTGGACCACGCCGGTGACGATGTCGCCCTCGCGGCCCGCGTACTCACCGAGGGTCGCGTCGTCCTGGGCGTCGCGCAGGCGCTGCAGGATGACCTGCTTCGCCGTGGTCGCGGCGATGCGGCCGAAGTCGGACGGGGTGTCGTCGAACTCCTTGGGCTCCTGGCCCTCTTCGAGGTCCGCCGGGTCCTCCGTCGCC
The DNA here is from genome assembly GCF_040683555.1 of Streptomyces sp. NPDC093510. NCBI lineage: Bacteria > Bacillati > Actinomycetota > Actinomycetes > Kitasatosporales > Streptomycetaceae > Streptomyces > Streptomyces sp. NPDC093510. Next base: position 54,643 of record NZ_JBFBEE010000022.1, read on the forward strand.
CACACCGTCACGTGGCCGCTCTCGCGGTCCAGCTTCACCCGGGCGCGGCGGAAGCTGCCTTCGGTGCGGTGGTAGGCGATGAGGAGGGCCGATTCGATCGCCTCGACGAGGAGGTCGAAGGAGATCTCCTTCTCCCGGACCAGACCCCGCAGGGCACTCATGTCGATGTCCACGGCTACGCCTCCTCTTCCTTCTTGTCCTTGCGGTTGAACTCGACCTGGACGCGCGCCTTGTCGATCTCGTCGAAGGCGAGGCGGCGGGACGTGGCCTTGCGGCCCTTCACGCCGGGCACTTCGAGGTCGAGGCCCTCGTCGTCCACGGTGAGGATGCGGGCGGTCAGCTCGCCGCCCTCGGTCAGCTGGAACTTCACCAGGCGGTTCACGGCACGCACATAGTGACGGTGCTCGGTCAGGGCTCGCTCGGCGCCGGGGGAACCGACCTCCAGGTCGTACTCCCCGTCGCCCATGGCGTCCGTCTCGTCGAGCTTCGCGGAGAGCAGGCGGCTCACTTCCGCGATCTGGTCCAGATCCACGCCGTCGTCGGAGTCGATGACGACTCTCAGCACCCGCTTGCGTCCGACGGAGGCCACTTCGATCTCTTCGAGATCCAGGTCCTGCGAGGTGACGAGCGGTTCCAGTAGTTGCCGCAGCCTCTCGCTCTGGGTGGTGCTCATCCGGGTGACTCCTCGGCCGCGTGTGCTGTTGTGGGTGCTTGCAAGTCTGCGTGTCAGGTCAAAGGGTATCCGGTCCCGAGGGGTGTTGCGGCCCACGGACGGCACGATGCGCCGCTCCGGTCCGAGCCGCTCGCGGGTCCCGGGCCGGTCCGAAGGTACGGTGATCACAGGGCCCGTGCCCACTGATCTTCATACTGTCGGCTTCTCCCCCTTTCTCGCTCGCGCCTTTTGGCCTTCCTTCCGAGGACGTCTGCCGTGCCGTCGTATCTCACCGCCCCGCGGTCCCGTCCGGGTCCGCGCCGAAGGAGTCTGCTCACCGGGGCCGCCGGCGTCGCGTCGGCGGCGCTGCTCGCGGGCTGCACGGACTCCGCAGGCTCCGACGCCGACGAGCGTGCGTCCGTCGCCCGGCGGCTGCGCGCCGCGGCCGCCGAGGACAGCAGGAAGCTCCTCGGGCGGTACGACGCCGTACTCGCGGCGCATCCCTCGCTCGCCGGACGGCTCCGGCCGCTGCGGGCCGAGGTGAAGCAGCACGCCGACGCCTTCGCGGCCGCCCGCTCCCCGCGATCCACCGCCCCCTCCGCGGCGGCCGCCCCCTCGGCGTCCCCTTCCGTGGCCCCGGACCCCAAGGACGCCGTACGCGCCCTCGCCGAGGCCGAGCGCGAGCTGGCCGACCGCCGGGGCAAGGCCCTGCTCGACGCTCCGGCGGAGGAGGGCAGGCTGCTCGCCTCGGTGGCGGCCGCGGGCGCGGCCCACGCATACCTGCTGACGGAGCCGGAGGGCGAGAAGTGAGCGACACGAAGACCCCGAAGGAAGCCTCGCAAGCCTCGGAAGCCTCGAAGGACGAGGAGCTGAAGGCTCTGCAGGCCGCCCTCGGCGCCGAACACGCGGCGGTGTACGGCTACGGCGTCGTCGGCGCCCGGATCGGCGACAAGCGCAGGGCGGAGGCGCGCACGGCGTACGACGCGCACCGCGCCCGGCGCGACGAGGTGCAGCGCGCGGTGCGCGACCTCGGCGGCGAGCCGCAGTCCGCGGACGCCGCGTACTCGCTGCCGTTCCCGGTGCCGGACTCCGCGGCGGCCGCCCGGCTCGCCACCGAACTGGAGGACCGGGTCGCCGGCGTCTACTCCGATCTCGTACGTGCCTCGACGGGCGACCGGCGGGGCACCGCGGCCCGTGCGCTGCGGGAGGCCGCGGTCCGCGCGGCACGGTGGCGTGCCGGGAGCGTAGCCTTCCCTGGGCTCGCCGAGCGGTCGACACCGTCGTCCGCACCGGCGACTCCCAAGGCGTAACGCGTTCAGGAAGGGAACAACTCGCGCATGGCTTTCGAACCGCCGCAGCGCCTCGTCACAGCACTCGGCGAGACGGCGCAGGACGGCGAGGACTGGCTGGAGAAGCTGCCCGAGGCAGTCGAACAGTCCGTCGCTCTACGCGAGTTGACCGTCGAGCGCACCCACTTGCCCGGTGGCCGCAGCAGCCTCGTGCTGCTGGTGCGGCAGGCCGACGGCGCGCCCGCCGTGCTGAAGCTGGTGCCGCCCCGGTCGCGACCGGAGAGCGAGCGGGCAGCCCTCGCCCACTGGGGCGGGCTCGGCGCCGCTCGGCTGCTCGACCCCGAGTACTCGGACGGGGCGCTGCTCCTGGAGCGGCTGCACCGTGACGTGTCCGTACGCTCGCTGCCCGAGGCCAAGGCGCTGCTCGAGGCCGCGGGGACGCTGCGCCGGCTGTGGGTGGCGCCGCCCGCCGGGCACCGCTTCGAGACGGTCGCCGAGCGCACGGGGCGCCAGGCCGACGCGATGCGCGCCTCCGCGACCACCGACACGGACGTGGCGCCGCTGGTCGACGCGGCGCTCGCGGCCCGCGAGGAGCTGCTCGCCGGGGACGCGGGGAGCGCGGAGTCGCGGCTGCTGCACGGCACCTTCCGGCAGAGCAAGGTCCTCGCCGGGGACCGGCTGCCGTGGCTGGCGGTGGGGCCTGACCCGGTGGTCGGCGAGCCCGCGTTCGACCTGGCGCGCCTCGTCCGGGACCGGGTGGAGGACCTGATCGCTTCACCATCGGGTGCGTCGATCACGCGGCGGCGGGTGAAGAAGCTCGCCGAGTCCCTGGAGGTCGACCAGGAGCGGCTGCGGGGCTGGACGCTGTTCCGGGCGGTCGAGTCCGGGGTCCGGGCGCTGCGGGTGGGCCGCCCCCAGGACGCGGAGCTTCTCTTGGAGTTCGCGGGCTGGCTCTGACGGTGGGGCGCGGAGTCTGCGGGCCGTGTGCGGCCGGTCGCGCAGTTCCCCGCGCCCCTTCAGGGCGCTGAGCGGTCAGGCGGTGAGGCGGGCGATCGCCTCGTCGACCGGGAGCTCCTCGCGCTCGCCCGTGCGACGGTCCTTGAGCTCGACGACGCCGTCGGCCGAGCGGCGGCCCGCGACGAGGATCTTCGGCACACCGATCAGCTCGGAGTCGGTGAACTTCACGCCCGGCGAGACGCCCGGCCGGTCGTCGACCAGGACGCGGACACCGGCCGCGGCCAGCTTGTCCGAGACCTCAAGGGCCAGCTCGGTCTGGAGCGCCTTGCCCGCCGCCACCACGTGGACGTCGGCCGGGGCGATCTCCTCGGGCCAGATCAGGCCCTTGTCGTCGGCGTGCTGCTCGGCGAGGGCGGCGACGGCGCGGGAGACACCGATGCCGTACGAACCCATGGTGACGCGGACCGGCTTGCCCTCCTTGCCGAGCACGTCGAGCTGGAAGGCGTCGGCGTACTTGCGGCCGAGCTGGAAGATGTGGCCGATCTCGATGGCGCGGTCGAGGTTGAGGCCGGTGCCGCAGTTCGGGCACGGGTCGCCCTCCTGGACGACCACGACGTCGACGTACGCGTCGACCTCGAAGTCGCGGCCCGCGACGACGTTCTTGGCGTGCACGCCGTCCTTGTTGGCGCCGGTGATCCAGGCGGTGCCGGGGGCGACGCGCGGGTCGGCGACGTACTGGACCTTCTCCAGGCCCTGCGGGCCCACGTAGCCCCGTACGAGATCGTCACGGCCCTCGAAGTCCTGGGCCGTCACCAGCTCCACGGCGGCGGGGGCGAAGTGGGCCTCCACCTTGTCCATGTCGACCTCGCGGTCGCCGGGGACGCCGACGGCGACGATCTCGCCGTCGACCTTCACGAGGAGGTTCTTGAGGGTGGCCGACGCCGGGACGCCGAGGTGCGCGGCGAGCGTCTCGATGGTCGGGGTGTCGGGGGTCGGGATCTCCTCGGCCGCGGGCACGCCGGCCGCGTCGACCGGCTGCAGGGCGAAGGAGACGGCCTCCGTGTTGGCCGCGTAGTCGCAGTTCGGGCAGTCGGCGAAGGTGTCCTCGCCGGCCGCGGCCGGGGCGAGGAACTCCTCGGACTTCGAGCCGCCCATGGCGCCGGCGGTGGCGGCGCAGATGCGGTAGTCGAGGCCGAGGCGCTGGAAGATCTTCTGGTACGCGGCGCGGTGCAGCGCGTACGACTGGGCGAGGCCCTCGTCCTCCAGGTCGAAGGAGTACGAGTCCTTCATCAGGAACTCGCGGCCGCGCAGGATGCCGGCGCGGGGGCGGGCCTCGTCGCGGTACTTGGTCTGGATCTGGTACAGGATCACCGGCAGGTCCTTGTAGGACGTGCACTGGTCCTTGACCAGGAGGGTGAAGATCTCCTCGTGGGTGGGGCCGAGGAGGTAGTCGCCGCCCTTGCGGTCGTTGAGCCGGAACAGCTCCGCGCCGTACTCGGTCCAGCGGCCCGTCGCCTCGTACGGCTCCTTGGGCAGCAGGGCGGGCAGGGAGACCTCCTGGCCGCCCATGGCGTCCATCTCCTCGCGGACGACGCGCTCGACGTTGGCGAGGACCTTCTTGCCCAGGGGCAGCCACGACCAGACACCGGCGGCGGTGCGGCGCACGTATCCGGCGCGGACGAGCAGCTTGTGGCTCAGCACTTCGGCGTCCGCGGGGTCGTCGCGCAGAGTCTTCGCCATCAAACGGGACATGCGCTGGACCTGGGCCATGGTGAACTCCTGCTGCGTAAGGGTGGTGTGCAGGAGGTTAGCCGGGGGCCGGGGGCGGGCGGAAATCGGTTACGGCTCAGGACCGTTTCGGCAAGGGCAGCGGGGCGCCCATCACGGCGTACGGCTTGGGGGCGCTGGGGAACAGGACGCGGCGGGCCAGATCGGTGTACCCGAGGGAGCGGTACAGGCCGCGGGCGGGGCTCTCGACGTCGATCGCGGAGAGGATCGAGCGGGGCTCGGGGACCCCCTCGGTGATGGTGGTGATGAGCGCCCGCCCGATGCCGCGGTTCTGGTGGCCCGGGTGCACGTGCAGCTCGGTGATGACGAAGGAGCCGTCCAGCCAGTCGTCCGCGTCCCGGCTGCGCAGGTACGGCTCGACGACCGTCGACCACCAGTGGCCGCGGTCGTTGGGCATGCCGTAGACGAAGCCGACGAGCCGGTCGTCGGAGGTCGTCGCGCCGAACGCGCGGGCACGGGGGTATGTGAGGTGCCGCAGGACGATCTGGCGCCGCACGGCCACCTCGTCCTCACTCAGTCCGAAGGCGTGGGCCTGGACGCGCAGCGCGTCGTCCACACGCGCGGCGAGGTCGAGCGGCGCGATCACGACATCGTCTGTCATGGGGCGACCCTACTTCGCGACGCCCGCGTTCAGAACAGGACGCTCATGAAGGCGCCGACCTCCTGGAAGCCCACCCTTCGGTAGGCCGCCCTGGCCGCGGTGTTGAAGTCGTTCACGTAGAGGCTGGCGACGGGGGCGATGTCCGCGAGGGCGTAGCGCAGGACGGCCGCCATGCCGGGGGCGGCGAGCCCGCGGCCCCGGTACTCGGGGGCCACCCAGACGCCCTGGATCTGGCAGGCCTGCGCGGTGGCGGCGCCGATCTCCGCCTTGAAGACGACCTTGCCGTCCTGGTCCAGGCGGGCGAACGACCGTCCCGAGCCGACCAGTTCGGCGACCCGGGCCTGGTAGAGGAGGCCGCCGTCGCCCGCCATCGGCGACACCCCGACCTCCTCGGTGAACATCGCGACGCACGCCGGCATGATCGTCTCCATCTCGTCCTTACGGACACGACGGACGTACGGGTCGGGGACGACGTCGTCCGGGAGCCGGTCGGCGACCATCAGGGGCTGCTGGGCGCGGACCTCGCGGGCGGGGCCCCAGGACGGTTCGAGGAGCCGCCACAGCTGGGCCGTGGAGGCGGCGGGGCCGACGATGGACGAGCAGCGGCGGCCCGCCCTGCGGGCCCGGTCCGCGAAGCCGCGCACGGCTCGCGGAGTGGCGCAGATCGGCACGAGGTTGGCGCCCGCGTAGCAGAGGGACTCCAGCATGCCGTCCTCGTACCAGCCCCACATTTCGCCGCCGAGACGCCAGGGGTCGAGCCCCGCCACCTGGACGCGAGCGGTCACGAAGGCGTTCGCGACCGGCTCGCGGTCGAGCACGGCCAGCGCGGCGTCGAGGTCACTCGGTTCGAGGACCCGGGTGGTGGTCTGAGTCAACACGTGCGGGGGCCTCACCATACGGTCTGCTGATCTCCGCACTGTACCTGGCGGGGGCGCCCTGTGCGGGGGGCCTTTTGTCCCGTGGGCCGGGGCCAGGTGCTGAGGGGCGTCGGTGCGGCAGACGGATGCCCCGGCGCTCGGGGAGCGGCGGGGCACCGGGGAGAGCGCGCGCGGGTCAGCCCGCGACGGCCACCGTCGGCTCGCCGGAGGCCACGCCGTCCTTCTCCATCTGCTCAGCGATCTTCATCGCCTCGTCGATGAGGGTCTCCACGATCTTGGACTCGGGGACGGTCTTGATGACCTCGCCCTTGACGAAGATCTGGCCCTTGCCGTTGCCCGAGGCGACGCCGAGGTCGGCCTCGCGGGCCTCACCGGGACCGTTGACGACACACCCCATGACGGCGACCCGCAGCGGCACCTCCATGCCGTCCAGACCCGCGGTGACCTCTTCGGCCAGCTTGTACACGTCGACCTGCGCACGCCCGCAGGACGGGCAGGAGACGATCTCCAGGCGGCGCTGGCGGAGGTTGAGGGATTCGAGGATCTGGATGCCGACCTTGATCTCCTCGGCCGGCGGGGCCGAGAGGGAGACGCGGATCGTGTCGCCGATGCCCTCGCTCAGCAGCGCCCCGAACGCGACCGCCGACTTGATCGTGCCCTGGAAGGCGGGGCCCGCCTCGGTGACGCCGAGGTGGAGGGGGTAGTCGCACTGGGCGGCGAGCTGGCGGTAGGCGTTGACCATGACCACCGGGTCGTTGTGCTTGACCGAGATCTTGATGTCGCGGAAGTCGTGCTCCTCGAAGAGGGACGCCTCCCACAGGGCCGACTCGACGAGGGCCTCGGGGGTCGCCTTGCCGTACTTCTTGAGGAGCCGCGCGTCCAGGGAGCCCGCGTTGACGCCGATGCGGATCGGGGTGCCCGCGTCCTTGGCGGCCCGCGCGATCTCCTTGACCTTGTCGTCGAACTGCTTGATGTTGCCGGGGTTGACGCGGACCGCCGCGCAGCCCGCGTCGATCGCCGCGAAGACGTACTTCGGCTGGAAGTGGATGTCGGCGATCACCGGGATCTGCGACTTGCGCGCGATCGTGGCGAGCGCGTCCGCGTCGTCCTGTGTGGGACACGCCACCCGCACGATCTGGCAGCCCGAGGCCGTCAGTTCCGCGATCTGCTGCAGCGTGGCGCCGATGTCGGACGTACGCGTCGTCGTCATGGACTGCACCGAGACCGGTGCGTCCCCGCCCACGGCCACCGTGCCGACCTGGATCTTGCGGCTGACCCTTCGGTCGGCGAGCTTGGTCGGAACGGACGGGATTCCGAGCGATACGGCAGTCATCTGGCGAGCATCCCCAAGAGTGTTGATCACAGGAGTGTGGATCTGGGTCCCGAGATCGGCGGGATCCGGGTTTCGAGATTACGGCACCTCGCGGGGCACGGGCACATCCCGTCCGGAAGTCCACCCAATGGTGGGCGGCCCGTCACACAAGGTGCCGGGCCGCCGCAAACTTCTCGCAATCAGGAAATTCTCACCGGATTCACCACGTCCGCGATCAGGACCAGGATCGTGAAGCAGATGAAGATGCCCGCCACCACGTAGGCGACCGGCATCAGCTTGGCGACGTCGAACGGGCCCGGGTCGGGGCGGCGCAGGACCTTCGCCGCGTTGCGGCGCAGGGATTCCCACAGGGCGCCCGCGATGTGGCCGCCGTCGAGCGGCAGCAGCGGCAGCATGTTGAAGAGGAACAGCGAGAGGTTGAAGCCCGCGATGAGGAACAGCATCATCGCGATCTGGTTCTCCGGCGGGATGTCCAGGGTGAACACGTCGCCGCCGACACGGGCCGCGCCGACCACGCCCATCGGGGAGTCCTGCTTGCGCTCGCCGTCGCCGAACGCCGCGTTCCACAGGTCGGGGACCTTGGACGGCAGGGCGATGATCGACTCGACGCCGTTCTCCATCATCTCGCCCATGCGGTCCACGGAGTCGCCGAAGGACTGCTGCACGATGCCGGTGGCGGGGGTGAAGCCGAGGAAGCCCGCGTAGACGTACTTCCCCTCGACGTAGGCCCCGTCGCCGTCGGTCTTGGTGACCTGGTTCTTGATCAGGTTCGCGTGCAGGTCGACCCTCTTGCCGTCGCGCTCGACCGTGATGGTGGCCGGGCCGATGGTCTCGCGGATCTTCGACTGGAGCGCGGACCAGTCGTCGACGGACTGCCCCTGGAAGGCGACGATCTTGTCGCCCGGCTTCAGGCCCGCCGCCTTCGCGGGCGCCGCCTTGTCGCCCTTCTCGCACTTGGCGCGGTTCTCGCTCTGCTGGATGACGCAGTCGGAGACCTTGCCGACCTGGGTCGTCTGGCTGCTGATGCCGAACGTCATCATCACGCCGAGGAAGATCGCCACGGCGAGGATCAGGTTCATGAACGGCCCGGCGAACATCACGATCACGCGCTTCCAGGGCTTGCGCGTGTAGAAGAGACGGGTCTCGTCGCCCGGCTTGAGCTCCTCGAAGGCCGCCGAGCGGGCGTCCTCGATCATGCCGCGCCAGGGCGACGTCGACCGTGCCTCTATGCGGCCGTCGGCGCCCGGCGGGAACATGCCGATCATGCGGATGTAGCCGCCGAGGGGGATGGCCTTGATGCCGTACTCGGTGTCGCCCTTCTTGCGCGAGAAGAGGGTCGGGCCGAAGCCCACCATGTACTGCGGCACGCGGATGCCGAACATCTTGGCCGTCGACAGGTGTCCCAGCTCGTGCCAGGCGATCGAGAAGAGCAGCCCGATCACGAAGACGACTATCCCGAGGATCATCATCAAGGTCGTCATGCACGAGCCTCCGCGGTCGTCTTTGCTGCCAGTTCGCGCGCCCGAGCACGCGCCCAGGTCTCCGCTTCGAGGACGTCGGAGACGGTCAGGGAGGTTCCCGGCGCGCCCGTGACGGGGCCGCCGTGCTCCTCGTGCTCCTGAACGGTTCTCGTCACTGTCTCCATGATGCCGTTGAAGGGCAGCGCCCCCTTCAGGAACGCGTCGACGCATTCCTCGTTGGCGGCATTGAACACCGCCGGGGCCGTGCCCGCGAGCTCTCCGACGTGCCGGGCCAGTCCGACCGACGGGAAAGCGTCGTTGTCGAGGGGGAAGAACTCCCAGCTCGACGCCTTGGTCCAGTCGAACGCGGGCGCCGCGTCCGGCACTCGTTCGGGCCAGCCGATGCCGATGGCGATCGGGCCCCGCATGTCGGGCGGGGTGGCCTGGGCGAGGGTCGAGCCGTCGGTGAACTCCACCATGGAGTGCACGTACGACTGCGGGTGGACGACGACCTCGATGCGGTCGAAGGGGATGTCGTAGAGGAGGTGCGCCTCGATGACCTCCAGGCCCTTGTTGACCAGCGTCGCGGAGTTGACCGTGATGACGGGGCCCATGGCCCAGGTGGGGTGGGCCAGCGCGTCCTCGGGGGTGACGTGCGCGAGATCGGCCTTCGTACGTCCCCGGAAGGGGCCCCCGGAGGCGGTGACGACGAGTTTGCGTACGTCCGCGCGCGTGCCGGCGGCCAGCGCCTGGAAGAGGGCCGCGTGCTCGGAGTCGACCGGGATGATCTGGCCGGGCTTGGCGACGGCCTTCACCAGGGGGCCGCCGACGATGAGGGATTCCTTGTTGGCGAGCGCGAGGGTGCGGCCCGCTTCCAGGGCGGCGAGCGTCGGGGCGAGACCGATGGAGCCGGTGATGCCGTTGAGGACCGTGTGGCACTCCGAGGGGCCGGCGGCGGCGAGCTCGGTGGCGGCGTCGGGTCCCGCCAGGATCTCGGGGAGCGGTTCCCCCGCTGCGTACTGCCCCCGGAGGGCTTCGCGCAGCGCCGGTACGGCGTCCTCGCGGGCGACCGCGACGGCCCGCACCCGCAGCTGTCGTGCCTGCTCGGCGAGGAGGCCGACGCGGCCGCCCGCGGCGGAGAGCGCCGTGACGCGGAAGCGGTCGGGGTTGCGCAGGACGAGGTCGATGGCCTGGGTGCCGATCGATCCCGTGGAGCCGAGGATCACGATGTCCCGCGGTCCTGCCCCGTCCGTGCTGGAGACGGGGTCGAAGACGAGGTGCGGGTCGGCGAGGGGGGATGGGCTGTCGCTCATCCCCCTATTGTGGCCGCAACCCGCTCCCCGCCCGACAGGGCGTGCCCGGTCGGGCGCCGAACGGTGCCGGTTCACCCCTCCTTGATCACCCTGCGCACGTCCGGGCGGGGCGTCTTCGGCAGTGCGGTGTCCGCGATCCACGGGCCGTCACCGGACGGGTCGACGATGCCCGATTCGAGCCAGGTGTACGTTCCGGAGAGGACGCCCTTGACCACCGTGCGGTCCAGGTCGTCGGTGTTGGTCCACAGCCGGTCGAAGAGTTCGTCGGTCCGGATGCGGGCCTGGCGGCAGAAGACGTCGGCCAGTTGGTACGCCTCGCGGCCGTGCTCCTCGGTGGTGCGCAGGAGTTCGGCCCGCACGCACGCGGCGCTCATCGCGAAGAGTTCGGCCCCGATGTCGACGACGCGGCCGAGGAAGCCCTGCTTGGTCTCCATCTTCCCCTGCCAGCGGGACATGGCGTAGAAGGTGGAGCGGGCCAGCTTGCGGGCGGCGCGCTCGACGTAGCGCAGGTGTCCGGAGAGGTCGGGGTGGCCCGCCGGGTGGAACTCGGCGTAGGAGCGCGGGAGTTGGCCGGGTCCCGTGACGAGCTTCGGCAGCCAGCGGGCGTAGAAGCCGCCGGCCCGCGCGCCCGCCCTCGCCTTGTCGGACAGCGTCTTGTCGGGGTCGATGAGGTCGCCCGCGACCTTCAGGTGGGCGTCCACGGCCTCGCGGGCGATCAGCAGGTGCATGATCTCGGTGGAGCCCTCGAAGATCCGGTTGATGCGCAGGTCGCGCAGGATCTGTTCGGCGGGGACGGCGCGTTCGCCGCGGGCCGCGAGGGATTCGGCGGTCTCGAAGCCGCGGCCGCCGCGGATCTGGACGAGCTCGTCGGCCATCAGCCAGGCCATCTCTGAGCCGTACAGCTTGGCGAGGGCGGCCTCGATGCGGATGTCGTTGCGGTCCTCGTCGGCCATCTGCGAGGAGAGGTCGAGGACGGCTTCCAGCGCGAAGGTGGTCGCAGCGATGAAGGAGATCTTCGAGCCGACCGCCTCGTGGTGCGCGACCGGCTTGCCCCACTGCTCCCGTACGCCCGACCACTCGCGGGCGATCTTCAGGCACCACTTCCCGGCGCCGACGCACATGGCGGGCAGGGAGAGGCGTCCGGTGTTGAGCGTGGTGAGGGCGATCTTCAGCCCCGCCCCTTCCGGGCCGATGCGGTTGGCGGCCGGGACGCGGACCTGATGGAAGCGGGTCACGCCGTTCTCCAGGCCGCGCAGGCCCATGAACGCGTTGCGGTTCTCGACGGTGACGCCCTCGGACGCGGCCTCGACGACGAACGCCGTGATGCCGCCCTTGTGGCCCTCGGACTTCGGCACCCGTGCCATGACGACGAGCAGGTCGGCCACGACGCCGTTGGTGGTCCACAGCTTCACGCCGTCCAGCACGTACTCGTCGCCGTCGGGCACCGCCATGGTGGCCAGGCGGGCCGGGTCCGAGCCGACGTCGGGCTCGGTGAGCAGGAACGCGGTGATGTCGGTACGGGCGCAGCGGGGCAGGAAGGCGTCCTTCTGCTCCTGCGTGCCGAAGATCTTCAGGGGCTGCGGTACGCCGATGGACTGGTGCGCGGAGAGCAGCGCGCCGATCGCCGGGTTCGCGGAGCCGGCCAGGGCGAGGGCCTTGTTGTAGTAGACCTGGGTGAGGCCGAGCCCGCCGTACTTCGTGTCGATCTTCATGCCGAGGGCGCCGAGCTCCTTGAGGCCCTGGATGACCTCGTCGGGGATCTTCGCCTCGCGCTCGATGCGGGCCGAGTCGATGGTCTCGCAGAAGTCGCGGAGCTTGGCGAGGAACTCCTCGCCGCGCTGCGCGTCCTCATCGGGCGGCATCGGGTGCGGGTGGATCAGGTCGAGCCGGAAGCGGCCGAGGAAGAGTTCCTTGGCGAAACTGGGCTTGCGCCAGTCCTGCTCACGGGCGGCCTCGGCGACCTGCCGGGCCTCGCGTTCGCTCACTGACGGTTTGGGGGTTGGTGCGGACATGAGGAGCTCACCTCGCCGCGAAGCGGGGCCGCCGGACCGTTCGGTCCGGTCCTGCCCGGTCGGTTACTGACTGGTGCTACTGGATCGTTGGTACCCGATTCGCCCCGAGCCCACCAGTCCTCGCGCAGCGTTCGGCGCATACCGTCACGGCGGCGGTGCCCCGCCGGGCGTACGAGAACGGCCGGAGCCCCCGCACAGTGGGCTCCGGCCGTTGTCCTTGTGGGAAGGGTCCCTACAGGGCGAGGCCCGTGAGGACCATGACGCGCTCGTACGTGTAGTCGTCCATCGCGAAGCGGACGCCCTCGCGGCCCACGCCGGACTGCTTGACGCCGCCGTAGGGCATCTGGTCGGCGCGGTAGGAGGGGGCGTCGCCGATGACCACGCCGCCGACCTCCAGGGCGCGGTGAGCGCGGAAGGCGGTCTGGAGGTCGTGCGTGAAGACGCCCGCCTGGAGGCCGTACTTGGAGTCGTTGACCGCGGCGAACGCCTCGTCCTCGCCGTTCACCTTCTTGAGCGTGAGGACGGGGCCGAAGACCTCCTCGCAGGCGATCGTCACGTCGGCCGGTACGTCGGCGAGCACGGTCGGGGCGTAGGAGGCGCCGTCGCGCTCGCCTCCGGTGAGGACCTTGGCGCCCGCCTTCGCGGCCTCCTCGACCCAGGACTCCACGCGCTTGGCGGCGTCCTCGTTGACCAGCGGGCCGACCTCGGTCGCCGGGTCGGACGGGTCGCCGGTGACCTGGGCCTCGACGGCCTTGACCACGCGCGGCACCAGGCGGTCGTACACGGAGGCGTCCGCGATGACCCGCTGCACGGAGATGCAGGACTGGCCGCCCTGGTAGTTGGAGAACGTCGCGATGCGCGAGGCGGCCCAGTCGAGGTCCTCGTCGGAGGAGTAGTCGCCGAGGACGACGGCCGCGCCGTTGCCGCCGAGCTCCAGGGTGCAGTGCTTGCGCGGCACCGAGTCCATGATCGCGTAGCCGACCTTCTCGGAGCCCGTGAAGGAGATGACCGGCAGCCGCTCGTCCTGGACGAGGGCGGGCATCTTGTCGTTGGCGACCGGCAGGATGCTCCACGAACCGGCCGGCAGGTCGGTCTCGGCGAGCAGCTCACCGAGGATCAGGCCGGAGAGCGGGGTGGCCGGGGCCGGCTTGAGGATGATCGGCGCGCCGACGGCGATGGCCGGGGCGATCTTGTGCGCGCAGAGGTTCAGCGGGAAGTTGAACGGCGCGATGCCGAGGACGACGCCCTTGGGGAAGCGGCGGGTCAGGGCGAGACGGCCCTGGCCGCCCGCGTCCGTGTCCAGGCGCTGGGCCTCGCCGCCGTTGAAGCGGCGGGCCTCCTCCGCGGCGAACCGGAAGACGGAGACCGCGCGGCCGAGCTCGCCGCGGGCCCACTTGATCGGCTTGCCGTTCTCGGCGGAGATCAGCTGGGCGATCTCCTCGGTGCGCTCGACCAGGCGGTTCGACACGTGGGCGAGGGCGGCGGCGCGGACGTGGGCCGGGGTCGCGGCGAACTCGTCGCGCACGGCGTACGCGGCGGCGACGGCCTCCTCGACCTGTGCGTCGGTCGGCACGGCGGCCTTGCCGACGACCCGTCCGTCCCAGGGCGAGGTGACGTCGAAGGTGGTCTCGCCGGTGGTCTGGCGACCGGCGAGCCAGAAAGCGTGGATGGAAGTCATGTCGATTCCCGGCCCTTCCGCGGAGGTGTGTCTGGGGGTACGTCCCTCACCGTAGGGGCAGCCGAACCCACTGACGTTTGTCCGACGCGGAGTACTGGGCGGGGGGCCCGCACCGGTTTGTAGTGGCCGGACGCCGGGGTGGAACGGCTCGGTCCGGTTCAGTCCGAGCCCATCGACGTCGCCTTCAGCGACAGCCACAGCTCCATCCGCACGTCCGGGTCGTCCAGCGAGCGGCCGAGGATCTCCTCGACCCTGCGCATGCGGTACCGCAGGGTGTGCCGGTGGACGCCGAGGTCGGCCGCCGCCGCGTCCCACTGCCCGTGGCGCGAGAGCCACGCCCGCAGCGAGGCGACGAGGTCGCCGCGGCCGGTCGCGTCGTGCTCGTGCAGCGCCCGCAGCAGCCCGTCCGCGAACGCCCGCACCGCGTCGTCCGCGAGCAGCGGCAGGACGGACCCCGCGGCCAGTTCCTCGTGCTCGACGAGGGCGCGGCCGCGCCGCCGCGCGACGGACAGCGCCTGCTCGGACTGCTTGTACGCGGTGGCCGCGGCGATCGGCCCGGCCGGTGCGGAGAGCCCCATCACCAGCTCGGCCTCCTCGCCGGAAGCGGCCTCACGCCCCGCGGCGCCCCGGCCCGCCTCCAGCGCGGCCGCGTACTCCGCGCACGCCCGCGCCCCCGCGCCCCCGTCCACGACGAGCAGCACGAGCCGCTCCCCGTAGGGGACGACGAGCAGCGCCTCTCCGGAGCGGGCGGCCGCGGCTTCGACGACGTCGACGAGGGCGGCGAGCGGGTCGCCGTTGGCGGACGCGTCGGCCACCGCGGCGAGCACCGCGGCGGAGGCGGTGCCGGGGGCGGTGTCCGGCGCGCCGCCGCTCTCACCGGTTCCTTCCGCGCCCGCCCGCACCCGGGCCGCCGACGCGGACGCCACCTCGGCGACGACGAGGCGGAAGGGGGCGTCGAGGAGCCCGCCGTACAGCTCGCCCGCGACGGTCCGCGCGTGGTCGGGCTCCCCCGCGAGCAGCATCCGCAGGACGGCCGCGCCGATCCGCTGCTCGGCGGCGTGCAGCGAGCGGGACCGTTCCGTGGTGAGGGTGAGCAGCGCGATGGCGGAGTGCACCGCGTACCGCTCGGCGGTGCCGAGGGTCGACGCCGTGCCGACGGCGAGCGCGGCGCGCGGCCTGCGTCCGGTGCCGAGCGAGTGCAGCTCGATGCGGTCCTCGGCGCCCGCGACGACGGAACTCGCGGGCGCCGGGCGCTCGCGGAGGCGTTCGACGTCGGCGGTGAGCCGGGCGGCCCGGCGCGCGGCCCACTCCGGTGCGGCGGCGACGACGGTGCCGGACGCGTCGTACAGCGCGGCCCAGCCGTCGACCTGCCCGGCGAGCGCGAGGAGCAGCCCTTCGGGGCCGTCGCTCAGCGCCTGCTTGGTCAGCTCGCGCTGGGCGGCGAAGCCTGCCGTCACGGCGCGGTACTGCTCGGCGGCGATGGCCGCGGAGACGGCCTTGCTGATGGCGAGGAAGGGGGTGCGCCGCGGCACCTCGATGAGGGGCAGGCCGGCGTCGGTGGCCGCGTCGATGAGGGCCTTGGGGATGTCGGGGTAGTGGACACCGACGGCGAAGCCGAGTCCGACGACGCCCGCGCCCGCGAGCCGCTTCACGTAGCGCCGCATGGCCTCCGGGTCCTCCGCGTCCAGCTTGAGCGCGGTGATCAGGAGGAGTTCGCCGCCCTCCATGTAGGGCACGGGGTCGGCGAGTTCGCTGGCGTGTGCCCAGCGCACCGGAGCGTCCAGGCGTTCCTCGCCCGCGCGGACGGTCAGCTTGAGCGCGGAGTGGTGGACGAGCGAGGCGAGCGTGGGCGGCATGGGACCTTCAGGTCTGCGGCAGGCGGGTACGGGACTTCGCGAGGTGAGCTCGCGAGGTGGATCTTCGCGATGTGGATCTTTTGGCCGGTCCGTATGAACGACCTGTGCCGATTCTGCCTCACTGTACGGTGCGGTCGAGACCGAACACTTCGTACGCGTCATCCGCGGGTCGCCGGTGCGTGCCGGACTCTCCGGGTGCCCCCTCCGGGCCGCTCAAGGCCCGCTCCGCACCGCTCGGAGCCCGTTTCCTGCCCGCCTCAGGACCGCAGGTCCACGAGCAGCGGGGGCGCGTACTGCCCTCGTACGTCGGTCAGCGAGAGCACCGCGTGTCCCGGTGGCACCCCGTGCGCCAGCTCGGACGCCGACCAGCGCTCGCGCTCGACCTGACGGACGGTGACCGCGTCCCTCGTCACCGCCTTGCCGGTCACGAGTTTGCGCAGGGCGTGCAGGGCGCGGGTCATCGGCTGGTCCGCGAAGACCGCGTGCTCGGCGACCTCCCGCGTCTCGATCCACTGCTTGCCCCACGCCTCCGCGAAACGTCTACCGTCCCACGTCGATACGCCCGAGAACGCCATACGGCAGCCGACGGTCGCGTACAACGGCCCTTGGAGTGCTTCAGGTACGTCACTGACGGTCCGGAGCGCGAGCACCACGCCCGCGTTCGCCGACCGCAGGCGCTGGACGCCGCGGATCGTCTCGTTGGTCACGGTGCGCGTGGCGTCGTCGAGCACCAGGCAGATGAAGTGCTCGCGGTCGTCACGGGTGTGCGCCACGGCGTTGAACTGGGCGAGGACGAGGCGGGCGATCAGCCGGGACGCTTCCGCGTGGCCCCGCTCGGGCAGGTCGACGCGGACCCTCATGGGGTGGTGCACGACGGCGCGCAGGGAGAAGGGGCTGTCGGTCCCCGCGCCGAAGAATCCGGCGAACGCGGGCCGGTCGAGCAGGGCGAGCCGGTCGGCGAGGGCCGGGCCCGGGTCGGCGGGGCTGCCCTGCTGGCGGACCCGCGCGTCGAGTTCGCGCCGCATCACGGCGTGGTCCTGAGGGGCGAGGGCGTTGCGCAGGTCCGCGATCGCCGAGGGCACGCCTTCGAGCAGCTCCCGCAGGACGGGCACGGAGGGGAACCGTCCGTACGCGGCCCGATAGGGACCGAGCACCTGGGCCAGCGTCGTGGCCGCGCGGCGGCTGTCCACCGTTTCGAGGTCGCCGACGAGCCCTTCGGCCAGGAAGGACGCGGCCTCGTCGGGGTCGGTGGCGCCTGCATAGAGGTCGAGGTCGTGCGTCGACGCGGGGTCGCCGAGCCTGACGACGACGTCGTATCCGTCGTCGGCGCCCAGGGGCGCGCCCGCGGGGCACACGACGACGACCGCGCAGCGGCCGGTGAGCGCCTGGAGAGCCAGGGACTCCACCACCGGCCGGACCAGCCGCTCGGTCTTGCCCGATCCGGAGGGCCCGACCGCGAGGAGCGAGGTGCCGAGCACCGCGGACTCCAGGGCGATGCCCGCGCCGCGGCTGGCCTCGGGGTTGCGCTCCTCGGGCACGCACCGTCCGATGCGCACCTGCCCGACGAGCAGGTCGTGGAGCGCGGCGCGGGACGGCAGGTCCCGGGCCCCGGAAGGGTGCGTCCAGGCCGCCGCGCCCCGGCGCAGCACGGTCTCGGTGAACGAGGCGAGCAGTGCGGGGTTGTGCTGCGCCTCGTGCCACGCCCGCCGCACCCGGACGCAGTCGACGTCGTTCATCCGGCCGGCCAGCACCTCCGCGGAGAGCACGTCGGCCACCTGGTCCTGGCCTGCGCCCCTGAGCTCCGGCCACTGGGAACGGGGCGCCACCGGGGCGGGTCCCGCCGGGCGCGGCGGCAGCCGTGGGTCCCGCCTCGGCCGGTCGGACCAGCTGCGCAGGGCGCCCGGCCAGTCGCCGAGCTTCATGAAGGGCCACAGGACCGCCGCGGTGATCACCGCGTACAGCCCGTAGGTGACGGCCTCGGTCTCGAAGACCTCGTATCCGCCCGTGACGAGCGCGGTCAGGGACATCACGGGTGTGGCGATCGGCAGCGCGTCCCAGGAGACCAGCGGGAAGGCCTCCGGCCAGACGAACATCAGCACGACCAGCGCGCCGAGCGCCGAGCGGATCGCCCGGACGGGCTGTTCCCTGCGGGCGACGAGATGCCGGAACGCCTCGGTCCAGTTGCCGAGACGGCCGATGCCGTACACCACGAGGCCGAAGAAGATCCCGTCGACGAGTGTCAGGTATTCGGCGCCCTGCCAGTGCTGCTCCTTCGGGCTGAGGGTCCCCGCGTAGAACCATTCGTCCGGAATGAGCAGCTTGATGAGGGTCGCTTGATAGGGGAGATCTCCCCGTCGCCACACGGACCAGATGAAAAGACCCA
Organism: Streptomyces sp. NPDC093510; assembly: GCF_040683555.1. Lineage (NCBI taxonomy): Bacteria > Bacillati > Actinomycetota > Actinomycetes > Kitasatosporales > Streptomycetaceae > Streptomyces > Streptomyces sp. NPDC093510. The sequence continues at coordinate 72,843 of NZ_JBFBEE010000022.1, forward strand.
GGACCAACGAGATCAGCAAGCCGGCCACCAGGGCACGGTCCATGCGCCGCCCGTCCGGGCCGCCGGGGGGCGGCGGGACGTGGCGGAACCGCCAGATGCCGAGGTCGGCCTCGGGGCGCGGCGCGCTCAGCCAGTCCGCGACGTCCGAGAGGACCGAGGGCGGGCGGCGCGGCACCGGGGGCTGGGCGGCGGGCGGGGTGGGGGGCGCGGCGGGCGGCGCGGCGGGGGGACCGGTCGGCGGTCCTGCGGGCAGGGGCGGCGGGCTCTCGGCCGGGCGGGGCACGGGGGTGGCGTGCGTGCCCCGCGCGTCCTGCGTGCCGTCGGAATCCATGATTCTTGCCCCCTGGCCTGCCGCTCTCCTGGTTCGCGGGCCAATCTACTGTCCCCACAAGGGGAGTTCATCGGATACGCGCCCGGGATACGTGGGAACGCGGCAGCTCAGGGCCGGCCGCGGGCCGTGCGGGACGGCACCCCCGCTATGTCCACCACGGACAACCGCCGCGCCGAACGACTCCCGTGTGGAGCATGCCCACCCCCTGGTGCCGCCCCTAACCTGCGAAGAAAGCAGTAGAGCGTCCGTATCGTCGCCCCACCCCCGTCAGCAACAGGAGCCCCTCATGACTGCCCTTCCGCAGGAGCGCCGCGTCGTCACCGCCATCCCCGGTCCGAAGTCGCAGGAGCTGCAGGCCCGCCGTACCGCCGTGGTCGCCGGTGGCGTGGGCTCCGTGCTGCCCGTCTTCGCCGCGCGCGCGGGCGGCGGCATCATCGAGGACGTCGACGGCAACCGTCTGATCGACTTCGGTTCCGGCATCGCCGTGACGTCCGTGGGCGCCTCCGCCGAGGCCGTCGTGCGCCGGGCGTCCGCGCAGCTGGCGGACTTCACCCACACCTGTTTCATGGTCACGCCTTACGAGGGCTACGTCGCCGTCGCCGAGGCGCTCGCGGAGCTGACGCCGGGTGACCACGCGAAGAAGTCGGCGCTGTTCAACTCCGGCGCCGAGGCCGTCGAGAACGCCGTCAAGATCGCCCGTGCGCACACCAAGCGCCAGGCCGTCGTCGTCTTCGACCACGGCTACCACGGCCGCACCAACCTGACGATGGCGCTGACCGCCAAGAACATGCCGTACAAGCACGGCTTCGGCCCGTTCGCGCCCGAGGTCTACCGCGTCCCTGTCGCCTACGGCTACCGCTGGCCGACCGGCGCCGAGAACGCGGGACCCGAGGCCGCCAAGCAGGCCATCGACATGATCAACAAGCAGGTCGGTGCCGAGAACGTCGCCGCGATCATCATCGAGCCCGTGCTCGGCGAGGGCGGCTTCATCGAGCCCGCGAAGGGCTTCCTGCCCGAGGTCGTGAAGTTCGCGAACGACAACGGCATCGTCTTCGTCGCGGACGAGATCCAGTCCGGCTTCTGCCGCACCGGCCAGTGGTTCGCCTGCGAGGACGAGGGCATCGTCCCCGACCTGATCACCACCGCCAAGGGCATCGCGGGCGGTCTGCCGCTCGCCGCCGTCACGGGCCGCGCCGAGATCATGGACGCCGCGCACGCGGGCGGCCTCGGCGGCACCTACGGCGGCAACCCGGTGGCCTGCGCCGGTGCCCTCGGCGCCATCGAGACCATGAAGGAGCTCGACCTCAACGCCAAGGCGAAGAACATCGAGTCGGTCATGAAGGCCCGCCTCTCCGCCATCGCCGAGAAGTTCGACATCATCGGCGACATCCGCGGCCGCGGCGCGATGATCGCCATCGAGCTGGTCAAGGACCGTACGACCAAGGAGCCGAACCCGGAGGCGACCGCCGCCCTGGCCAAGGCCTGCCACGCGGAGGGCCTGCTCGTGCTGACCTGCGGCACGTACGGCAACGTCCTGCGCTTCCTGCCGCCGCTGGTCATCGGCGAGGACCTGCTGAACGAGGGCCTGGACATCATCGAGGGCGCGTTCGCCCGCGTCTGAGCGTCCCGTGTTCGGCGTGACCGTCGGGGCGTGTGAAGAAGGTGTGCGGGCCCCATGACGGGTTGCCGTTCCGCCTGTCGGGCCGCGAGCGGCTGCCGTACGGTTTCTGCAGTTGAGAGAAACACCCCACCCACAGGGGACTGTGGGCGGCGCCACGGCGGAGCATCCCCAGCCCCGTCCTGGCCGTGCCTCGCGCACACACCCGGAGCTGCCGGCTCCGGAACTCCTCACCGATCGGACGGCCGCTCGCCCCAAACCCCCCGGGGCGCGCGGTCCACCGATCCGGTGGGCCGCCTCGGAGACTCCCCCGACGGGCCCGCGCAAGCAGGCCCCCTCGGACAGTCCGGGCCGGCCGGCCGACCGAAGGGCTAGCGCACTCCCCCCCCTGCGCTAGCCCTTCGGCATGCGCGGGGGCGATCATCCCTGCCAGGCTGTGGCCCATGTCTGCATCGCCGGCCCCGCGGCGGCCACCCCTGCACTTCTCGTACTTCTCTCTGTGCGTCCTTCTCTTCGCGCTCCTCACCTGGCAGGTGGCCGCCGAAGGACCACTGCGCCGCGCCGACGAACGCGCGGGGCGCGCCCTCGCCGACAGCCGCTTCCCGGACCGCGCGGCGGAGTTCCTCGCCGACCTCGGCAACATCACCGTCGCCGTGCCGGTCCTGGCCGCCGTCCTCGCGTACACCGCCTGGCGCTGCCGCCGCGCCGGTACGCCCCGCTGGTGGCTGCCCGCCGTGGCCGCCGCCGTCACCATGGCCGCGGTGCCCGCGCTCGTCGCCCCTCTCAAAGCGGTGATCGACCGCCCGGGGCCGCCCGGCACGGACGGCTCGGGCGGCTACTACCCCTCGGGGCACACGGCGACGGCCGCGGTCGCCTACGGGGCGGCGGTCCTGCTTGTGCTGCCCCTCTTGCGCGGCGCGTACGGCCGTCGCGAACTGGTCATCGGATGTGCCCTGTTGAACGTCGCGGTCGGATTCGGGCTGGTGCGCCGGGGCTATCACTGGCCGCTGGACGTGGTGGCGAGCTGGTGCCTGTCCGCGGTGCTGCTGGGGGCCATGGCGCTGGTGATCAGCCGGAATTCGGTGCCGGTCGGCGGAAGTACGCGTCGAAGTTCTTCGAGAACTCCCAGTTGTTGAAGCGGTCCCAGTTGATGGACCACGTCATCAGGCCGCGCAGGTCCGGCCAGGTCCCGTGCGTCTTGTACGCGCCGCAGTTGCTGCCCTTGGTCAGGCAGTCCAGCGCCTTGTCGACCTCGCCGGTCGGCACGTGGCCGTTGCCCGCGTTGACCGAGGCGGGCATGCCGATGGCGACCTTCTGGGGCGGCAGGGGCGGGAAGACGTTGTTCTTGTCGCCCGCCACGGGGAAGCCGGTGAGCAGCATGTCGGTCATCGCGATGTGGAAGTCCGCGCCGCCCATGAAGTGGTACTGGTTGTCGAGGCCCATGATCGGCCCGGAGTTGTAGTCCTGGACGTGCAGCAGTGTCAGGTCGTCGCGCAGGGCGTGGATGACCGGCAGGTACGCGCCGGCGCGCGGGTCCTGGCCGCCCCACTTCCCGGTGCCGTAGTACTGGTACCCGAGCTGCACGAAGAAGGTCTCGGGCGCCATGGTGAGCGTGAAGCCGCTGCCGTACCTGGCCTTGAGGGTCTTCACCGCCGAGACGAGGTGGACGATCGACGGGGTCTTCGGGTTCTTGAAGTCCGTGTCGTCGGCGTTCAGCGAGAGCGAGTGGCCCTCGAAGTCGATGTCCAGGCCGTCGAGTCCGTACTCGTCGATGATCCGGGAGACCGAGGAGACGAAGGTGTCGCGCGCCTGCGCGGTCTTGAGCTGCACCTGGCCGTTCTGGCCGCCGATGGAGATCAGGACCTTCTTGCCCGCGGCCTGCTTGGCCTTGATCGCGGCCTTGAACTCGTCCTTCGACTCGACGTTCGGGCACTCCGTCTTGGGACAGAGGCTGAAGCGGATGTCGCCCGAGGTCGCCGAGGTGGGTTCGCCGAAGGCGAGGTCGATGATGTCCCAGCTGTCGGGGGTGTCCGCGAGGCGGGTGTAGCCGGAGCCGTTGGCGAAGCTGGTGTGCAGGTAGCCGACGAGGGTGTGGTCGGCGGCGGCGCGGCCGGCCGGGTCCGCGGAGTGTTCGGGGGACGCTGTCGCGCGGGTGGAGAGCAGGCCGGACGCGGCGAGCGCGCAGGCCGCGACGGTGACCACGGCAAGGCGTCTGATGCGGCTGGCACGGCTGGTTCGGGGCAACAGAGAGCGATCCACAACTGCCTCCGGAAATGGGGGGACGGGAGGGTGGGTCGCGCACAACTTGGTCCAGACCAATTGAGTTGTCAAGATGTCCGGCAGCTCACTCCTCGCCGTCGCGCGCCAGCCGCGCGGCCGCCTCGTGCATCGCGAGTTCGAGCAGTGCGGGATCGGTCAGCGTGCCGGAGCCGTCCGGCGCGACCAGCCAGCGGACGCCGCCCGCGGCCCGGCCCGGATAGGGCACGACGATCCACGTGCCGCGTCCCGCGCCGCGTACGCCCGTGCCGAGCCAGCGGGAGACCGTGCCGGCCGGCACGAAGAACCCCATGCGTTCGTCGCCGAAGTCGGCGAGCACGGGGCCGGGGCGGTCGACGCAGCGGGCCAGCACGTCGAGCGTGCAGTAGCCGAGCTCACCGGGCAGGATCAGTACGTCCCAGCGCCGCCCGGCCGGCAGCAGCGCGACCCCGAGGGGATTGCGCTCCCAGTCCCAGCGGCAGACCTCCGGATCGGGCGCCACCGACACCAGCCATTCGACCGCCGCCTTCACCCCTGAACCACCCGAGCCAGTCATACCGGACCTTCCTTTCCTCTGCGGCAACGTGCGCGTCACAGGGGAGAGGGGTTCAGGGGGCGGGCATTACGCGGGTTCCGGCCACCGGTTGGTGGTGAAGGGGGCACGGGTGGCAGGCGGGGCGTGCGCCGGTCGAGCACGCCCCGCTCAGTGATGGCGCCGAGCACGCCCCGCTCGGCCATGGCGTCGAGCACGCCCCGCCCAGCCATGGCTCGGCGGCCCGAAGCTCAGCTGTCGAAGCCGAGGCCCAATTTGTCCATCGTCTTGAGCCAGAGGTTCCGCTTGCCGCCGTTGGCGTCGGACCTGGCGAGCGACCACTTGGTCAGCGCGACACCGGTCCACGCGAACGGCTCGGGCGGGAACGGCAGCGGCTTCGTGCGGACCATCTCCAGCTCCGTACGCTCCGTCCGCTCGCCGGAGAGCAGGTCCAGCATGACGTCCGCGCCGAACCGGCTGGCCCCGACACCGAGGCCCGTGTACCCGGCCGCGTACGCGACGCGGCCCTTGTGCGCGGTGCCGAAGAAGGCCGAGAAGCGCGAGCACGTGTCGATCGCGCCGCCCCACGCGTGCGTGAAGCGCACCCCCTCCAGCTGCGGGAAGCAGGTGAAGAAGTGCCCGGCGAGCTTCGCGTACGTCTCGGGCCGGTCGTCGTACTCGGCCCGCACCTTCCCGCCGAACGGGTAGATCGCGTCGTAACCGCCCCACAGGACGCGGTTGTCGGCGGAGAGCCGGAAGTAGTGGAACTGGTTGGCGCTGTCGCCGAGGCCCTGCCGGTTCTGCCAGCCGATCGCCGCCAGCTGGTCGTCGGTCAGCGGCTCGGTCATCAGCGCGTAGTCGTAGACCGGGACGGTGTACGGGCGCAGGCGCTTGACCAGCGAAGGGAAGATGTTCGTGGCGAGCGCGGCCTGACGGGCGAAGACCCTGCCGTACGGCGTGCGGATCGCCGTGCCCCCGCCCGATGAGGCCAGCTCCAGCGCGGGCGTGTGCTCGTAGACGCGTACGCCCTTCTCCAGGCAGGCGCGCTTCAGACCCCACGCCAGCTTCGCCGGGTGCAGCATGGCGACTCCCTCGCGGTCCCAGAGGCCGCCGAGGAACGTGGGCGAGTCGACGTGCTCGCGCAGCGCGTCCGCGTCCAGGAGTTCGGAGCCGCCCGCCAGGCCGTGCGCCGCCATCTCCTCGTACATCTCGTGGAGTTCGGCCAGCTGGTGCGGCTCGGTGGCGACGTCGATCTCGCCGGTGCGCTCGAAGTCGCAGTCGATGGAGTAACGCTTGACGGCCGCCTCGATCTCGTCGAGGTTGCGGGCGCCGAGCTCCTCCAGCCTGCCGATCTCGCCGGGCCAGCGGGAGAGGCCGTTGGCGATGCCGTGCGTGAGGGAGGCGGCGCAGAAACCGCCGTTGCGGCCGGAGGCGGCCCAGCCCACCTCGCGGCCCTCGACGAGGACGACATCGCGCCGCGGGTCGCGCTCCTTGGCGATGAGGGCCGTCCACAGGCCGCTGTACCCGCCGCCGACGACGAGGAGGTCGCACCGGTCGTCGCCGGTGAGGGCGGGCTCGGGGGCCGGCCTGCCGGGGTCGTCCAGCCAGAACGACACCGGCTTGGCGTCGGCGAGGGACTTGGTGAAACGGGTCATGGCGCTTGGGGCCATGATTTCCACTCCTTCAGGTGTTACCGGGACTGCTTGTTTCGGCGCTTGCCGATGAGCATTCCGGAGAGTACGAGCAGAACGGCGACGAGGAACATCGCCGTGCCGATCACATTGATTTGAACGGGCGTGCCGCGCTGCGCCGATCCCCAGACGAACATGGGGAACGTCACGGTCGAGCCCGCGTTGAAATTCGTGATGATGAAGTCGTCGAAGGAGAGCGCGAAGGCGAGCAGCGCGCCCGCCGCGATGCCGGGTGCCGCGATCGGCAGCGTGACCCTGAGGAATGTCTGCACGGGGCCTGCGTAAAGGTCCTGGGCGGCCTGTTCCAGGCGTGGGTCCATCGACATGACGCGCGCCTTGACGGCGGTCACCACGAAGCTGAGGCAGAACATGATGTGCGCGATGAGGACCGTCCAGAAGCCGAGCTGCGCGCCCATGTTGAGGAAGAGCGTGAGCAGCGAGGCGGCCATGACGACCTCGGGCATCGCCATCGGCAGGAAGATCAGCGAGTTGATGGCGCCGCGCGCGCGGAAGCGGTACCGCACGAGCGCGAAGGCGATCATCGTGCCGAGCACGGTCGCGCCGATCGTCGCCCAGGCGGCGATCTGCAGGCTCAGCGAGAGGGAGCCGCACATGTCGGCGACACCGCACGGGTCCTTCCACGCGTCGAGCGAGAATTCCTGCCAGGAGTAATTGAAGCGCCCCTTCGGCTTGTTGAAGGAGAACACCGTCACGACGACGTTCGGAAGGAGCAGGTACGCGAGCGTCAGCAGGCCCGCGATGACGACGACATTGCGCCGGAGCCAGCGGAAGAAAGCGGCCATCAGACGAGATCCTCCGTCCCTGACTTGCGGATGTAGAAGGTCACCATGAAGAGGATGGCGGCCATCAGGATGAAGGAGAGTGCCGCGGCCGTCGGGTAATCGAGAATGCGCAGGAACTGCGTCTGGATGACGTTTCCGACCATGCGGGTGTCGGTCGATCCGAGGAGGTCCGCGTTCACGTAGTCGCCCGCCGCGGGAATGAAGGTGAGCAGTGTTCCGGAGACGACGCCGGGCATGGAGAGCGGGAACGTCACCTTGCGGAAGGTGGTGGACGGCTTGGCGTAGAGGTCGCCCGCGGCCTCGTGCAGCCGGCCGTCGATGCGCTCCAGCGAGGTGTAGAGCGGCAGGATCATGAACGGCAGGAAGTTGTACGTGAGTCCGCAGATCACCGCGAGGGGCGTGGCGAGGACCCGGTCGCCGGCCGTGACGCCGAGCCAGCTGGTGACGTCCAGGACGTGCAGGGAGTTGAGGGCGCCCACCACGGGCCCGCCGTCCGCGAGGATCGTCTTCCACGCCAGCGTACGGATGAGGAAGCTGGTGAAGAACGGCGCGATGACCAGGACGAGGATGATGTTGCGCCAGCGGCCCGCGCGGAACGCGATGAGGTAGGCGAGCGGGTAGCCGAGCAGCAGGCACAGGACCGTGGCGGCGCCCGCGTAGAGCACCGAGCGCAGGAACTGCGGCCAGTAGTCGGCAGCCGCGTCCCAGTAGGTGGCGAAGTGCCAGGTGACCTTGAAGCCTTCTTCGAGCGACCCGGTCTGCACGGAGGTCGACGCCTGGTAGACGAGGGGCAGCGCGAAGAAGACGACGAGCCAGAGGATGCCGGGGAGCAGCAGCCAGTAGGGGACGAGCCGCCCGCGCTTGCGCGGCTTGCGTGCGGGTGGCTCCTGGGGAGCGGACGCCTTCGGCGGCGGTGCGTCGGTCACGGTCGTCATGCCGAGGTGTCCTCCTCGACCTTCTCGACGCCCGCCTCGGCGTCCTGGGCGGCGTCCAGGCCGAAGGTGTGCGCGGGGTTCCAGTGCAGGACGACCTCGGCGCCGGGGGTGAGGCGGGTGTCGCGCTCGATGTTCTGCGCGTACACCTCGAAGGACGGGCAGACCGGGCTGTGGACGACGTACTGCGTCGATACGCCGATGAAGCTGCTGTCGGCGATGCGTCCGGTGATGCGGTTGCGGCCCTCGGGGATCTGTCCCGCGTCATCGGCGTGGGTGAGGGAGATCTTCTCCGGGCGCACGCCGAGCAGGATCTTGCCGCCGGTGGCGGTGGGGCCGGTACATCGGGCGGCGGGCAGCGTCAGCTTGCAGTCGCCCGCCTTGACGACGAGGTCGTCGCCGCTCCTACCGACGCCCTCTTGGATGTCTGCCTCGATGAAGTTCGACGTGCCGAGGAAGTTGGCGACGAAGGTGGTCCGCGGGTTCTCGTAGAGGTCGGCGGGGGCGCCGAGCTGTTCGACGCGGCCGCCGTTCATCACGGCCACGGTGTCGGCCATGGTCATGGCCTCCTCCTGGTCGTGCGTGACGTGCACGAAGGTGATGCCGACCTCGGTCTGGATGCGCTTGAGCTCCAGCTGCATCTGCCGGCGCAGCTTCAGGTCGAGGGCGCCGAGCGGCTCGTCGAGGAGGAGCACCTTGGGGTGGTTGATGAGCGCGCGGGCGACGGCGACGCGCTGCTGCTGGCCGCCGGAGAGCTGGTGCGGCTTCTTGCGGGCCTGCTCGCCGAGTTGTACGAGGTCGAGCATCTCGCCGACCTGCTTCTTCACCGACTTGATGCCGCGGCGGCGCAGGCCGAAGGCGACGTTCTCGAAGATGTCCAGGTGGGGGAAGAGCGCGTACGACTGGAAGACGGTGTTCACGGGCCGCTTGTACGGCGGCAGGGCCGTGACGTCCTGGTCGCCTAGGCGGACCGTGCCGGAGCTGGGCTCCTCCAGGCCTGCGATCATGCGGAGCGTGGTGGTCTTGCCGCAGCCGGACGCGCCGAGCAGCGCGAAGAAGGAGCCCTGCGGCACGGTGAGGTCGAGCGGGTGCACGGCGGTGAAGGAGCCGTACGTCTTGCTGATCCCGGTGAGACGGACGTCGCCGCCGGATTCTTGAGCAGAGGTCATGGTGGGGTCCAGGGGAAGTCGAGGGGATGGCGAGAGGGACTAGGCCCCCGTGAGGCGCGCGAACTTCTGTTCGTACGCGGTCTCTTCCTTCGGCGTGAGCGACCGGAAGGCCCGCGACTTCTCCTTCATCTCCTTGTCGGGGATGATCAGCGGATTGGCCGCGGCGCCCTTGTCGATCTTGGCGAGGGCGTCCCGCACGCCGTCCACGGGGCAGACGTAGTTGATGTACGCCGCGAGGCGGGCCGCCGGCTCCGGCCGGTAGTAGTAGTCGATGAGCCGCTCGGCGTTCTTCTTGTGCCGCGCCCGGTTCGGGACGAGGAGATTGTCCGTGGACGTGATGTAGCCCTGGTCCGGGATGTGGAAGCCGACGTCCGGGTTGTCGGCCTGCAGCTGCACGATGTCACCGGCCCAGCCGAGGCAGGCGGCCATGTCGCCCTTGGCGAGGTCCGAGGTGTAGTCGTTGCCAGTGAAGCGGCGGATCTGCTTCTTGTCGACGGCCTTCTGGAGACGGGCGATGGCCGCGTCGAAGTCGTCGTCGGTGAAGTTCCCCGGGTCCTTGCCGAGGTCGAGGAGCGTCATGCCGACGGTGTCGCGCATCTCGGAGAGGAACCCGACGCGCCCCTTCAGTTCGGGGTCGTCGAGCAGCTGCGACACCGAGGTGATCTTCTTCCCGCCGGTCGCCTTCTTGTTGTACGCGATGACGGTGGAGATGCCGGTCCAGGGGTACGAGTAGGCGCGTCCGGGGTCCCAGTCGGGGTTGCGGAACTGGGCGGACAGGTTGGCGTACGCGTGCGGCAGGTTGGCCGGGTCCAGTTTCTGGACCCACCCGAAGCGGATGAGCCTGGCCGCGAGCCAGTCCGTGACGCAGATGAGGTCGCGTCCGGTGTCCTGGCCCGCCGCGAGCTGCGGTTTGAGCTTCCCGAAGAACTCGACGTTGTCGTTGATGTCCTCGGTGTACTTGACCGTGATCCCGGTGCGCTTCGTGAACGCCTCCAGGGTGGGCCGCCGGTTCTTGTCCTTCTCGTCGACGTCCATGTACTCGGTCCAGTTGGAGAAGGCGATCCGCTTCTCCTCCGCCGAGTGGTCCTCGGACGAGACATCACCCTGGCCCTTGCCCGCCGCGGGGATTCCGCAGGCGCTCAGCGCCCCGAGTCCGCCGAGGGCGAGCGCGCCGCCCGTGGAGGCGCGCAGCACGGAACGGCGGGTGAGGGAGTCGGGCTCGTACTGCTCCATGCGCGTGGTTGCCCTTTCGGGAGGAAGGCGGCCGCCGGTCATGCGGCCTGTGACGACGTGGCTACGTGTTTACCGGTCCCCGAAGATGGTGCGGTGCCAGTCCTTGCGGACCACTGCGGTGTTGTCGAACATGACGTGCTTGACCTGTGTGTACTCCTCGAACGAGTACGCGGACATGTCCTTTCCGTAGCCGGACGCCTTGTAGCCGCCGTGCGGCATCTCGCTGAGGATCGGGATGTGGTCGTTGACCCACACGCAGCCGGCCTTGATCTCGCGGGTCGCGCGGCCCGCGCGGTACACGTCGCGGCTCCAGGCGGAGGCGGCGAGGCCGTACGGGGTGTCGTTGGCGAGCCGGATGCCCTCGTCGTCGCTGTCGAAGGGGAGCACGACGAGCACGGGCCCGAAGACCTCGGACTGCACGATCTCGCTGTCCTGCGCGGCGTCGGCGATGAGCGTGGGCTTGTAGAACGCGCCGGGGTGCCGGAGCGCCTCCCCGCCGGTGACCACGCGCGCGTAGGAACGGGCCCGGTCGACGAAGCCGGCGACACGGTCGCGGTGCACGTGCGAGATGAGCGGCCCCATGTCGGTGCTCGGGTCGAACGGGTCGCCGAGCCGCACGCTCTCCATGAGGTCGGCGACGCCCGCCACGAAGGCGTCGTACAGCGGGCGTTGCACGTACGCGCGCGTGGCCGCGGTGCAGTCCTGCCCGGAGTTGATGAGCGCACCGGCGACCGCGCCGTGCACGGCGGCGTCGAGGTCGGCGTCGTCGAACACGACGAAGGGCGCCTTGCCGCCGAGCTCCAGGTGCAGCCGCTTGACGGTGGCGGTCGCGATCTCGGCGACGCGCTTGCCGACGCCGGTGGACCCCGTGAAGGAGGTCATGGCGACGTCGGGGTGTCCGACGAGGTGCTCACCGGCCTCCTTGCCCGCGCCGGTGACGATGTTGACGACCCCGTCGGGGATACCGGCCTCGGTCGCCGCCCGCGCGAAGAGGAGCGAGGTGAAGGGGGTGAGCTCGGCGGGCTTGAGGACGATGGTGTTGCCGGCCGCGATCGCCGGAAGCACCTTCCAGGCGGCCATCTGGAGCGGGTAGTTCCAGGGCGCGATGGACCCGACGACACCGATGGGCTCGCGCCGCACGTACGAGGTGTGGTCACCGGTGTACTCACCGGCCGACTGGCCCTGGAGGTGCCGGGCCGCGCCCGCGAAGAAGGCTGCGTTGTCGACGGTGCCGGGGACGTCGAACTCCCGGCTCAGCTTGATCGGCTTGCCGCACTGGAGCGACTCGGCCTGCGCGAACTCCTCGGCGCGGTCGGCCAGGACGCCGGCGAAGCGGTGCAGGGCGTCCGAGCGCTCGCCCGGGGTGGCGCCCGCCCAGCCGGGGAACGCCTCGGCGGCCGCGGCGACAGCGGCGTCGACGTCATCGCTTCCGGCCAGCTCGTACGTGAGGACCTCGTCGCCCGTGGCGGGATCGACGACCGCGTGGGAGTGGCCCGACGTCCCCTTGGTCAGCCGCCCGGCGATGTACTGCGCACCGTCCGCGAAGTGGTCCCGCGCCTGGAAGTTGTGCATGACGCTCTCCTCCGCCGCCCGCCCCGTCCCGCGGGGGTCGGCGTAGCTCCGGATCGATTTGAGTGCCGATCCTGACAGAGCAGTGATAGTCCAACAAGTGATTCCGTTGTTGCCTTTTGGTTACGCGACGGAATCTGTCGACCAGGTGTCGAGTCGGCCCGGAAAACCAGGGACGGAGTGTCAGTGGTGCGTGCCAGACTCGCGTGCATGACGAAGATCGACTCGATCCGTTCGGCCGAGGCACTGGTCCATGCGGTGGGCGCGGGCGAGACGGTGAAGTACCTGCACTTCTGGGGTCACACCCCGCGGCGGGACGGTTCCCTGGGCCCGAGCTGCCTCAGCCAGTGGTGGCCGTCGCCCTTCACGGTCGACGGCGTCGAGTACGCGACGGCGGAGCACTGGATGATGGCGGCCAGGGCCCGTCTCTTCGACGACGCGGACGCGGAGCGTGCGGTCCTCGCGGCACCGACCCCGGCGCAGGCGAAGAACGCGGGCCGCCTCGTCCGGGGCTTCGACGACGCGATATGGGCGCGCGAGCGCTTCGGCATCGTGGTCGCGGGCAGCACGCACAAGTTCGCCTCGGACCCCGCGCTCCGGGAGTTCCTCGTCGGGACGGGCCGGCGTGTTCTGGTCGAGGCGAGCCCTCTGGACCGCGTCTGGGGCATCGGCCTGGCGGCCGACGACCCGCGCGCGGCCGACCCCGCGAAGTGGCGCGGGCCCAACCTGCTGGGCTTCGCGCTGATGGAGGCGCGGGCCCGCCTCTGAGCCCCGGGGCGCTCAGGCGGCCCGGGGCGCCTCACATGGCCCGGGGCGCCACGGCACGGTCTGCCCCAGGACTCTGCCGGGTCAGCCGCTTGCGTACGAGACGGCTCTGCGCCGCCACCGTCACGATCACACCCGCGCCGAGGACCGGCCAGGCGAGCGGGCCCGCCGCGATCACGGCGGTGACCAGGAGCGGTCCCCCGCTGCGCTGGGCCGACGAGGAGAGACCGTGCACCCCGAGGTAGGCGCCCTGGGCGTCGTCGGGGGCGAGCGCGATCGAGAGCTCCCAGGAGGCGATGGCGTGGAGTATCTCCGCGAAGGTGAGGGCGATCGCCGCGACGGTGAGGGCGGCGACGGCGAGCCACGTGCCGCCGAGCGCGGAGGCGGTCAGGGCGCCGCACCCGACGACGAAGCAGGCCGCGAGGGGGACGAGGAGCGCGCGGGCCCGCTCCGGGGTGCTGCCGAACCGGGACAGCGGCACCTGGCAGCAGACGACCAGCACGCAGTTGAGCACCATGAGGAGCGGCGCGAGGCCGTGCGGGGCGTCGGTGGCGTGGACGATCCACAGCGGGATACCGACCTGGAGCACCGCGTCATCGAGGAAGAGGGCCGCCTCCGTCACCGTGAAGAGCAGGTAGGGGCGGTCGCGCCAGGGGTTGGACGGTGGGGCCACCGGCGCTGTCGCCGTGGAGTCGGCGACCAGGCGGGACGGCGAAGGCGGTTCGGCGCAGCGCAGGGTGAGGACCGCGGCGGCGAGGAAGCTGACCACGTTGCCGATGAGCAGTGCCTGGTAGGCGTGGGTGGTGCCGACGGCGAGGGCGAGCGCGCCGGCCAGGCCGCCGATGGCCCAGCCCGCGTTGGAGACGGTGCGCTGCACGGCTTGGTACGTGGTGCGCTGCGGGCCCGCGATGCGGGCCGCGTACAGCTTGGTGAGCACGTTGGCACCGCGGTCGGCGAGGCTGTTGACGGCCGAGTACAGCAGGAGCAGCGCGAAGTTGTCCGTCGTGAGCAGCGCCGACAGCGCGACGGCTTGCTGGAGTTGGGCACCGATGATGATGCGGGTGACCGGGAAGCGGTCGGCGAGGTGGCCCGCGAGCGGCGCACCCGCGATGCCGACGGCACCCGAAACCCCTAAGAGCACGCCGACTTCGGCGACCGACAACCCGGTGACCAGGGTGAAGTAGAGAGCGGCCGCCCCCATCCACAGCCCGGTCCCCGCCTTGTTGATCAGAGCGATCCAGAGCATGCGGCGGCCGTCGGCACCTCCTGGTATGCGTGCGTAGAGCGCGGACCGCTTACGACTGAAGCTCACCCATCCCCCTTGGCTGCCACGTGTCTTGGCGACGTCGGCTTGACGTGCTCTTTTGTACCGGTACATAATCACCTATGTGGCAGCACAATATGTGATCAGTGGCTCGACCGCCAAGGGCATTACCGCGTCCGTCGAACAGGCCGTGGCCGACGGCGGGTTGGCCCCGGGAGCCGCACTGCCTCCGGTGCGCAGGCTCGCCGACGAGCTGGGGGTCAGCGCCGGCACGGTGGCGACGGCCTACAAGGAGTTGCGGCAGCGCGGGATCGTGGTGACGCGCGGCCGGGGCGGCACGGTCGTGGCGCAGGCCCCGGCGGTCGGGACCCGCAGACCGCCCAGGGCGCCGCGGGGGGTGCGCGATCTCGCGGGCGGGCATCCGGATCCACACCTGCTGCCGGTCCTGATGCCGCCGGCCCGGGTGGAGCCGGTGAACGGATCGCACCGTGCGGCGCCGCGCCTCGACAGCCTTGAGGAACGGGCCCGGGGGTGGTTCGCGCGGGACGGGGTGCCCGACAGCCGGGTGACCTTCGCGCACGGGGCGCTGGACTGCATGGCCCGGCTCCTCTCGGTGGAGCTCAAGCCGGGCGACACGGTGGCCGTGGAGGATCCGGGCTTCCACCATCTCCTCGACCTCGTACCGGCGTTGGGGCTGCGCATGGTGCCGGTGGCCGTGGACGACGAGGGCATCAGGCCGGAAGCTCTGCGCGGAGCGCTGCGGGCGGGGGCCAGGGCCCTGGTGTGCAGCCCGCGGGGGCAGAACCCGGTGGGCGGTCACTTCACCGCGGAGCGGCGGGATGCGCTGCTCGACGCCCTCGCCGGGCATCCGGACGTGCTCGTCGTCGAGGACGACCACAACGCCGAGATCGCGGGGGCTCCCTCGCACTCACTGGCGAGCGGCGGGCTCCCGCGCTGGGCGCAGGTGCGCACCGTCTCCAAGCACCTGAGCGTCGACCTGCGGTGGGCGGCCCTCGCGTGCGACGCCACCACGCTGGCCAGGCACGAGGGGCGGATGCTGCTCACCTCGGGGTGGGTCAGTCACGTACTGCAGGAGACGGTCGACCGGACGATGACCGACCCCGCAGCGCGCGAGGTGGTGGCCCGGGCCGGGCGCGCCTACACGGAGCGGCGCGAAACGCTGATCCGTGAGCTCGCGGGGCACGGGATCGCGGCGCGGGGGGCGAGCGGGATGAACGTATGGGTACCCGTGCGGGACGAGTCCGCGGTCGTCAACGGGCTGCGCTCGCGGGGCTGGTGGGTGGCCGCGGGGGCGCGGTTCCGCATCGCCGCGCCCACCGCCGTGCGCATCACCACGTCCGCGCTCGAGGCGGCGGACGCGGTGCGGCTGGCCGCGGACTTCGCCGCCGTGCTCGGTGAGTCGGAGGCTACGTACGGGGGGTGAGGGGTGTGGCCCCGTGTCCCGGGGGCCCGACGGCCGAGGTGGCCGAGGCGACCGAGGCGACCGAGGCAGCCGAATGGCCCGGGAACCCTGTCCCTACGGCCGGCGTGCCGAACGGTCCGGGAACGCTACGACGGACGTGGCCGAACGGTCCGGGAACCCTGCGGCCGACGTGGCCGAATGCCCCGGGAACCCTGTCCCTACGGCCGGCGTGCCGAACGGTCCGGGAACGCTACGACGGACGTGGCCGAACGGTCCGGGAACCCTGCGGCCGACGTG
>NZ_JBFBEE010000022.1:88819-137468 GCF_040683555.1 Streptomyces sp. NPDC093510
GACGTGGCCGAATGGCCCGGGTCGTCCGGCAGGGAAGCCGCGTCCGTGTCCTCGTCCGGCACCACGACGAAGATCACCAGCAGCGCCACGCCCAGGGCGATGCCCACGGCTCCGCAGATGATCCCGGCGAGGGCCTGGCCCCCGTTCGTCGCCTCGCCCCTGCGCGCCTTCCCGCGCCCCACCGCCCCGAAGACCACCGCGAGGATGCCGAGAACGATCGCCAGCGGCCAGAGGCAGAAGCCGACGGCCGCGATGATCCCGAGGACGAGTCCGGTCACGCCCATGCCGTTCGCGGGCGCCATCGGCATGGCGGGCCAGCCGTATCCGGGCGGCCCACCTTGCCCGCCCGGATAACCCGGACCCGGGTGTCCCGGGTGTCCCGGGTGTCCCGGATAGCCCGGGTACCCCGGATGACCGGGATACCCGCCCGGCCCCGGATACCCGTACGGCACCTGCCCCGGCCCGTCGGGCGAGAGTGGAGGCGGCGGCACCGGCTCTCCGGGCGCCGCGAACGGATTACCGCCGCCGACCTGCGAGGACGCGAACGGCGGTATCGCCGCCGCCCCCGCCCCTGACATCGCCCCGGAACCCGGCACCGCCCCCGACCCAGGCGCCGCCCACGACCCGGATGCCGGCCCAGACCCGGACCCCACTACCGGCCCCGGCATCGTCCCAGGCCCAGACATCGCCCCCGCATCCGGCGCCGCTCCCGGCATCGCCCCGGGCCCCGTCTCCGCCGAAGGCCCCGGCATCGCCGTAACAGTCCACTGGTCGGACGCCGGCGGTGGCCCGTGGTCGGGCGCCGACGGCGGCCCGGCCAGAGCCCCCGGCACCGACGGCAGCCCGGCCGGAGCCCCCGGCCCGGGAGCGGGGGCCGGCCCGCTCTCCGGCCGCCGCCGCTCCGCGTCCTCCGCGGGCGGCGCCCACGGATCCCGCTCCCCCGGCGCCCCCGGCGCCCCCGCGCCCCCCGCTCCGGACACCGCATCGCCTTCGGACTTGGCGGACATGACGGGTCACCTCTTTCTTACGTTCCGTCATGCTACGGCCCCCGCTTTCGCGTCGCCGACCGGCGCCTACGATGACCTCCGACCCATCGATCAGCCGATCAAACCCGTTCCTGGGGAGGAAACCGTGACCGAGCAGCAGACCGCAGCCGCGACAGCCGGCGACCCGCACGCCTTCATCGCCGGACTGCCCAAGGCGGAACTGCACGTGCACCACGTCGGCTCGGCCTCCCCGCGCATCGTCTCCGAGCTGGCCGCCCGGCACCCCGACTCCGCGGTGCCCACCGACCCCGAGGCGCTCGCCGACTACTTCACGTTCACGGACTTCGCGCACTTCATCCAGGTCTACCTGTCCGTCGTGGACCTGATCCGCACCCCGGACGACGTGCGCCTCCTCACCTACGAGGTGGCCCGCGACATGGCGCGGCAGAACGTGCGCTACGCCGAGCTGACCATCACCCCGTACTCCTCCGTCCGCCGCGGCATCGACGACCGCGCCTTCATGGATGCCATCGAGGACGCCCGCAAGGCCGCCGAGAGCGAGTTCGGCACCGTGCTGCGCTGGTGCTTCGACATTCCCGGAGAGGCCGGGCTCGCGTCGGCCGAGGAGACGCTCCGGCTGGCCGTCACCGACAAGCTGCGCCCCGAGGGGCTGGTCTCCTTCGGACTCGGCGGGCCCGAGATCGGCGTGCCGCGCCCGCAGTTCAAGCCGTACTTCGACCGCGCGATCGAGGCGGGCCTGCACTCGGTCCCGCACGCCGGCGAGACCACGGGCCCCGAGACTGTCTGGGACGCGCTGACCCACCTGCGGGCCGAGCGCATCGGCCACGGCACCACCGCCGCGCAGGACCCGAAGCTGCTCGCCCACCTCGCCGAGCACCGCATCCCGCTGGAAGTCTGCCCGACCTCGAACATCGCGACCCGCGCGGTCCGCACCCTCGACGAGCACCCGATCAAGCAGTTCGTGGAGGCCGGGGTGATCGTCACGGTCAACTCCGACGACCCGCCCATGTTCGGCACCGACCTGAACGCCGAGTACGCCGTCGCGGCCCGCCTCCTCGGCCTCGACGAGCGTGGCATCGCGGCGCTCGCGAAGAACGCCGTCGAGGCGTCCTTCCTGGACCCGGCGGGCAAGGCGCGGATCGCCGCCGAGATCGACACGTACACGGAGACGTGGCTCGCCCCGTGATCCCGTGACCACAATGGGCCCATGCGCACCGTGACTGCTGTGGCCCACCGAGGCGATCCCTACCGCGTCCGCGAGAACACGATCCCGTCCCTGCGCTCCGCGATCGAACGGGGCGCGGACGCGGTGGAGATCGACGTCCGTCTGAGCAGCGACGGCGTGCCCGTCCTGCTGCACGACCCGACACTGAAGCGCCTGTGGGGGTACGAACGTCCGCTCGCCGCCCTGTCCTCGGCCGAGGTCGACGGCCTCACCGAAGGCAGCGTCCCGACGCTCGAAGCGGCCATCGCGGCCACCGAGGGACACCGGCTCATGATCGACCTGCCGGACGCGACGTACGAGGCGGTGCGCACGGTCGTCGGGGTCGTCGCCGAGTGCGGCGCGGCCGAGCGCGTGTACTACTGCGCGGGCGGGCGGACGATGCTGGCCGTGCGCGAGGCCGATCCGGGCGCGGAGATCGCGCTGACCTGGACGACCCTGGCGCCGCCCCGACCGGTCCTGCTGGACGCGGTGAAGCCGCGCTGGCTCAACTACCGCTTCCCCCTGGTCGACCGCGACCTCGTCCTCGAGGTGCACCGTCAGGGCCTGCTGGTCTCGGCCTGGACCCCGGACACCCGCCGCTCGATGCGCCGCCTGCTCGACGCGGGCACCGACTCGATCACCACGAACCGCGTCGACGTCCTGCAGAGCCTGCGCGCCCCCGCCTGAGGCGCCCCGTGAGACGGAGCCGCCCCGCCACCGGGGAACGGCTCCCGTATCCTCGTCCACCCGGTCGACGCGACCGGGTGGACCGGGTGGACGAGGGCAGGGGCGAAGGCCGGACATGGCGGCTGAGTGGGACTGGGAAACCGGTGAGGGTCTGCTGCGCATCGACGACCCCGCCGACTGGGACGCCGCCTACGAACGCGGCGAGCGGCCGCTGGGCACGGCGGTCATCGGGCTCGCCTTCCACTGCACGTTGGCCGAGGTCTCGCCGCGCATCCTCAAGGCGATGCGGCTGCCGGACTCCG
This sequence comes from Streptomyces sp. NPDC093510, assembly GCF_040683555.1. Taxonomy (NCBI): domain Bacteria; kingdom Bacillati; phylum Actinomycetota; class Actinomycetes; order Kitasatosporales; family Streptomycetaceae; genus Streptomyces; species Streptomyces sp. NPDC093510. The sequence continues at coordinate 92,020 of NZ_JBFBEE010000022.1, forward strand.
GCCAGCGCGGGTTCGCTTTCACCGCGGCGGGCCACGCGGCACGGCTCAACGGTGAGCTGACCCCGGAGCTGTACGCCGCGCTCCGGGCGGAGGGCCACCGCGGCTTCGCCGAGACCGCCGTCGACGACACCCTGACGTTCGTGCCGTTCCGGGACCTGCCGCCGTGGTTCAAGTGGCGGAAGGTCGCGTCGGCGGTCGAGAACAAGCTGGACGTCTGGCGGCTGCACATCACGTACGCGGCCGAGGACATCGGAAAGGCCCTGCGCCGGCGCCGGCCCTGAGCAGCGGGGTCTCGCACCGGATGGCGCAACGGACAGTGTCCGCGGAGGCGACGGCACGTTGACCGGCTCGGAGAGCCGACGGGTGTTCTTGCGTTCGGCATCACGGAACCGTCGACGTCATCGCCCTGGCCAATCCGGCCATCCGCGGTACCTGCACGAACGGCTGACCGCGGCAAGGAGTGCGGGTGCCTCCGTCCCTACGGCGGAGGCACCCCGGGGCCCGCCAGGGCAGGCACCCGATGCCGGGCCCCGGAGAACGAGTCCGCCCCGAAGTGCCGCAGCGCCAGAGCGGCCACCTCCGCGGGCCGTTCCAGCAGGATCAAGTGATCGGCCGAGTCCAGGACGACGAAGGAGCAGTCGTCGATGGTGGCGGCGAAGGCACGCTGCTGCGCGACGGGCGTGAGGCTGTCGTGCTCCGCGCCGAAGACCAGCGTGGGCACGCCCGCGAGGGCACCGGTCGCGACGGCCTGCGTGCCGAACAAACGCCGGAGGACGGCCAGGGCGTCCGGTGTCCGCAGGTTCTGCAGCACGGTCCTGCGGAAGATGCGGTGGACCAGCTCCCGGTGCGGGACCTGCTTCTCGGGGTCCATGCACACCATGGTCTCGGTCAGCAGGGTCGCGAACTCCTGCTCCCGGCCCGCCCTGACCAGCGCCACGAGCCGCTCCGCCCGATGCCGGAACGGTGAGACGTCGGACGGGACACCGCCGAGCAGCAGGCGGGCGACGTGCCGTGGATGCCGCTGGGCGTACTGGTGGGCGATGACGGAGCCGTAGGAGTATCCGAACAGGTTGATCCGCTCCACTCCCAGATCGTCCACCACCTGTTCCACGGCGCGGCACGCCGTGGTCGGTGCTCCGGGCCCGTCGGGCTCCGCCTCATGGAGGGGAAAGTCCATGGTGATGACGTCGGCCACCGACGCGAGCTCCTCGTCGATGCCCGGCCAGCCGTGGACGCCCTGGAAGACTCCGCCCAGGAGCAGAATGGGATGTGTCCGTGGCGAGGACTGCCGGAGCACGCGGTAGGCGTACCGCTCTCCGCCCAGGGACAGCTGGCGTACGGTCTCGTCGCTCACGCCGAGGCCTTGGCGCTCACCATGTCCACGAGGTGACCCACCGTGTCCCGCGAGGTGAGGGGGACGGCTTCCAGGTCGATGCCCAGGCGCTCCTCGATGAGCAGCCGGAACTCTTCCAGGGCCAGCGAGTCCAGCAGCACCTGCTGAAGAACGGTGTCGGACGGGACGGTCTGCGCGTCGACACCGAAACTCTGACGCAGAACCTCGTGAACGTGTTGCGTGGCATCCATGCGATCTCCTCGGCGGACCCGCGAGGCCCCTGGCTCGAACGCGGAATCCTTGCCAGGTACGGGCAGCAAGACGCCGCGACGCTACAGCTCCGACACCACGGCGGGCCCCAACGACATACCTCCGAACCGGTCCTCCGAACCGACCCTCCGAACCAGTCCTCCGAAGGCGTGCTCCCGGGCCCCGGCCGGCCCGCCCGCCGTCCCCTACAGCCCCGCCAGCGCGTTCCACCGCTTCGCGAACTCCGTGCGCTCCTTCGACGTGATGTCGCGCGCGATGACGAGCCGCTCGCGCATCGCGTCGTCGGGGAAGATCAGCGGATCGTCGGCGAGGGCGGCGAGCTCCTTGTCCTTCGAGGAGGCGAGGACGTCGCGGGCGGCCGGGACGGGGCAGACGTAGTTGACCCAGGCGGCGAGCTCCGCGGCGACCTCGGGGTCGTAGTAGTGGTCGATGAGCCGCTCGGCGTTCTGCTTGTGGCGGGCCAGGTTGGGGATCATCAGGGACTCGGCCCACAGCTCCGCGCCCTCCTCCGGGACGACGAACTCGATGTCCGGGTCGTCCGCCTGGAGTTGAATGACGTCGCCGCTGTAGGCCTGGCAGGCCAGGACGTCGCCGCTGGAGAGGTCCTTGATGTAGTCGTTGCCGGTGAAGCGGCGGATGTGGTGGCTGTTCACCATCTTCTCGACCTTGTCGCACATCCGGTGGAAGTCGTCCGCCGTCCACTTCCTGATGTCGACGCCGTCCCCCTGGAGGAGGAGCGCGAACGCCTCGTCGAGGCCGGAGAGGAGGGTGACGCGGCCCTTCAGGTCGTCGGCCCACAGGTCGGAGACCTGCTTGATCTCGCGGCCGACCTTGCGCTTGTTGTACGCGATGCCGGTGATGCCCGACTGCCAGGGGACGGTGTACTTGCGGCCCGGGTCGAAGTGCGGTGAACGCAGCAGCGGGTCCAGGTACTTGGTGACGTTGGGCTGCCGCGCGCGGTCCATCTCCTGGACCCAGCCGAGCCGTACGAAGCGCGCGCACATCCAGTCACTGATGACGATGAGGTCGCGGCCGGTCTCCTGGTGGTTCATCAGGGACGGGCTGATCTTGCCGAAGAACTCGTCGTTGTCGTTGATCTCCTCCGTGTAGCGGACGTCGATCCCGGTCCGCTTCTCGAAGGCTTCCAGCGAGGGGCGCTTCGTCTTGTCGCCGCTGTCGGTGTCATCGGTGTCTATGTAGAGCGGCCAGTTGGCGAAGGCCAGCTTCTTGTCCTGGCGCGAGCGGTCACCCGCGGCCCGCTCCTCCGGAGCGATGTACGCGGCGGGCACCCCGCAGCCCGCGAGCGCGCTGACGGCCGCACCGCCGCCCAGGGCGCGCAGCAGGGAACGGCGGGACACGGGGGAAGCTACGGGGTTCGCTCGCACCCCGGCAGCATGCGCCCTCGTTCGGCGGCGCGGCAATGGACGCAGCGTCGAGCCCCGCCGCGAGGAGCCGACACCTTGTCGATCACCCGGCGTGCGCCGCGCGGAGTCGCGCGGGCTCCAGCCACCCCGTCAGGTCGCCCGCGGTCACCCGCTCCAGCGGTGCGGCGTCGACGGGCCCCGGGTAGAGGCGGTACGCCGTGCCGGACGCGGCGTCCTGCGCGCCCGGCAGCTCGCCGTGCAGCAGCGCCAGCAGGGCGGCGCGGCCCCTCAACTGCGGTTCCGCGCACAGCGCGTCGGGCTCCCAGCCATCCCGTATGCGCAGCGCGAAGTCGGCGCGCGGCTCGTCCTCGGCTCGGCGGTAGCCCCACAGGACGTGGCCGCGTCCGCGCACGTACACGTCGCCGTCGGTGCGGGCCGCCGCCGTCCAGCAGGCGAGGTCCCACAGGGTGGCCCGGCCGCACGGCTGGAAGGTGTCGAGCAGGTCGTTGCCCATGTGGCCGATCTGCTTGCGGTAGCGCCACACGGAGTGGTGGGTGCCGGTCGTGGCGAGGGTGACGTCCGTCCACCAGGCGTGCCGCGTCCGGAGGTCGACGATCATCGGCACGGTCAGCTTCGCGTCGCCCGCGAGGTCGAAGCGCTGCCGGATCGTGCGCGGGTCGTAGACGGCCCGCTCCTCGTCCCGGACCGCCATGAACCCCGTGAAGGCGTCCGGGAGTTCCTCGAAGGGCACGTCGTTGTACGAGAACACCACGGGCACCACGAACCGCACCCCGGTGTTCGCGAGCCGCGGCAGGTCGAGGTCCAGGTACTCGGTGGCGCCCTGCGGGGCGGGCGCGGAGGTCAGGTCTCCGGAGTGCCGGGCGGCGCCGCCCGCGTACTCCAGCTGTGTGTAGTCGCAGAGGCCCATGAAGCGCCACAGGTCGTCGTAGAGGGCGACGGACAGGTCGAGGTCGACGCGTACGCCCTTGGGCTGCGTCCAGTGCAGGAAGAGCCGTACGGTCTCGCTGTCCGTGGGCATGGGCAGGGAGCTGCCGCGCGGCACGGCGACCAGGGAGGCGGCCGACGCGCGCTCGGCGAAGGGCACGGGCAGGTCGGCGAGCGTGGCGTCCAGGACGGCCACGTCGTACCGCTCGCCGTCCCGTTCCGTGAGGCGTCGCACCGCCTCGGCCTCGATCAGCTCACCGGCGCGACCCGCCACGCGGGCGGGCAGCGGCGGCCGGTGGTCCTCGACGGCGAACGCCTTGGTGACGCGGCCGCGCGGGAAGAAGACGCGGCGGTGCCCCGGCACGGCACGGATCTTCATGCGGCCGTACGCGCCGAGGAGCGGCCCGGGGCCGGCGTGCGGCAGGGCGTCGGCGAGCGCCTCGCCGACGGTGTCGGGGAGCGTCGTCGAACCCGAGCGGGCAAGGAGCAGGTCGAGTCGGCGCAGGAGTTCGCCGGGGCGCTCGCGCAGGAGCCGTACCGCCCCCTCGACGTCCCAGCGTGCGAGCGCTTCCTCGGCGCGGGCCTGCCAGGTCACGACGTGCAGCCGGTCCCCGACGAGACGGACGTCGTCGTGCCGGGCGGCCTCGGCGAGCAGCACCTCGCCGAGCGGGCCGTCGCCGACGCGGGTGCCGCGCAGGGCGGCGAAGGCGAGGGCCACGCGCGCGTGGCGGTGTGCCTGCTCGAAGGGGTGCAGGATTTCACCGACGCGCTTCCACGCGCGCGGGTGGCGTGCCATGTCCTCCGCGAGGCGCCGGAAGTCGAACCCGTTCAGCAGGGCGAGGAGTTCGCGGCGCACGGGACGCGCAGGGCTGCGCAGGCGCGGGAGTTCGAGCAGGTCGGGGTCGCCCCCGGAGCGTACGACGAGGATGCGCAGTACGTCGGTGGCCGTGTCCGCGTACCGCCCGGCCAGCGGGCGCGTCTCGGGCAGGTCGAGGAGCGGCGCGAGGGCGAGCGCCTTGCTCTCGCGCAGCGGGATGGCGGCCGGGAGCCAGTCCGCGGCGGCGGCCGGGTCCAGGTGGCCGAGGAGCAGGACGAGGTCGTCGTGGTCCTGCAGGTGCAGGGGCGTGCGGCGGGCGAGCAGCGCGGCGAGTTCGGCGGCGGCGTCGCCGGGCGCGCCGAGGGTCAGGGCGCGCAGGACGGGGCCGCCGTCACCGCCCAGGTCGGCCCCGGTGTCGAGCCAGGGGTCCAGAGGACCGTCGGTCTCGTAGCGCTTGTCGCAGATCGGGCACACGTACCACTCGCAGCACTGGTCGCAGCAGTACCAGACGCCCCTCTTGGCACCGAGGCAGTCGTCGCACAGGAGGTGGGCGCAGGGGTCGAGCGCGCGGACGCTCGCCTTGGTGCCCGCGCAGTTCATGCAGGGCTGGTGCGGCTGGGCGGCGAGGTGCTCGGCGACGACGGAGATGTAGTGCTCGTACGCGGGCTGGTAGGCGGTCTCGGCGGGGAACCGTGCGAACAGCGGGGCGTGGTGCCGGTCGGAGCCCATCAGGGCGTCGACGTCGGCGAGCAGCTTGCGCCCGGCCGTCGCGAGGTCGTCGGCGGACAGCGCGGTCAGCGCGCGGCGCAGCGGGGCGGTCAGCAGGTGCCCGCGGTCGGCGAGTTCGGCTTCGAGGACGACGACGCCGGCATCCGACACGGCGGACCGTCCGGCACCTTCGGGAACGTACACACTCTGCCGCCGGCGCAGCAGCATCCCCAGCAGGTCGTCGGTCATCGTCGTCGTCATCAGGTGCCACCCCCGTCGCGCAGAAAAAGGGCGGGGGCGGGGAGTGGGTGCGCTACGGATCTTTTGCAGAGAAGAGAAAGAAGGAAGCACACCGCGGAGCCGCCCCCGCGTACGCAACGGTACGCGGGGGCGGCGGGGCCCGGCATCTCAATTAGCCCAGGCCAAAGAGGTACTAACCCTCGATGGACGTCATCACGTGCTTGATGCGCGTGTAGTCGTCGAAGCCGTACGCCGAGAGGTCCTTGCCGTAGCCGGACTTCTTGAAGCCGCCGTGCGGCATCTCGGCGACCAGCGGGATGTGCGTGTTGATCCAGACGCAGCCGAAGTCGAGGACCTTGGACATGCGCATCGCGCGCGCGTGGTCCTTCGTCCAGACGGAGGAGGCGAGGGCGTACTCGACGCCGTTCGCGTACTCGACGGCCTGCGCCTCGTCCGTGAAGGACTGGACGGTGATGACCGGGCCGAAGACCTCGTTCTGGATGATCTCGTCGTCCTGCTTGAGGCCCGAGACGACGGTGGGCGCGAAGAAGTAGCCCTTCTCGCCGACCCGCTGGCCGCCCGTCTCGACCTTCGCGTGCGCCGGGAGGCGCTCGATGAAGCCGGAGACCTGCTTCAGCTGGTTGGCGTTGTTGAGCGGGCCGTAGAGCACGTCCTCGTCGTCCGGCTGGCCGGTCTTCGTGTCGGCGGCGGCCTTGGCGAGCGCCGTCACGAAGTCGTCGTGGATGGACTCGTGGACGAGCACGCGCGTGGCGGCCGTACAGTCCTGGCCCGCGTTGAAGAAGCCCGCCATGGAGATGTCCTCGACGGCCTTGGGGATGTCGGTGTCCTCGAAGACGACCACGGGGGCCTTGCCGCCGAGCTCCAGGTGGACCCGCTTGAGGTCCTTGGAGGCGGACTCGGCGACCTGCATGCCGGCGCGCACGGAGCCGGTGATGGAGGCCATCGCGGGCGTCTTGTGCTCGACCATCAGGCGGCCGGTGTCGCGGTCGCCCGTGACGACGTTGAAGACGCCGGGCGGCACGATGGAGCCGATGATCTCGGCCATCAGGACGGTCGACGCGGGGGTGGTGTCGGACGGCTTCAGCACGACCGTGTTACCGGCCGCGAGCGCCGGGGCGAACTTCCACACGCCCATCATCATGGGGTAGTTCCACGGCGCGACCTGCGCGCAGACACCGATCGGCTCGCGGCGGATGATGGAGGTCAGGCCCTCCATGTACTCGCCCGCGGCGCGCCCCTCCAGCATCCGGGCCGCGCCCGCGAAGAAGCGGATCTGGTCGACCATGGGCGGGATCTCCTCGGACCGCGTGAGCCCGGTCGGCTTGCCCGTGTTCTCGACCTCGGCGGCGATGAGCTCCTCGGCCCGCTCCTCGAACGCGTCGGCGATCTTGAGCAGGGCCTTCTGCCGCTCGGCGGGCGTCAGGTCCCGCCAGGCGGGGAACGCGTCGGCGGCGGCCTTCATCGCGGCGTCCACGTCGGCCTGGCCCGACAGCGGCGCGGTCGCGTAGGCCTCGCCGGTCGCCGGGTTGATGACCTCGGTGGTCCGTCCGTCGGCCGCGTCCCGGAATTCTCCGTTGATGTAGTTGCGCAGACGGCGCAGCTCGGTGGTCACTTCCGCGGCCCTCCAAGTCAGATGTCCAGTGGATGAGACACCCACCCTAGTCGCTACACCGACGCTTTCAACATACCCAGCGGCCCAGAACTGCGGAATCCGTGAGGATCGGAGTCGTAGACAACGAATTTCATCGATCTGGCCTTGCGGAAGTGACGAGACGTCGTGCACAGTGAGGTCGTGGCAAGTCGCAGCGCAGACCCCAGCAGCCCTCGCGGCTCACGCACCGGTAATCCGGGCGGGAGCGGCAATGGGAACGGCACCCCGCCCGTGGACGCCGTCTCTCTGGCGATCATCGAGCAGCTCCAGGAGGACGGACGCCGTCCGTACGCCGCCATCGGCAAGGCCGTGGGCCTCTCCGAGGCGGCCGTGCGCCAGCGCGTCCAGAAGCTGCTCGACCAGGGCGTGATGCAGATCGTCGCCGTCACGGACCCGCTCACCGTGGGATTCCGCAGGCAGGCGATGGTCGGCATCAATGTCGAGGGCGATGTGGACCCGGTCGCGGACGCCGTGGCCGCCATGCCGGAGGCGGAGTACGTGGTGATGACCGCGGGCTCGCACGACCTCCTCGTGGAGATCGTCTGCGAAGACGACGACCACCTGCTCGAAGTCATCAACAAGCGCATCCGCGCCCTCCCCGGCGTGCGCTCCACCGAGAGCTTCGTCTACCTCAAGCTCAAGAAGCAGACCTATATGTGGGGAACCCGATAGCCGTGAGCAAGGACCTCAGCCAGACCGCCTACGACCACCTGTGGATGCACTTCACCCGCATGTCGTCGTACGAGAACGCGCCCGTCCCCACCATCGTGCGTGGCGAGGGCACCTACATCTACGACGACAAGGGCAAGAAGTACCTGGACGGCCTCTCCGGCCTCTTCGTCGTCAACGCGGGCCACGGCCGTCACGAGCTCGCGGAGACCGCCTACAAGCAGGCCCAGGAGCTGGCCTTCTTCCCGGTGTGGAGCTACGCCCACCCGAAGGCGGTAGAGCTCGCCGAGCGCCTCGCGAACTACGCGCCGGGCGACCTCAACAAGGTCTTCTTCACCACCGGTGGCGGCGAGGCCGTCGAGACCGCCTGGAAGCTGGCGAAGCAGTACCACAAGCTCACCGGCAACCACACGAAGTACAAGGTCATATCCCGCGCGGTCGCCTACCACGGCACCCCGCAGGGCGCCCTGTCCATCACCGGTCTGCCCGCCCTCAAGGCCCCCTTCGAGCCGCTGGTCCCCGGCGCGCACAAGGTGCCGAACACGAACATCTACCGCGCCCCGATCCACGGCGACGACCCGGTGGCCTTCGGCCGCTGGGCCGCCGACCAGATCGAGCAGGAGATCCTCTTCGAGGGCCCCGAGACGGTCGCCGCCGTCTTCCTGGAGCCGGTGCAGAACGCGGGCGGCTGCTTCCCGCCCCCGCCCGGCTACTTCCAGCGCGTGCGCGAGATCTGCGACAAGTACGACGTGCTGCTCGTCTCGGACGAGGTCATCTGCGCGTTCGGCCGCCTCGGCACGATGTTCGCCTGCGACAAGTTCGGCTACGTCCCGGACATGATCACCTGCGCCAAGGGCATGACCTCGGGCTACTCCCCGATCGGCGCGTGCATCATCTCGGACAAGCTCGCCGAGCCGTTCTACAAGGGCGACAACACCTTCCTGCACGGCTACACCTTCGGCGGCCACCCCGTCTCCGCCGCGGTCGGCATCGCCAACCTCGACATCTTCGAGAAGGAGGGTCTCAACCAGCACGTCCTCGACAACGAGGACGCGTTCTACCAGACCCTGCGGAAGCTCCTCGACCTGCCGATCGTCGGCGACGTCCGCGGCAACGGCTTCTTCTACGGCATCGAGCTGGTGAAGGACAAGGACACCAAGGAGTCGTTCAACGACGAGGAGACCGAGCGCGTCCTGTACGGCTTCCTCTCCAAGGCGCTCTACGACAACGGCCTGTACTGCCGTGCCGACGACCGCGGCGACCCGGTCGTCCAGCTCGCCCCGCCGCTGATCTCCACGCAGGACACCTTCGACGAGATCGAGGGCATCCTGCGGCAGGTCCTCACGGAGGCGTGGACGAAGCTCTGATCCCTCGGTCGGCCTTTCGTATGATCGAGTGATGAACACCGGCCCCGGGGGCGTCCGTTCGAGTGAGAACGGGCGCCCCCGGGCCGCGTCTTTTCCGGGCAGGTACGCCCGAATCCCTAGCGTGCCCAGTGACCGATCGGCCCCGCCTTCGTTCCCCCGTACGGGGGAGGCAAACTGATCTGAACCGAGGTGTACGCCATGGTGGCCCCGCCGGACAACGACGTGCTGTGGGCACGCGCACTGCACGTCACGCACAACGGCTCCCCCGCCCTCACCGGCGTCTCGCTCGGTGTCCGCGAGGGCGAGATCCTCGCCGTCAACGGCCCTCGCGGCTGCGGCAAAACGACACTGCTCCAGTGCCTGTCCGGGCAGCTGCTCCCCCAGCAGGGCGAAGTGTGGTTCAACAGCACCCCCGTCCACACGATGCGCCCGCTCGTGCGCGAACGCCTGCGCCGCGACCGGTTCGGCTGGATCGACCCCGAGCCGCACCTCGTGCCCGAACTCACCGCCTGGGAGAACGTCGCCCTGCCGCTGATGCTGCGCGGCGCCTCCCGCCGGGTCGCCAAGGCCGCCGCCCAGGAGTGGCTGGACCGCCTCGACATCGGCGCGTGCGCCCGCAAGCGCCCGCACGCCCTCCTCCAGGCCGAGCGTCAGCGCGTCGCCATCGCCCGCGCCCTGGTCACCACGCCGTCCGTGCTCTTCGCCGACGAGCCGACCGCTCCCCTGCACCGCGCCGACCGCGCGCACGCGCTGCGCACGCTGACGACGGCGGCCCGCTCGCACGGCATCACCGTCGTCCTCGCCACGCACGACGCGGAGGTCGCCGCCCTCGCCGACCGGACCTTCACGCTCCTCGACGGCCGGCGCGTGCACACGGTCCACCTGCCGACGACGGAGGGGCTCCCCGAGGGCTGCTCGGACACGTCCGGTGACGGGCCGAGGGCGAACACTTCGCGTACGACGGGGGCGCCAGCCGTGCCCGACATCCCGGATGCCCCGGATGTCCTGGATGCCCCGGGCGTCCCGGGCGCCCTGGGCGCGGAAGGACCCGTCGCCGCCCCCGGCTCCGTCGACGCTCCCGGCTCCGTCGATACCCCCAGCACCGTCGGCACCCCCAGCACCCTCGGCACCCCCAACCCCGTCGGTACCTCCAACACCGTCAGCACCACGGGCAGCCTCGGAACCACCGGTGCGGTCGGCGCCGGCTCTGTCGTCGCGGAAGGCCGGGCCGCGTGCTCGCTCTCCGTCTAGCCCGCGGCGCCCACCCGCTCGTGCAGCTGCGGCGCCTCCTCGTCGCCGCCGCGTCCGCCGGCACCGGCTTCCTGCTGCTGTGCACCCTGGCGTACGCGATGGAACACCCGGGAGCCGGAGCCGTCCTGCGCCTCGTGTGGTGCCTCGCGCCGATCACCGCCACCGTGTACTTCGCCGTCGCCGTGGCCCGTACCGACCCCGGGACCCGGCCGCGCAGCGGGCTCTCGGCGGTGGGCCTCGGCCCCAGCCGTCTGATGGTGCTCGCCACGATCTCCACGGCCGTGGCCTGCGTCCTCGGCTCCATGGTGGCGCTGCTCTTCTTCCTGCACCTGCGCGGCGACGTCTCGGGGCTGCCCTTCGACGGGGCCGCGGCCGAACTGCTCGCCGCCGACCGGCCGTTGCCCCTCGCCGGGACGCTCACCCTGCTCTCCCTGGTCCCGGTCGCCGCGTCGGCCGCGAGCGCCGTCGCACTGCGGCCCCGGCCCGCCAAGGCCACCGGGAAGGAACCCGGCTCCGAGCCCGCCGACGGCACGGACCACAACGACCCGGACGCCCCCGCCCCGCAGCCGGGCGGCCTCCCCTGGGGCGTCGCGCTGCTCGCGGCGGGCCTCGCCGTGGAGACGTACGCGAGCCGCTCCGAGGCCGGACCGCGCTCCGGCGGCTTCCCCATGCCGGGCGGCGCCGACGGCAGCCCCGTGGGGGTCCTCGCGGGCTGGGCGCTGACCGCGCTCGGCCTCATGCTCGCGGGCCCCGGCCTCACCTATCTCTGCGGGCGACTCCTCCAGTCGGTGCGGCCCGGCGCGCTGCGCCTGCTCGCCGGGCGCGTCCTTCAGGAGGAGGCGCGGCGCGTCGGACGGCCGCTCGGCGTGCTGTGCGCGGTGGCTTCGGCGGCGTACGCCTCGATCGTGCTGTACGCGGGGCCGCGCCCCGAGGCCGGGCCGCTCACCACGCTCGGCGGGCTGCTCGTCGCGGGCTGCGCCGTGCTGACCCTGGCCACGGCCTCCGTCGAGGCGCGGCAGTCCCGGTCGGACACGACGGCCGCGCTGCTGCGGCTCGGGGCGCCCGCGACGATGCTGCGCGCTTCGGCGGTGCTCCGTGCGGGTGCGCTTGCCGCCGTGTTCGGGCCGCTGACCTGGATCGTCGCGGAGCTGGCGGCGCTGCCGCTGGCCCCGTGACGGCGCGAGCCCCGAGGCCCTGCGGAACTCGCGGAACTCGCGGAACTCGCGGAACTCGCGGAACTCGCGGAACTCGCGGAACTCGCGGAACTCGCGGAACTCGCGGAAGAAAAGTTCGCGACGGGCGATGAGTTCCGCGTCGAACGGATGTCTATCCCTCCGTAAGTACGCACACGCACTCACCGGGAGAGACACTCATGTACCAGCAGATGATCTTCGTGAACCTGGCCGTGTCCGACGTCGCCGCGTCGAAGAAGTTCTTCACGGAGCTGGGCTACACGATCAACCCGCAGTTCTCGAGCGACGACTGCGCGTGCGTGGTGATCAGCGACACCATCATCGCGATGATGCTCAGCAAGGAGCACTACGCGAACTTCACGCAGAAGGAGATCGCGGACTCCACGAAGATCAGCGAGACGCTGATCTGTCTGAGCGCCGAGAGCCGCGAGAAGGTCGACGAGCTCGTCGACAGCGCGATCGCCGCCGGCGCCACGGCCGGCAAGGTCCAGGACTACGGCACGATGTACGGCCGCGCCTTCGACGACCTGGACGGCCACACCTGGGAGGTCATGTGGATGGACCCGTCGGAGGTCCAGGGCTGAGCGAACCCCCGGTGGGCGCCCTGCATAGCATGGGCGGATGCAGCCGACTCCCGACCGCGCGTCCGCCCCGCAACTCCCCGGTGAGGACCGAGAGATCGAGACCCTCGCCGAGTTCGACGACGTGTCCGGCCGCGGCGCCCTGGCGGGCTGCCGCGTCCAGGCCGTCGATCTGACCGAGCGCACCTCCGCGCTCCTCGCGGCCGACGTGGCGGGCGCCGTCTTCCTCGGCTGCCCGATGCGGGAGGACGCGGCGGCGAAGGTGCGGGCCGGTGGCGCGCTGGTCTTCCCGCCGGTCCCCGGTCTGCCGTTCAACCCGTACCGCGGCCTGCTGTACTCCCCCGAGGACCTCTTCACCGGCCTCGCCGACGGCGGGTACGAGGCGACGCCGGACGCCCACGCGTACGACTGGTTCCAGCGGACCAAGGCCGACGGCGACGTCTTCTCGTCGATGCTGCGCGCCATCCACGACGACTCCATCTCCGACGCCCTCGACGAACTCCTCGCCGGGTCGCGGGTGGTGGGCGTCATGGGCGGCCACGCGATGGCACGCGGTACCGAGTCCTACGCGGGGGCGGCACGGCTCGGCCGGGCGCTGGCGCGCGCGGGCTTCACGGTCGCGACGGGCGGTGGACCCGGCGCGATGGAGGCGGCGAACCTCGGCGCCTACGCGGCACCCTGCGACGACGCGATGCTGGACGAGGCCCTCGAACTCCTCGCCAAGGCCCCGTCGTTCACGCCATCGGTCACCGACTGGGCGCGGGCCGCCTTCGCCGTGCGCGAGCGGTGGCCCGACGGCGGCTCGTCGGTGGGCATCCCCACCTGGTTCTACGGCCACGAGCCTCCGAACGCGTTCGCCTCCCACCTGGCCAAGTACTTCGCCAACGCCACCCGCGAGGACGGTCTCCTCGCCCGCTCGAACGCGGGCGTCGTCTTCCTGCCCGGCGCCGCGGGCACGGTCCAGGAGGTCTTCGACAACGCCACCCCCAACTACTACGAGTCCCGCGGCGAACCCACCCCGATGGTGCTGGTCGACCGGGCGCACTGGACCGAGCACCTGCCGGTGTGGCCGCTGCTCCGGTCGCTGGCCCGCGGCAGGCCGATGGAGTCGCGGATCGCGCTGGTGGACCGGGTGGAGGAGGCACCACAGGCCCTCGCCGCCCTGCTGTCCGGTGCCGCCCCGCTGTCCGGTCACGCGTCGAGCAGCCCGGCGAGCAGCCCGGCGAGCACCTCGTAGGGCCGCCCCCAGTCCCCCGATCCCGCTCCGGCTGCCGTCGTACGAAGAGGTCCGCGCCGGCCGCCGTCACACGAACGACGCGCGCTCCAGCCAGAAGTCCAACAGCTCCCGCTCCCCCAGGACCTCCACGCGCCCGCTGTCCAGGGACCGCCGCCGGTAGAAGGCGAGCAGCACCTCCGTGAGCGGTCCGCGCAGCGCGACCGTCGCCTTCGCGTGGCCGCGCCGCCAGGTGAAGCCGTCGTCGCCGAACTCGATGAGCCACTCGGCGTCGAGCCCGTCCGGGGCGTCGTCGGTCGCGTGCAGGTGGATGCTGCGTCCCGCGCCCCTGAGCTCCGTCGCGCTGTCCTCCGGGTCGGTGCGCTGCGCGAGCGCGACAAGGTCCAGCCATTCGTCGATCGCGTCCACGGCGACATCTGGCTCGACCTCGTACACGACACCGGCGGCGATGGCCGCGTCCGCGCGGTGGACCACCAGCTCGTGGGTCATGCGCCGCGCCCAGAACCCGGCGCGGTGATCGCCGGACCAGGACCACACCGGGGCGTCGGCGCCCGCGGCGCGGAACGTCTTCGTGCCGAGTTCGGCGGTCCGGGCCAGCCAGGCGTCGAGCGCGGCCGGGTCGTCGCCCCGGGGCCCTGTGGCCTCCGGAATGTCCTCTTCCGGGATGTTCTTCTCGGCACGCGTCGCGACCAGGCGCTCGCTCCAGCGCACCGCGCCGCCCGTGTGCCGTACGAGCTCGCCCAGTGTCCAGTCGGGGCAGGTGGGCACGGTGGCCGAGAGGTCCGCGCCGGTCACCGTGGTGCGCAAGAGGTCGATCTGCCGGGTGACTTCGGCGCAGTACCGCTCGTGACTGAGTGTCGTCATGGTCGGACAGTAGAGCGAATCCTCGGGCAGGTCACCCGCATTTCGACCGCTCCCGTCACCCGCATTCCGGCCGCGCCCGTCACCAGCATTTCGACCGCTCCCGTCACCCGCATCTCGGCCGCACCCGCGCTCCTACGGGGCCGACCCGTGGCCACCGGCCCTCAGCCGAGGACCACCACGTCCTCCGCGTCGAACGCGACACCCACCGTCTCCCCCACCTCAGGCGCCCGGCGCAACGCGCACGCCGCCTCCAGGCGCGGCCCCTCCTTCGGCTGGAGATGCACCGCGACGTGCGTGCCGCGGAAGGTGCGCGCCGTCACCGCGCACGGCAGCCCTTCGTCGGCGCGGACGAGCCGGACACCGGCGGGCCGCACCAGGATCTGCCGCTGTCCGGACGGGGCGCCCGCGGGCACGGGAATCTTGCCCCAGACCGTGTCGGCGGTCTCGCCCGCCACGGTCGCCCGGACGATGTTGTCGAAGCCGAGGAAGCGCGCCACGAACTCGTCCACGGGGTGCTGCCACACCTCGAGGGGCGTGCCGGACTGCGCGATCCGCCCGTCCCGCATGACGACGACGCGGTCGGCGAGCGCGAAGGCCTCACCCTGATCGTGCGTGACGGCCAGCACGGTCGTACCCAACTCGTCGAAGAGTTCCCTGAGTTCGACGACCAGGCGTTCCCGCAGCGAGCGGTCGAGCTGCCCGAGCGGCTCGTCCAGCATCAGGAGCCGGGGCCGCGGCGCGAGTGCCCGCGCCAGCGCCACCCGCTGCTGCTCCCCACCCGACAGCGACGCCACCGCGCGCCGCTGCGCCTTCGGGAGGCCCACGAGCTCCAGCAACTCGGCGACGCGGTCGGCCTGTTCGCCCCGCGACGCGCCGTGCATGCGGAGGCCGAAGGCCACGTTGCCCGCCACATCGCGCTGCGGGAAGAGCTGATGGTCCTGGAACATCAGGCCGACGCCCCGCTTGTGCGCGGGCACCCCGCGCTGGTCGTGCCCGCCGAGGAGCACCTGCCCCGCGTCGAGCCCCTGGAGTCCGGCGACCGCCCGCAGCAGCGTCGACTTGCCGCTGCCGCTCGGCCCGAGCACACAGACGATCTCGTGCTCAGCGACGTCGAGGTCGACGGCGTCGAGCACTGCCCGCGCCCCGAACCGTACCGTCGCGTCCCGCAGACTCAGCAAGGCGTCCGTCATCAGAACTCCCCCGTGGTGCGCTCGGTCCGGACGCGTTCCAGCAGCAGCAGAGACACCGCGCACACCACCATCAGAATCGTCGAGAGGGCCATCGCCTGCCCGTAGTTGAGGTCGCCGGCGCGGCCGAGCAGCCGCGCCACGGCGACCGGCAGCGTCGGGTTGTCGGGCCGCGCGATGAAGACGGTCGCCCCGAACTCGCCAAGGGACACGGCGAACGCGAACCCGGCGGCGATCAGCAGCGCCCGGCGCACCATCGGCAGATCCACCTCCCGCCAGGCCCGAAGCGGCGACGCCCCGAGCACGGCCGCCGCCTCGCGCAGCCGTCCGTCCACCGCGCGCAGGACGGGCAGCATCGTGCGTACGACGAAGGGCACGCCGACCAGCGCCTGGGCGAGCGGCACCAAAATCCACGACGAGCGCAGATCGAGCGGCGGCTTGTCGAGGGTGATCAGGAAGCCGAAGCCCACGGTCACCGCGGACACCCCGAGCGGCAGCATGAGCAGCGCGTCGAAGCCGCGCACGAGACGGCCGGCGCGCCGGGTGAGGGCGGCGGCCGCGAGCCCGCCGATCAGCACGGCGATGGCCGTGGCCACGACCGCGTACTCCAGCGAGTTCCAGACCGCCTCGATCGGCGGCACGAGGAAGGCGCCGCCGTCCGCCGAGGTCAGCTCCTTGTAGTACGTGATCCCGAAGCCGTCGGGGCCGTCGAACGACCGCTGGATCAGCACCCCGAGCGGCAGCAGTATCAGCAGAGCGACCGTCGCGATGACGAGCCCGAGCAGCGTCCGCTGCCCGGCGCCGCGCGGTTTGCGCGCCACCGCCGAGGCGTCGACGAGCTTCAGCGTGCTCTCGCGCCGCCTCGCCGTCCACGCGTGGACGGCGAGGATCAGTCCCACCGCGGCGAACTGCACGAGGGTCAGGACCGCGGCAGTCGGCAGGTCGAGCAGTTGCGCGGTCTGCCGGTAGACCTCCACTTCGAGCGTGGAGTACGCGGGTCCGCCGAGGATCTGCACGACGCCGAAGGACGTGAAGGTGAAGAGGAAGACCATGAGCGCCGCGGCGGCCACCGCCGGGCCGAGCGCGGGCAGCGTCACCGTCCGCCACGCCGTCCAGCGCGAGGCGCCGAGCATCCGCGCGGCCTCCTCCTGCCGCGGGTCGAGCTGCGACCAGAGCCCGCCGACGGTCCGTACGACGACCGCGTAGTTGAAGAACACGTGCGCGAGCAGGATCGCCCACACAGTGGTGTCCAGGCGCACGCCCCACAGCTCGTCGAAGAGCCCGCCCCGCCCGATCAGCGCGAGGAAGGCCGTCCCGACGACGACCGTCGGCAGCACGAACGGCACGGTGACGACGGCCCGCAGCACGCCCTTGCCCGGGAACTCGAAGCGCGCGAAGACGTACGCGCCGGGGAGCGCGATGAGCAGCGTGAGCGCGGTCGACGCGAGCGCCTGCCAGGTGGTGAACCACAGCACGTGCCGGATGTCGGACTGCCCGAGCACGTCCGTGATGCGCCCGAACTGCCAGGTCCCGCCGATGTGCAGCCCGCGCGCGACGATCGCCGAGACCGGATAGGCGAAGAAGAGCGCGAAGAACGCGACGGGCGCGACCATCAGACCGAGCCGCGCCGCGCTTCCCCGGCCGGACCCCGCGCGGGAGCGTGACTTCGTTACTTCAGTACGAGCGAGGTCCACGACTTGATCCACGGCTCGCGATTGTCGGCGATCTTCTTCGGGTCCATGGTTTGCGGCTTGTCGACCGTCACACCGTGCTCGGTGAACAGCTCGGGCAGCTCGATGCCCTCGCGCACCGGGTTCACGAACATGTTCAGCGGCATGTCCGCCTGGAACTCCTTGCCCGCGAGGAAGTCGAGGAGCGCCTTGCCGCCCTTCTCGTTCTTCGCGTTGCTGAGCAGGCCCGCGTACTCGACCTGGCGGAAGCAGGTGCCGGTCGCGACGCCGGTCGGGGCCTTCTTCGGCTGCGGCTCTCCGTAGAGGACCTCTACGGGCGGCGAGGAGGCGTAGGAGACGACGAGCGGCCGGTCGCCCTTGGCCTTCTTGCCGCCGGCGGACCCGGAGAACTCCTCGTTGTAGGCCTGCTCCCAGCCGTCGACGACCTTCACGCCGTTGGCCTTGAGCTTCTTCCAGTAGCTCTCCCAGCCCTTGTCGCCGTACTTCGCGGCGGTGCCGAGCAGGAAACCGAGGCCGGGAGAGGAGGTCGAGGCGTTCTCGGTGACGAGGAGGTTCTTGTACGCGGGCTCGGTCAGGTCCTCGAACGACTTCGGCGGCGCGAGCTTCTTGTCGGCGAAGTACTTCTTGTCGTAGTTGACGCAGATGTCACCGCTGTCGACGGGCGTGACCCGGTGCTTGCCCTGGTCGACCCGGAACTCCGGCTTGATCTTCTCCGAGCCCTTGACCTCGTACGACTGGAAGAGGCCGTTGTCGAGCGCCCGCGAGAGGAGAGTGTTGTCGACGCCGAAGAAGACGTCGCCCTGCGGGTTGTCCTTGGAGAGGATCGCCTTGTTCACGGCGGCGCCCGCGTCACCGTCCTTGAGGACCTTGACCTTGTAGCCGGAGCGCTTCTCGAAGTCCTTCAGCACGTCCTTGGAGACGTTGAAGGAGTCGTGGCTGACGAGGGTCACGCTCTTGGAGTCGGACCCTCCGGAATCACTGTCGGAGCTGCCGCACGCGGAGACCGCGACGAGCCCGACGCCGACCGCCACGGCGGTGAACGAAACCTTCTTGGTGGTGCCCCTGGTGCTCACTGACTTGGTGGTGCTCACTGGTTTTCCTCCTGGGTGACCAGGAAGAGACGCGGCCCTGCCCGCGCGCCGACGGCACGCGGGCAGGGCGCTACAGCTTGAGTGATGCCCGAACTTCCTACCCAGAATGACCTGGGCGAGGTTCAGAGGGTCTGCGGCCCACCTGTCCAAGGTGCCGCACTCTCAGCGCTGTGGCGCTCCCCTGTCGGAATATGCAGATGTGTGCACGCCCTCCTACAAGGGCGTACGTCCGCCAGACTACCTCTCGGCCGCGGCGAGCTGGCCGCACGCTCCGTCGATCTCCTGACCACGGGTGTCCCGGATCGTGACCGGCACACCATGGGCGGCGATGGCCTCCACGAACGCCTTCTCGTCCTCGGGCCGCGACGCCGTCCATTTGGAGCCCGGCGTCGGGTTCAGCGGAATCAGGTTCACGTGCACCGGCTTGCCCTTGAGCAGCCGGCCGAGCCGGTCACCGCGCCACGCCTGGTCGTTGATGTCCCGGATCAGCGCGTACTCGATGGAGAGGCGGCGGCCGGACTTGGCCGCGTACTCCCAGCCCGCGTCGAGCACCTCCCGCACCTTCCACCGCGTGTTGACGGGGACGAGCGTGTCACGCAGCTCGTCGTCCGGCGCGTGCAGCGAGATGGCCAGGCGGCACTTGAAGCCCTCGTCGGAGAACCGGTGGATGGCGGGCACGAGCCCCACCGTCGACACCGTGATCCCGCGCTGCGAGAGGCCGAGCCCGTCCGGCTCCGGGTCGGTGAGCCGGCGGATGGCGCCGGTCACGCGCTTGTAGTTGGCGAGCGGCTCACCCATGCCCATGAAGACGATGTTCGACAGCCGGGCGGGCCCGCCCGGGATCTCGCCGTCCCTGAGCGCCCGCATGCCGTCGACGATCTGGTGCACGATCTCGCCGGTCGACAGGTTCCGGTCGAGGCCGGCCTGTCCCGTGGCGCAGAAGGGGCAGTTCATGCCGCACCCGGCCTGCGAGCTGATGCACATGGTGACCCGGTCCGGATACCGCATCAGCACCGACTCGACGAGCGTCCCGTCGAAGAGGCGCCACAGCGTCTTACGGGTCGTGTCGTCGTCACAGCTGATGTGCCGCACCACGGACATCAGGTCGGGCAGCAGCGCCTCGCGGAGCTTGTCGCGCGCACCGGCGGGGATGTCGGTCCACTCGGCCGGGTCGTGCGCGTACCGCGCGAAGTAGTGCTGCGAGAGCTGCTTGGCACGGAACGGCTTCTCGCCGATGGCGGCGACGGCTTCCTTGCGCTCGGCGGGCGTGAGGTCGGCGAGATGCCGCGGGGGCTTCTTGGCACCGCGGGGCGCGACGAAAGTGAGTTCTCCGGGTACAGGCATGGTCCTTCCAGTGTCGCAGACATACGACAAGGGGCTCGCCGCCCTGTGGACAACGAACCCCTCACGCACATCTACGCAGGTCAGACCTGGTGTCAACCAGAGCCGACGAAGACCACGAGCAGCAGCCACACCACCGGCGCCGTCGGCAGGAGCGAGTCCAGGCGGTCCATGATGCCGCCGTGGCCGGGCAGCAGCGTGCCCATGTCCTTGATGCCGAGGTCCCGCTTGATCATCGACTCGCCGAGGTCACCGAGCGTGGCGCTCGCCGCGACCGCGAGGCCGATCAGCAGCCCCTGCCACCACTCGCCGCCGTCGATCAGGAAGTGCAGGCACAGCGCGCCCGCGGCCATCGCGAAGGTGACGGCACCGACCAGGCCCTCGCGGGTCTTGCCGGGGCTGATGCGCGGCGCCAGCTTGTGCTTGCCGAAGCGCCAGCCGATCGCGTACGCACCGGTGTCGCTGACCACGGTCAGGAGCAGGAAGGTGAGCACCCGCTGAGGACCGTCGTCCGCGGCCAGCATCAGCGCCACGAACGTCGCGAGGAACGGCACGTAGAAGGCGGCGAAGACACCCGCCGTGACGTCCTTCAGATAGCCCTCGGGCGGCTCGGTCATCCGCCAGACCAGCACGGCGAGCGCGGTGAGCGCCATCGCGACCCACGCGCCCTCGGGCCCGCGGACGTACCCGGCGACGACCATCGCCGCCCCGCCCACCGCGAGCGGCACGAGCGGCGCCTTGATGCCCTTGCGCTCCTCCAGGCGGGAGGTGAGCTCCCAGAGGCCGACGACGACGGCGACCGCTATGACGCCGACGAAGGCGGCCTTCACGACGAACAGCGACGCGACGATCACCGCGCCGAGGCCCACGCCCACCCCTATGGCCGCCCCGAGATCCCGTCCCGCGCTCTTCTTCTGCGGTGCCGCCGGGGCGGGCTTCGGCTGTGGTGCGCTGGGCATGGGCTCCTGCGGAGGCTCGTCACGGAACAGGGGGCCGCCCATCCGAGTGGCCCCCCGGTCGTCGTCCTGGTCTCCGCCGTTCACGGGTACGTCGGGCACGATGGGCATGGGCTGCGTCTCAGACGGAAACAGCGCGTCCTGCGCATCGTACGCGGGACCTGGCGGGGTCGCCCCCTGGCCGGGCCCCTGGTCGGGCGGCCCCCAATACCCGGCTCTGGGCGGCGCCCCCCAGGAAGAGTCGTTCACGGATGGGTTCCCTGATTCCTCGGACTCGAGCCTCGGCTCAGACTTCGAGCAGCTCGGCTTCCTTGTGCTTGAGCAGCTCGTCCACCTGGGTGACGTACTTCGCGG
This sequence comes from Streptomyces sp. NPDC093510, assembly GCF_040683555.1. NCBI lineage: Bacteria > Bacillati > Actinomycetota > Actinomycetes > Kitasatosporales > Streptomycetaceae > Streptomyces > Streptomyces sp. NPDC093510. The sequence continues at coordinate 113,148 of NZ_JBFBEE010000022.1, forward strand.
TGGTGTCGTCGAGCTCCTTCTCACCGCGACGGCCCTCGTCCTCGCCGATGTCCCCGTCCTTGATCGCCTTGTCGAGGGCCTCCTTGGCCTTGCGACGGATCGACCGGATCGAGATCTTGGAGTCCTCGGCCTTGGTCTTGGCGACCTTGATGAACTCCTTGCGGCGGTCCTGGGTGAGCTCCGGGAAGGTCACCCGGATGATGTTGCCGTCGTTGCTCGGGTTGACGCCGAGGTCGGAGTCCCGGATCGCCTGCTCGATGTTGCGCAGCGCGCTCTTGTCGAACGGGGTCACCACGGCCATCCGCGGCTCGGGCACCGAGAACGAGGCCAGCTGGTTGATCGGCGTCAGTGCGCCGTAGTAGTCAGCCACGATCTTGTTGAACATCGCCGGGTGCGCACGGCCGGTGCGGATCGCGGCGAAGTCCTCCTTGGCGACCACGACGGCCTTCTCCATCTTCTCCTCGGCCTCGAGGAGGGTCTCTTCGATCACCACTTGCTCCTGCGTGTCTTGAGTGGCCCGGCTAGCACGGGGCGGCCGGCTGCGTCGCGTCTCTTTCCTGCACGGTGTCCGACCGGCAGGGCTTTGTCCATCCCTCTCAAGTGACGTCTCGCGTCCGTCTCTTGAGACTGGTCCAGATCCCTGGGGTCAGGCCCGGCTTCCCTGGTCGCCCACGAGTGTGCCGATCTTCTCACCCTTGACGGCCCGGGCGATATTGCCCTCGGAGAGCAGCTCGAAGACCAGGATGGGCAGCTTGTTGTCCCGGCACAGCGTGATGGCCGTCATGTCGGCGACCTTCAGGTCGCGCGTGATGACCTCGCCGTAGCCGAGCGAGTCGAACTTCACCGCGTCGGGGTTGGTCTTCGGGTCGGAGTCGTAGACCCCGTCCACGCCGTTCTTGCCCATGAGCAGCGCCTCGGCGTCGATCTCCAGGGCGCGCTGCGCTGCGGTGGTGTCGGTCGAGAAGTACGGCATGCCCATGCCGGCGCCGAAGATGACCACACGGCCCTTCTCCAGGTGGCGCACGGCCCGCAGCGGGATGTACGGCTCCGCGACCTGTCCCATGGTGATGGCGGTCTGGACGCGGCAGCCGATGCCTTCCTTCTCCAGGAAGTCCTGCAGCGCGAGACAGTTCATGACGGTACCGAGCATGCCCATGTAGTCGGAGCGGGCCCGGTCCATGCCGCGCTGCTGGAGCTCGGCGCCGCGGAAGAAGTTGCCGCCGCCGATGACGATGGCGATCTGGGCGCCGTCACGGACGACGGCCGCGATCTCGCGGGCGATGGCGTGCACCACGTCGGGGTCGACCCCGAGGCCGCCCCCACCGGCGAACGCCTCGCCGGAGAGCTTCAGCAGGAAGCGTCCGGCAACTTTGCCGTCGTCACTCTTCGAGTCGGCCTTGGTGGTCATGTGGTTCTCGCTTCTCTTACTAGGCACACATACGAAGAAGGCCACTGCCGGTGGGGTGTTGTTCGCATCCCATGCTCGGCAGTGGCCTCCTCGTCAGATCCTGCGGTCGTACATCGCGCACGAGTGCCGTGCGCGGGCGACCGCTGTCGACCCTAGCGGGGTCTACCGTCGATCGCGGTACGGACTCAGATGCCGACCTTGATACGCGAGAAGCGCTTCAGGGTGACACCGGCCTCGGCGAGAACCTTCTCGACCGACTTCTTGTTGTCCAGCGCGTACGGCTGGCCGAGGAGGGTGGCCTCCTTGAAGAAGCCGTTGACGCGACCCTCGACGATCTTCGGCAGAGCGGCCTCGGGCTTGCCCTCGGCGCGGGTGGTCTCCTCGGCGACGCGACGCTCGGTCTCGACGACATCGGCCGGGACGTCCTCGCGGGAGAGGTACTTCGGCGCGAAGGCGGCGATGTGCTGGGCGATGCCCTTGGCGACGTCGGCGTCGGCCTTGTCCAGCTCGACGAGGACACCGATCTGCGGGGGCAGGTCGGGCATCGTGCGGTGCATGTACGCGGAGACGTAGGCGCCCGAGAACTGCGCGAAGCGGTCCAGGACGATCTTCTCGCCGAGGTTGGCGTTGGCCTCGTCGACGTACGCCTGGACCGTCTTGCCGGCCTCGATCTCGGACGCGAGCAGCGCCTTGAGGTCGGCCGGGGAGGTCTTGGCGATGTGGGCGGCGAGGTTGTTCGCCACGGCCTGGAACTTGTCACCCTTGGCGACGAAGTCCGTCTCGCACTTCAGCTCGACGATGACACCCGAGGTGTTGTCGTCGGCGATGAGGGAGACCACGGCGCCGTTCTCGGCGGAGCGGCCCTCGCGCTTGGCGACGCCCTTCTGGCCCTTGATGCGGAGCGCCTCGACGGCCTTGTCGACGTCGCCCTCGGCCTCGTCGAGCGCCTTCTTGCAGTCCATCATGCCGGCGCCCGTGAGCTCACGGAGCTTCTTGACGTCAGCGGCGGTGTAGTTCGCCATGATCGAAAATTCTCTCTCGAAGTCTGAAAGATCTACGGAGGTCTACGGGTGAACGGCGGGGGCCGACCGGGCCCCCGCCGTCAACTACCGAACCTGTGAGGGTCAGGCCTGCTCGGCGTCCGCGGCCGGAGCGTCCGCGGCGGGCGCCTCGGCGGCCGGGGCGTCGGCGGCCGGAGCCTCGGCGGCGGCCTCAGCCGGCTTCTCCTCGGCCTCGGGGGCCTCGGGGGCCTCGGCGGCCTCCTCGGAGTCAGCCTTCTTCTCGCCCTCGAGCAGGTCGCGCTCCCACTCGGCGAGCGGCTCGCCGGCGGCCTTCTCGCCCGGCTTCTGGTCGCCTGTGGCGACGCCGGAACGGGCGATGAGGCCCTCGGCGACGGCGTCGGCGATCACGCGGGTGAGCAGGGTGACGGAGCGGATCGCGTCGTCGTTGCCCGGGATCTTGTAGTCGACCTCGTCGGGGTCACAGTTCGTGTCGAGGATCGCGACGACCGGGATGTTGAGCTTCCGGGCCTCGCCGACAGCGATGTGCTCCTTCTTGGTGTCCACGATCCAGACGGCGCTGGGCACCTTGGACATCTCGCGGATACCACCGAGGGTCTTCTCCAGCTTGGCCTTCTCGCGCGAGAGCACGAGAAGCTCCTTCTTGGTGAGGCCCGACGCGGCGACGTCCTCGAAGTCGATCTGCTCGAGCTCCTTGAGGCGCTGCAGACGCTTGTAGACGGTCGAGAAGTTGGTGAGCATGCCGCCCAGCCAGCGCTGGTTCACGTAGGGCATGCCGACGCGGGTGGCCTGCTCGGCGATGGCCTCCTGCGCCTGCTTCTTCGTGCCGACGAACATGACCGTGCCGCCGTGGGCGACGGTCTCCTTGACGAACTCGTAGGCGCGGTCGATGTACGACAGCGACTGGAGCAGGTCGATGATGTAGATGCCGTTGCGCTCCGTGAAGATGAAGCGCTTCATCTTCGGGTTCCAACGACGGGTCTGGTGACCGAAGTGGACGCCGCTTTCCAGCAGCTCCCGCATCGTGACGACGGCCATGGCCGTTCTCCTTGAGATTCTCGGTTGTGCCGCGTGTGCCGGACGGCACTCGCGCCTGACGCCCGCTGTGCGCCTTGCCACTGGTTGTCGCCAGGGACCGAGGGGCGCTGACACCGGCATTTTCATGACCAGGTGTCGGGGCGTGCGAAGTCGACCCGGTGACCCGGATCGCCACAAGAAGTGTACGGGACCCGCGGGGCAGCGGGTGACGCCGCTGCCCCTGACCGGCGAAGCCACTGAGATCGACCGGGTGACGCCAACGATCCGGCCCCCAGGACCCCACCGATCCGACCCCGGTGACCCCACCGATCCCGCCGGGGCGACGCCACCGATCTCGCCCGGGTGACCCCACCGATCCCGCCGGGGTGACGCCACCGGTCCCGCCCGGATGACGCCACCGAATCCCACCCGGCGACGCCCCGGCCTCAATCGGCGACGCCCCGGCCTCAACCGGGTGACGGCGTTGTCCACAACCAGTCGGTCGTCCACAGATCCGGACCATGATCCCCGCGGATCCGCCCGGCACGGGACGGTTCTCACATGCGCCTGGAACTGCTGCTGCCAACTCTGGCGGCCCTGCTCGCGACCTTCCTGACCCCGGCCCCCGGCCCGGCCACGGCCTGGCCGGTGGGCACCCGCCCTCCGGTCGTCCGCGGCTGGGACCCCCCGGCCACCGACTACGGCGCGGGCCACCGGGGCGTGGACCTGGCCGCCCCTGCGGGCTCTCCCGTGCGGGCGGTGGCCGCGGGCCGCATCTCGTTCGCGGGGCGGGTGGCGGGGCGCGGTGTGGTCTCGGTGGAACTGGACGGCACAGGCGATCCCCCCCTGCGCACGACGTACGAACCGGTGCGGACGAGGCTGAAGAAGGGCGACAAGGTCACCGCGGGCGCCCCGGTCGGCTTCCTGGAGCCGTCCACGGGCCACTGCCCCACCAGCTGCCTCCACTGGGGCCTGCGCAGGGCCGCCATCTACCTGAACCCCGTGACCCTGCTCCCACCGTGGCTGCTGCGCAGCGGCCCTTCACGCCTGCTTCCCGTGAACGGACCGCTGCCGCCCGGACCGCCGCCCGGACCACCACCGGGCCCACTACCGTGGCCACCGCCGATGAGCACGTACGAGCGAGGCGTCAGCCCCGGACCCCTCGCAGCGCCATGGCCACGGCTGCTTCGGTGATGGCGCCGGGCTGCTCGGCCACCCCGAGCTCGATGCGCCGCACCGCGGCGTCCACGATGCCCTGCAGCAGCATCGCCGCCATCCGGGGCTGCTCGTGACCCAGGTCATCGAGAGCCTCGACGATCATCGCGATGAGGCCGCCGTGCGCGGCGCGGATCTTCTCCCGCGCCCCGGCGTCGAGCTCGCTCGCGGAGATGGCGACCACGGCCCGGTGCCGCCGGTCCCCCACCAGAGCCAGCTGCCGCCGCACATACGCCTCGACCTTGCCCTCGGGCGACTCGGCGCCCTCCATCGCCGCCGCGACCTCAGCCGCCCAGACGGGGAAGTCGACCTCGCACAGCTCTTCCACCACGGCCGCCCGCGACCGGAAGTACTCGTACACGGAGGACCGGGCGAGCCCGGTGCGCTCGGCGAGGGCGGGGAAGGTCAACGCCTCCGTACCGCCCTCGGACAGCAGGGACCGCGCGGCGTCCAGCAGGGCGCCGCGCTGCATCGACCGGTGCTCGGCCACTGAGGCCGCTCGAATCCTTGGCACGGCTCCACTTTACGGACGGGGCGCCGCACACGGGAGCCGCTCCCGCGCCGACGCCGTCGGGCAGGGACGATTCAGCGCGCTCAGCGTCCAAAACTCGCCAGCTTCGCCCGCAGCTGCAGCACGGACTTCGTGTGGATCTGGCTCACCCGGCTCTCGGTCACCCCGAGCACGTTGCCGATCTCGGCGAGCGTGAGCCCTTCGTAGTAGTAGAGGGTCACGACCGTCTTCTCACGCTCCGGGAGCGTGTTGATCGCCCGGGCAAGCAGCCTCCGCAGCTCCCGGTCCTCCGCGACCTCCACGGGGTTGTCGGCCGCGTGGTCCTCGAGCGTGTCCATCAGGCTGAGCCGGTCGCCGCCGTCGCCTCCCGCGTGCAGCAGCTCTTCGAGCGCCACCACGTTGGCCAGCGACAACTGGCTGAAAACCGCGTGCAGTTCCTCCAGCGCGATCCCCATCTCGGCGGCGACCTCGCCCTCCGAGGGAGTGCGCCGCAGCTGCGCCTCCAGCGTGGCGTAGGCCCGCTCGACGTTGCGCGCCTTCTGGCGGACGGAACGGGGGATCCAGTCGAGCGCCCGCAGCTCGTCGATCATCGCCCCGCGGATGCGCGTGATGGCGTACGTCTCGAACTTGATGGAGCGCTCGATGTCGAACTTCTCGATCGCGTCGATCAGCCCGAACACCCCGGAGGAGACGAAGTCGGCCTGCTCGACATTGGGCGGCAACCCCACGCTGACCCGGCCCGCGACGTACTTCACCAGTGGCGAGTAGTGCAGGATCAGCTGCTCCCGCAGCCGCCCGTCGCCCGTCTCCTTGTACGACCGCCACAACTCGTCCAGCGACGAGGGAGCGGGGGGCCGCTCCCGCTCGCCGCTACGAGCGGCGGGGGGAACCGCTGCCCGGTCGGACCCTGAGGTGTGCTGGGGCATTCGTCGCCTTGAGCCGTTCTGCCGTGAACTGGTGAGGTCGCGCGAGCCGGGGAGGTCGCGTGCGTCGGGGAGGTCGCGCGAGCCGGTGGGGTGGCCGGTGTCGCTCGCGCCGGAGCGGTGGGGAGCGTGCGTGGAGTGAATGAGTTCGTCCGTCTGGTCGCCTGTCCGTGTCGGAACCCTTGTGAGCGTAGCGTGACTGAAAGGTCGCAGTGTGCGAAGAGTATGGGATCGCGCGTGCGCAGATACGTTCCGCTGGACCCCTTCAGGAGTCAGAGCCGTCGCGCTGTGTGACGGCTCCGACGTATCAACTGCCCGAATTCCCAAGGTCGTCGGGGGTCATCCGTCCGGCGGAACACGCTCGGTCACGAATCGCCTCCGCCGGGGAAGACCGACAGAAACGCCTGGCGTGTCAACTGCCAGCCGTCGCCGTGTCGTTCGACGAACTCCAACGACTGAAGCTCGTACAGTCGCCCGACCGCGTCATCCTCGGTCGTCCCGGCCCCGACCGCGACGTCCCGTGCCCCCGCGCATCCCCGCGCGGGCAGTGCGGCCAGGACACGCCGCAACCCGGAAGCGAGCAGGTCACGCGGCACGACGGGCCCCCGCCGGGCCGGGGCCAGCTCCCCCATGTCGCCGACCAGCTCGACGACTTCGGCGGCATCGGTCACGAGCACGCCGTCACCCCGCAGCAGTTCGTGCACACCGGCGGACAGGCCGCTGGTGGCGGGGCCGGGCACCCCCATGGTGAACCGCCCCAACTCCCGGGCGCTGCGCGCCGTGGCAAGCGCGCCGCTGCGGTAGGCGGCCTCGACCACCACCGTCCCCCTGGTCAGCGCCGCGATCACCCTGTTCCGCAGGATGAACCGGCTCGGCGTCGGATGATCTCCCGGCGGCAACTCACCGACCACCAGACCCTGTTCCGCGATCCTCCCGATCAGCTCGGCGTGGCCACTCGGATAGGGCCGGTCGACCCCACAGGCGAGCACGGCCACGGTCGCCCCACCGGCGCCGAGCGCCCCCCGGTGCGCGGCACCGTCCACGCCGTACGCCCCTCCGGAGATCACGACCCAGCCGCGCTCCGCGAGCCCCGCCGCGAGGTTCGCCGCCATGTGCGCGCCGTACTCCGTGCAGGCCCTGGCCCCGACGACCGCGACCGACCGGAGCGCCCATATCCGCAGGGACGCCCGCCCCCGCACCCAGAGGCCGAGCGGGCGCGCGTCCCCCAGGTCATCCAGGGTCACCGGCCACTCGGCGTCCCCCGGGCACACGAATCGCCCTCCGACGTCCCGCGCCACCTCCAGATCCCGCTCCGGCAGCACCTTCGCGGCCCGCGCCCGCAACCCTTCCCACCGCCGCACGGTCACTCCCGGCAGCCGCTCCTGCTCCTTCGCCCCGCCGAGCCGCCGCAGCACCTCGCCGGCCCCGACCTCGCGCAGCCACCGCCCACCGACGACGTCCCCCGGCTCCAGGACCCGGGTCAGGGCGACCCGGGCGAGCCGTTCGTCGTCCGACGGCGAGTCGGCGCTCACGTCGCCCCGATCGTCATCGGCACACCGCGTGAGACTCCCGTGCGCAGTTGCAGCGCCAGGGCGACGTCCTGTGCGGAGGGCCGGTCGTGGCCCGCGAGGTCGGCGACGGTCCAGGCCACGCGCAGGACGCGGTCCAGACCACGGGCGGTCAGAAAGCCGCGCTCCAGATCGAGTTCGGCAGCGTCCAGCGCACCGGGGGCCGCCGGCCAGCGCGTGCGCAGCGCGTGTCCGGGAACCTCGCTGTTGGTGCGCCACCCGGTGCCGGCCAGCCTGGCCGCCGCTCTCTCGCGGGCGGTGCGCACCCGGTCGGCGACGGTCTGTGTGGACTCCCCTCGCGTGCCGTAACCGGCCAGTTCGGAGCGGGTGACGGCTTCCACCTCGACCTTCAGGTCGACCCGGTCGAGCAACGGGCCCGAGAGGCGGGCCTGATAGCGGCGGATGACGGAGGCCGGGCATTCGCAGCCGTCACCCAGCAGTGTGTGCCGTCCGCATGGGCAGGGGTTGGCCGCGAGCACCATCAGGAACCTCGCGGGCAGCCGCACCACCCCCGCGCTGCGCGCGATCACCACATGCCCCGATTCGAGGGGCTGGCGCAGGGAGTCCAAGGTCTGGCTGCTGAACTCCGGCGCTTCGTCCAGAAAAAGCACCCCGCGGTGAGCGAGCGAGACCGCTCCCGGCCGGGCGATACCCTTGCCGCCGCCGACGAGCGACTGCATGGTCGCGGAGTGGTGGGGCGCGCAGTACGGGGCGATGTCCACCAGGGGCTTGCCCGGTGGCAGCATGCCCGCGACCGAGTGGACCGCCGTCACCTCCAGGGATTCCTCCCGGGTCAGCCTGGGCAGGACCGCGGGCAGCCGCTCCGCGAGCATGGTCTTTCCGGCCCCCGGCGGTCCTTGCAGGAAGAGGTGGTGTGCCCCTGCCGCGGCCACCTCCACGGCGGTCCTCGCCGACGCCTGTCCGACGACATCGGCCAGGTCCAGTCCATGGGTGTCGTCCAGAGCGCCGCTGAGGCCCGTGCCCACGCCGGTGCCGGGCACGCAGAGCCCCGCGAGCATCGGGTCGGGCCGCCCCGGCTCGTCCGGCTCCTCCTGCGGCACCGGCTCGTCGGTCAGCACCGCGATGAGCTGGCGCAGACTGCGCACACCGAGGACCGAGACGCCCGGGACCAGCGCGGCCTCGGCCGCCGTGCACTCCGGGACGACCACCTGCTCGTACCCCGCGTCGGCCGCCGCGAGGACCGCGGGCAGCACCCCGAGGACCGGTCGCACCCGCCCGTCGAGCCCGAGCTCCCCGATCATCACGATGTCGGTGAGGACCCTCGGGTCGATCCGCTCGGCCGCCCCGAGGACGGCACAGGCGACAGCCAGGTCGAATCCGCTGCCGCCCTTCGGCACCGACGCCGGGCTCAGCCCGACCGTGAGCTTCTTCTGGGGCCATTCGGCGCCGGAGTTGACCACAGCGGCCCTGACCCGGTCACGGCTCTCGGTGAGGCTCTTGTCCGGGAGCCCCACCAGTGTGAACGCCGCGACCCCCGGCTCCAGATCGGCCTGCACCTCGACGACCACGCCCTCGACGCCGACCAGCGCCACCGAACACGTACGCGCGAATCCCATCAGGCCACCCCCCGCGCGTGCTCGACGACGGGAACGCCGCGCTGCGGAATCAGGACTCCGACCAGATCGATGCGGACTCCGCCGGGCGGTGGGCCACCGCGCTCCTCGATCCAGCGCTCGGCCAGTCTCCGCAGCCGCTCGGCCTTGGTCCGGCTCACGGCCGCCATCGGATGCTCGAACGGCGTGGAACCGGTCCGCCCCGCCCTGCGTGTCTTGACCTCGCAGACGACGAGGGCCTCGCCGTCCATGGCCACGATGTCGATCTCACCGGTCCTGCCCGCGCGCCAATTGCGCTCGATGACCGTCATTCCCGACTCGACCAGCCGCCGCGCGGCCAGATCTTCGCCGTACCTGCCGAGTGCTCCCTGTGCGTTCATGCCGGCACCACCTCCGGCATCCACAGTCACGGATCAGCCCGCACCTATTGGATCTTGGTGCACAACTCGGCGATTGTGGAAAACTCCGCCACCCCCGCGAGTGAACCTCGCCGCACCGGCCGTAGCCCTCAGCTGCCCGGCAGTTCGAGATCGCTCTTGTTGAGCTCCTCGATGTTCACGTCCTTGAACGTGAGGACGCGCACCTGCTTGACGAACCGAGCCGGCCGGTACATGTCCCACACCCAGGCGTCCGCCATGGAGACCTCGAAGAAGACCTCGCCTTGGACGGAGTGCACTTGCATCTCGTAGTCATTGGTGAGGTAGAAACGCCGCTCGGTCTCGATCACGTATTTGAACAGACCGACGACATCGCGGTACTCCCGGTAGAGCTTCAGCTCCATCTCGGTCTCGTACTTCTCGAGGTCCTCGGCGCTCATGGCATGTTCCCCTTCAGCCGTGCGTCCCCCTATTGTGCGTCAGCCCCGCGAGCCCCTACACGATTTCCGTGTCGAGGATCTCGGGCCTGTCCGGGGGCCCTTCGCCGAGCAGTCTGTGAAGCAGCTCGGCGAGTCTGGTCGGATACACCGTCTCATGCGCCTCGGCCAGTTCTCGGCACGTCCACCAACGTGCTCCGGCGACACTGCGCCTTTCCAGCTCCGTGAGGCCCTCGGCGGCGATCGCGGTCTGCGACGTACGCGCCAGGTAGTACCACTCGTCCTGGTCCCAGCGCCGTCCGGCGAACGGGAACGAGCAGACCCGCTCCCACAGGACGGGCCCGAGCTCCACCTCTGTGATGCCGGTCTCTTCCCGGAGCTCGCGCAGGGCCGCCTGCTCCCTCGTCTCGTCGCCCTCGACCCCGCCGCCCGGCGTGAACCACCAGTCATCCGCGAGGTTCCCGGGCTCATGGCCGTGCAGCAGCAGGACGCGGTCCTTCGGGTCGAGCAGGACCACCCGCGCCACCCTGCGCAGCGGCCCCGCTGACAGGGCCGCCGCCTCAGCCGGCACTGGCGGTCTCCCTCGTACGACCGCTGCCGCGCCGGCGGCCCGTGCGCTTGGCGATCGGCCCGTACGCCCCGCCGCCCAGAACGAGGACCATGCCCACGACGACCGCGATCACCATCAGGCGCAGCGGTCCTGGTTCGGAGATGCCGCCCGGCATGCCCGCGAAGCCCTCGGGCCGTTCCAGCATGCCGAACCTCTCCATCGGCCAGGCCACCGCGTCGACCCGCCCCTTCACGGCGTCGCGGGGCACCGACCCGTTCTGCCCGTCGTCCAGGTGGACGGTGGAGTCCAGGGAGCCGCTGCGCTCGTCACCGAGCAGGAAGAGGCGGCCCTTGGGGACTGTCGTCTCGGGAATGCTGCTGGTCCCGGTGAACTTGTCCTGGGGAAGATACGGTTCTGCGACTTCCTTGCCGTTCACGGTCAGCTTGCCTTCCTCGCAGCAGGCGATCCGGTCGCCTCCCACGCCGACGACCCGCTTGACCATCGGCAGGTCGCCCCACGTCTTCTGCTTGAAGACGACGACGTCACCGCGGCGCACCTCGTCGCCGTCGATCCGCTGCGCGAGCACACGGTCGCCCGAGCCGATCGTCGGCGCCATCGACCCGGTGGGGACGGTGTACGGCTGGTACAGGACGGCGCCCCAGACGAACCCTCCGAGGAAGAGCACACAGCCGAGGGCCACGGCGATGCCCGACAGCGTGCTGCCGAGCCGTCCGCGGCCCTCGTCCGTACGTTGTGTCCCGCTCATCCCAGTGCTCCCCCGTCTCGGAGACGACCCCGCCGTCCGTATGCACGGACGGCGGAAGATCGGCGATCTGGGACGGCACCCTACCTGGCGGTACTGCCCCCAGAAACCCTCGCGCCGCGGGCGGCGGCCACCGTGAGCCGGCGCCGGCGCCACAGCACGAGCGGCACGGCACCCGCGAGTCCGAGGGCGCCCGGCGCGGCACTGGAGAGGGCGTTGATGCCGGGCTGGTCGAAGGTGTCGGGCTTGGGCAGCGTCGCCCAGCGGGTGGGCGGCCAGGCGATCACGATGGCGCGGCCCACGACGTTGTCCACGGGGACGGCGCCGCCGCCGGGCTGGTTCTGGTGGTAGCGGGAGTCCAGCGAGTTCTGCCGGTGGTCACCCATGACCCAGATTTTGCCCTTGGGTACGGTCTTCTTGAACTGACCGCCCTGGTCGTCGACGCTGCACGGGGTGTTCCCCGCGAAGACGTACGGCTCGTTCAGCGCCTTGCCGTTGACCTTCACCGGTCCGGTGCCCTTGCACTCCACGGTGTCGCCGCCGACCGCGATGACGCGCTTGATGAGGTCCTTCTCGTCGGCGGACGGCATCAGGCCGACCCAGCCGAGGACCCGCTGGATCGCGTTCGGGTCGGGCGTGGGTTCGCCGTCCAGCCAGTGACCCGGGTCCCTGAAGACGACGACCTCGCCGCGCTCGGGCTCGGAGCCGAACCACGGCGTCAGCTTGTCGACGAGGACGCGGTCGCCCTGCTGCAGCGTGTTCTGCATCGAGTCCGACGGGATCGAGAACGCCTGGACCAGGAAGGTCTTGATGAGCAGTGCCAGGACCAGGGCGATGCCGATGAGGAGCGGGAGCTCCTTCCAGAACGACCGGGGCTTCTTGGGCTGCCTGGTGTCCTGCGCTCTCGTCGCGCCGCCGTCGCCGTCACCGCCGTCGCCGCCTGCGGCGTCACTCCCGGGGGCCGCACCGTCCGTGACGGCGTCGACGCCCGGCTCGTCGGATCGTTCCGGCCGCTCCTCGGGCCCCTCGTGTCCGGATCGTGCGCCGACCGCCAAATCCCCCACATCCACTCCTCAGTCCGTGCCGCCGCCTGCCCCAGATGCGATGCAGGCCCACCACTCCCATAACGAGCGGGAGTTCCGCAGGGGTCGGGAGCCGGGTCAATCCGTATCGATCGCCGGGGGCCACCCTATGCGACGCTCCTGTGGCGGTGTCCGATCCCTCACGCGCGTCGGGAACGGACGCATATGTCTCCGGCTTCTCCAGTTTGCGCCAGTGGCCGAAGGGCCAGGCGATGACGACGGCGCGGCCCACCACCTCGTCCTCGGAGATGGTGCCGTTGAACTTCTCGGTGCGGTGGAACCGGGAATCGGCCGAATCGCTCCGGTGGTCGCCCATCATGAAGAGGCGCCCTTCGGGGACCTTCACCTCGAACTCGAAGGCCGACGGCTTGTCCCCGGGGTGGATGTACGGCTCGTCCAGCGGTACTCCGTTGACGGTGACCTTGTCGTTCTTGTCGCAGCACTTCACGGTGTCGCCGCCGACGCCGACCACTCGCTTGATCAGGTCCCGCTCGCTGTCGGAGGGCAGCAGGCCGATCTGGGTCAGGCCTTCCTTGACCTGCTTGACGACCACCGGGTCGTCCTTCTTCTTGCCCTGTTCCTCTTCCAGCCAGTTGCCGGGGTCCTTGAAGACGACGACCTCGCCGCGCTCCGGCTTCGATCCGAACCACGGGGTCAGCTTGTCGACGAGGACCCGGTCACCGACGCGGATCGTCTGCTCCATGGAGCCCGAGGGGATCACGAAGGCCTGCACGAGGAACGTCTTCAGGACGAGGGCTATCAGCAGCGCCACGCCTATGAGGAGGGGTATCTCCTTGATCGCCGAGCGTCGCCGGCGCCGCTTGACCTTCTTGGCGAGCTTGCGCCGCTCGGCCCGGCCCGGCAGTACGGGCCCTTCGGTCGGCCGGGACCCGGTGGGCAGCCGGGTGTCGGCATGGTGGCCTGTGGCCCGTGTCCGCCCGCGGTTACCCATGCGCGCCGCCCGGTGCGGGCACGCGCGCGTAGCTGCCGGGGCGCTTCAGGGATGTCCAGCGGCTGATCGGCCAGGCGATCCAGTCGGCTCTGCCGATGACCTCGTCGACGGGGATCATGCCTCCGCCGGGCTCTCCCAGGTGGTCACGGGAGTCCCGGGAGTCACTGCGGTGGTCGCCGAGGAGGAAAAGGCTGTCTTCAGGGACGACGACATCGAAGGGCACTTGGGAGGCGGCGTCTCCCGGGTACAGGTACGGCTCGTCGACGGGCTCGCCGTTCACCTTGATCCTCCCCCGCTTGTCGCAGCAGACCACCCGGTCTCCCCCTGTGCCCACGACCCGCTTGATGTAGTCGGCATCTCCGAAGTAGCCGCTGCCGTCGAAGACGACCGCGTCACCCCGCTGCGGCTCGGATCCGAAACGGTACGCCAACTTGTTGACGAGTACCCGGTCCCCGGAGCGGAACGCGGGCTCCATGGAGCCGCTCGGGATCTGGAAGGGCTGCATCACGAAGGCGCTGACCAGGAGCATGGCACCCACGCACGACAGGAACGTCAGGGTGAGCCTGCCGCCCGGCAGCCACTCGACGAAGGACGCAAAAACGGAGCGCGACCGTTCCTCCGTCTCCTCGGATGTTTCGGCGACGTGCGGGACGTCTCCGGAATCGGAGGGTGTGGAGGAGCGGTCGCGCTCCGTGTGCTGTGCTTCGGTGTCCATCGGGGCCAGATGCTATCCGGCCCCGCTGTGGACCCGCGCGGGAGCTCAGCTGTCGCGCTTCTCCTTGATCTTCGCGGCCTTGCCGCGCAGGTCACGGAGGTAGTACAGCTTCGCGCGACGCACGTCACCGCGGGTGACGAGCTCGATCTTCTCGACGATCGGGGTGTGCACCGGGAAGGTGCGCTCGACGCCGACGGAGAAGGAGACCTTGCGGACCGTGAAGGTCTCGCGCACGCCGGCACCCTGGCGACGGATGACTACGCCCTTGAACTGCTGCACACGGGAGCGGTTGCCCTCGATGACGCGGACGTGGACGTTGACGGTGTCACCCGGGCGGAAGGCCGGGATGTCGCTGCGCAGCGACGCGCTGTCGACGGAGTCGAGCAGGTTAGCCATGATCGTCTGCTTTCTTCGCTGATGCCACAGGTCATCAGCGGAACGTGGAGATGAGTTTTCGGTAGCTGATCGCGTCGGGCGGGCGTCTTTCCCCCTGTGGCAGGGGCGCACGCTGGACGTACAGCAGCGTTCTATTCTTCCACGGCCTCGGGGTCTCGCCCAAATCGGCCGTCGGGCCCCGGCCGCCACCCCAGGATCGAGAGCATCTCCCGGTCCTTCTTGTCGAAGGCCCCGGGGTCACAACGCTCAATGAGATCTGGCCTGTTGCGGGTGGTGCGCCGGATCGCCTCGTCCCGCCGCCAGCGCGCGATCTTGCCGTGGTGGCCGCTGAGCAGGACGTCGGGGATGCCGTGCCCGCGCCACTGGGGAGGCTTGGTGTACACCGGGCCCTCCAGGAGGTTGGCCATGGCGCCGGGGGCGAAGGAGTCGTCCTGGTGGGACTCGGCGTTGCCCAGGACTCCGGGCAGGAGCCGGGCCACCGCCTCGGTGACGACCAGGACGGCGGCTTCCCCGCCCGCGAGGACGTAGTCGCCGATGGAGACTTCGTAGACCGGCATGCGGGTCGCGTACTCGTCCGTGACGCGGCGGTCGATGCCTTCGTAGCGCGCGGGCGTGAAGACCAGCCAGGGGCGCTCGGAGAGCTCCACGGCGAGTTCCTGGGTGAAGGGGCGGCCGCTGGGCGTGGGGACGACCAGGACGGGCCCGTGGGCCCCTGCCTCGTACCCGTCGGCGAGTACGTCGTCGAGGGCCGCGCCCCAGGGGTCGGTCTTCATGACCATGCCGGGGCCGCCGCCGTAGGGGGTGTCGTCGACCGTGTTGTGCCGGTCGTACGTCCACTCCCTGAGGTCGTGCACCTGAACGTCGAGCTGCCCACGCGCGCGTGCCTTGCCCACGAGGGAGACGTTCAGCGGTTCCAGGTACTCGGGGAAGATCGTGACGACGTCGAGCCGCATTACGCCTTGCCCTCCGAAGCCGCCTCGTCCCGCATGGAGGCGATCTCGGCACGGTCGTCGACGAGCCCGGGGGGCGGGTCGATGACCGCCCGCTGCTCCTCGAGGTCGATCTCGGTGACGATCTCCTCGACGAAGGGGATCATGACCTCGCTGCCGTCGGGGCGCTCCACGATGAACAGGTCCTGCGAGGGCAGGTGCGAGATCTCCGTGATCCGGCCGATCTCGGTGCCGTCCGCGGTGACCACGTCGAGGTCCATCAGCTGGTGGTCGTAGTACTCGTCGGGGTCCTCCGGAAGCTCCTCCGGGTCGATCTCGGCGATCAGGAGGGTGTTGCGCAGGGCCTCGGCGCCCGTGCGGTCGCGCACGCCCTCGAAGCGCAGCAGGAGGCGGCCGCTGTGCACCCGGCCGGTCTCGATGGTCAGCGGGCCGGTGGCGGCGGGGTCCGTGGCGAGGACGGCGCCGGGGCCGAGCCGCAGCTCCGGCTCGTCGGTGCGGACCTCGACGGTGACCTCACCCTTGATGCCGTGCGCACGGCCGATGCGGGCGACTACCAACTGCACTGCGTTTCTCCTCATCCACGACTACGGGCCGGGGAAGGCCCTGAAGCCCTCCCCGGCCCGAGCCGGTGCTGCTGTGGTTCTACGAACCCGGTTCAGCGAACCTGGTCCACGTCGACGAGGTCGACGCGGACACCGCGGCCGCCGATGGCGCCCACGACCGTGCGCAGAGCGCGTGCGGTGCGGCCGTTGCGGCCGATCACCTTGCCGAGGTCATCGGGGTGAACCCGCACCTCGAGGACGCGCCCGCGGCGCAGGTTGCGCGAGGCCACCTGCACGTCGTCGGGGTTGTCGACGATGCCCTTCACGAGGTGCTCGAGAGCCTCCTCGAGCATGCTCAGGCCTCGGTGGACTCAGCGGCGGACGCCGACGAGGACGTCTCGGCCTCGTCAGCCTTCTTGTCCGACTTCTTCGCCTTCTGGGTGATGGCCTCGCCCTTGGCGTCGTCGCCCTCGAGACCCTTGGTGAAGGCCTCGAACGCAGCGCGCTTGTCCTTGGGCTCGGCGACCTTCAGCGGCGCCGGGGCGGGCAGGCCCTTGTGCTTCTGCCAGTCGCCGGTGAGCTTCAGGATGGCCATGACCGGCTCGGTCGGCTGGGCGCCGACGGACAGCCAGTACTGGGCGCGCTCCGAGTCGACCTCGATGCGCGACGGGTTCTGCACCGGGTGGTACAGGCCGATCTCCTCGATGGCCCGGCCGTCACGGCGGGTACGGGAGTCGGCGACGACGATGCGGTAGTGAGGCGAACGGATCTTGCCCAGACGCTTCAGCTTGATCTTGACTGCCACGGGAGTGGTGTCTCCTGGTCTTGACGTGGGTGGGCACAACAGTGATGCCGCGTGGGGTTGCGGTACTCGAGTGCCCGATGGACGCGTCAGCCGGAGGAGAGAGGGGTCCTATGCGACTGTCGAGTACAGCTAGCCATTGTGCCATACGTCTTTGGGGCGCCCGAACCCGGACCGGGCGCCCCGCTCCTGCTCAGCCCACGCCCACGCCGACCACATCCGGAATCCGGAAGGGCTTGCCGCAGCCACCGCACATGATCGGCGCCTGGGCGAGCACGGAGGGCACGACGCGGACGTTGCGCCCGCAGTCGCAGACGGCCTTCACGCGCACGCCGCCTCCGGAGGAGCCGTGCCGGGCGGCCGGGCCCCGGAAACTGCGTGCGGTGTCCGCCGTCGTCGCCGCGCTGTGCGCCTTCACGGCACGCTGCAGCCGGTCGATCGTCGGGCGGTAGCGCTTCTTGGCCTCGGGGTTGAGCGTGACCAGTGAGAAGCCGCTGCTGGGATGCGGTTCCTCGGGGTGGTCCAGACCCAGCTCCTCGGCGATCGAGAGGAATCTGCGGTTGTGATAGCGGCCGGCGCGTGAGGTGTCGCGTACGCCGCGCGAGGCGGCGATGCCATGGACTGCCTCGTGAAGCAGTCGCTCGAAGGAGAGCTCGGCGCCGCAGGCGGACGACGACTCTCCGATCAGGGATTCGGGCGCGGCAAGGTCGGGCAGCTCGGGGTGGTGCCGCTGAATGTCGGCCCACGCCTGTGCCAGCTCTGCGGCGAGAACAGGTGGTGTCGTGCTCACGTCGTGACAACGAGCCGGGTGCCCCGGGGGTTCCATTACGGGGCATCCCAAATAATTTGCACGTACCCGTCAGTTGCCATTGATGCGTCCGGACGAGGGCGGGTGCGCTGATCTGCGGAGAAGCCTCACAGCTCGCATCAAGCCGGTACGTAGTGGCGCGTACGCCCCAGCGCGTAGACCAACTCCGCGCGCCGGGGCGCTCCTTGAACGGAGTCGCGCTCCTCAGTAGGCGCGGGCCACAAGAGCGACGTTACCCGGGGTCTCGTCGGCGTCCGGCACCGCCCCGTCCTCGGCGACCAGACACCGTACGGTCACGGAGTGCTCGGCCAGCCTGGCCTCGCCTTCCTCGCCGAGCGCGGCCCACGGGACGCGGGCCCAGCCACCCGCGGCGGTGGCCTCCACGGCCTCGTCGACCGTGCGGACGTCCGAGGTGCGGGACTCGCGGCGCTCACGGGCCTGCGTCAGGAGCAACGCCTGGTCCTCCTCGAGGATGGTGGGCAGCAGGGCGGCGAGGGCGTCGATCACGACCGGCTCCTTGCCTCCCCTGATGCGGCGGGCCAGCATCGCGGTGCCGTTGTCCAGGTCGCGCGGGCCGATCTCGACGCGGACCGGCACGCCCTTGAGCTCCCAGTCGACTGCGCGCCTTCCGAAGGGGGTGTCCGTGCGGTCGTCGACCTGGACGCGTACGCCCGCGGCCTTCAGGGTCTCGCCGATCTCGTGGACCTTGACGAGCACGGCGTCGTCGCCCTTGATGGCGAGGACGACGGCCTGGACGGGGGCGAGGCGGGGCGGCACGCGCAGGCCGTTGTCGTCGCCGTGCATCATCACCAGGGCGCCGATCATCCGTGTCGTGCTGCCCCAGGAGGTCTGCCAGACCAGCTCCTGATTGCCGTCCCTGGACAGGTACCGGGTGTGGAAGGCCTTGGCGAAGTTCTGCCCGAGCTCATGGCTGGTGCCGAGCTGGAGGGCTTTGCCGTCGCCCATCATGCCTTCGAGGGTGAGGGTGTTGATGGCGCCGGCGAAGCGCTCCTTGGCGGTCTTGCGGCCGAGCACGAAGTCCATGGCGAGGACGTCGCGCATGAAGTCTCCGTAGACGTGGCGGTGGATGTGGGCGGCGAAGTCTCGGGCTTCTTCGTACGTCGCGTGGGCCGTGTGGCCCTCCTGCCAGAGGAACTCCGACGTACGCAGGAACAGGCGCGGACGCATCTCCCAGCGGACGACGTTCGCCCACTGGTTGATCAGCAGCGGGAGGTCGCGGTAGCTCTGCATCCACTTGGAGAAGTACTCGTTGACGATCGTCTCCGAGGTGGGGCGGATGACGACAGGCTCCTCCAGTTCCTTGCCGCCCCCGTGCGTGACGACCGCGAGCTCCGGAGCGAAGCCTTCGACGTGCTCCGCCTCCCTGGTCAGGTACGACTGCGGGATGAGGAGGGGGAAGTAGGCGTTCTGGGTGCCCGTCGCCTTGATGCGGGCGTCCATGTCCTGCTGCATCCGCTCCCACAGGCCGTAGCCGTACGGTCGGATCACCATGGTGCCGCGCACCGGGCCGTTGTCGGCCAGTTCGGCCTTGTTGATCAGGTCCTGGTACCAGCGCGGAAAGTCGTCCGCCCGGGGTGTGAGCACAGGTGTTTTGGCCATGGCGCGCATGGTAGGGGCGAGCCTCCTGAGGATGCGTGTCTTTATCGTCCGGGGGCGCACGGCGGTGGAACGCAAGCATTGGCCCACAACCTCTGGACTCAACGACGGATGCGGAGTTCTCTGGCATACGGGGGGAGTGCGAGCGCACTGCACGGGGGCGGACGAACCGTTGGATTACGGCACGGCACTTACTCTCGGCTGATTGGGGCGCATTCGATGACACCAACACTCGTGCAGTCGCACCTCTCCCCCGCGGGCGCTGGACCCCGTGTGGACCTGTGTGCACGCGCGCGTGACTGGGCGGAGATCCAGGAGCGAATGCTGGTCCCGCTCTATGAAGCGGTGTACGAACGGCTCGAAGTGTCGGACGCCACCCGGCTCCTCGGCCTCGGCTGCGGTTCCGGACTGGCTCTGCTGATGGCGGCCTCACGGGGCGCCGCGGTCACCGGCGTCGACCCGTCGCAGCCCGAACGCCTCGCTCTCGCGCGAGAACGCCTCCTGCCGGACGCGAAGGAGGCACGCGCGCGTACCGGCCCCCGCCTCGCCGATGGCGGCCCCGCGGATCTGGCGGATCCGGATCTGCCCGCGTACAACCTCGTCACCGCCTTCCAGCCGATCGGCTGCATGGCGGGTGACTCCGAAGGGCTGTCCGGGCTCCTGGAGTCGGCCGCACCGCTCGCCGGGCGCGGCACGCCGGTGGTGCTCGTCGGCTGGGGCCCTCCGGAGCGTTGCGCGACCTCTTCCGTGCTGAGGGTGGCGACGAAGCTCGCCGAACCGTTGCGCAGCACGGGCAGTTGGCGCCCCGCGCTCCGGGACGACCTGGAGGAGGTCGCCCACCGGGCGGGGCTCAAGCCGGACGGATCGGGCCGGGTGGCGTGCCCCTTCGGGTACGCGGACGTGGAGAGCGCGGCACGTGGGCTGCTCTCGACGGGCCTGTTCGATGCGGCGGTGCGGGCGACGGACCAGGTGCAGGTGGACAAGGAGCTGACGGAGGCACTGCATGCGCATCGGCGCGGGGACGGGACGGTGTGGATGCCGAACGTCTTCCGGTACCTGATCGCGCGTATCCCGTAGCGACCCGTTCCGTAGTGCTGTTGCTGGAGGCGATGCCGGGCACACGCGCGTGTGCCCGGGTGCTAGCCGTCCTTGGTCATCCGTGTGATGCCCGCGATCCGGTACGCCGCCGCCTCCTCCAGCGTCTCGTTCTCCAGCAGGGCCGCGGCCAGTGCGTCCAGTTGGTCCCGGTGCTCGCGCAGTTGCCGGCAGGCGCTCTCGTAGCACTCGTCCACGATCCGCCGCATCTCGCCGTCGATCGTGTCGAGGGTCTGCGGGGCGGCCGCGAGCCCGTATGCCTGCTGTGCGTCGTTGGGCAGGGCCGAGAGGCGGCCCACCCGCGCGCTCATGCCCCATCGGCCGACCATGCCGCGAGCGATGTTGGTGACCTGCTCCAGGTCGTTCTCGGCGCCGGTGGTGATGACTCCGTAGACGACGTGTTCGGCGGCCATGCCTCCTAGGGCACCGATGATCCTGCCCCGGAGGTACTCCTCGGTGTAGGCGTACTTGTCGGAGTCCGGGGTCGAGAGCGTCACGCCCAGCGCGCGCCCGCGCGGCACGATCGTGATCTTGCGGACCGGGTCGGCGCCGGGCTGGAGCATGCCGAGCAGGGCGTGTCCGCTCTCGTGGTAAGCCGTACGCCGGCGCTCCTCCTCCGGCATCACCAGCGGCCGCTCGGCGCCGAGCTGCACCTTCTCCATGGCTTCGGAGAGGTCGGACTGCGTGACGGTCTTCTGCTGGCGCTTGACGGCGATGAGGGCGGCTTCGTTGGCGAGGTTGGCCAGTTCGGCGCCGGTCATGCCCGGAGTCGTACGGGCGACCTGGGCGAGGTCGACGTCGTCGGCCAGCGGGATGGCCCTCGTGTGGATCTTGAGGATGGCCTCGCGGCCTCCCCGGTCGGGGGGCGAGACGTTGACGACCCGGTCGAACCGCCCCGGCCTGGTGAGAGCGGGGTCGAGGACGTCGGCGCGGTTGGTGGCGGCGAGCACGATCACACCCTCAGCACCCGAAAAACCATCCATCTCGGTGAGGATCTGGTTCAGCGTCTGCTCGCGTTCGTCGTGCCCGCCCATCGCGCCGCCACCACCGCGCGCGCGTCCGATGGTGTCGATCTCGTCGATGAAGATGATCGACGGCGCGACCTTGCGGGCCTCGGCGAAGAGTTCCCGTACGCGTGAGGCGCCCACACCCACGATCATCTCGATGAAACCCGAGGCGGAGGCCGAGAAGAAGGGCACGCCCGCCTCGCCCGCGACGGCGCGCGCGAGCAGCGTCTTGCCGGTGCCGGGCGGCCCCGCGAGCAGCACGCCGCGCGGCATCTTGGCGCCCATCGCCCGGTAGGCGTCCGGGTTCTTGAGGAAGTCGACGACGTCGTTGAGCTCGCCCTCGACCTCGTCGATGCCCGCCACGTCCTCGAACGTGGTCCGCTTCGCTCCCGGCTCCAGCTCGACCGGCTTGGGCGGCGTCTTGCGCCCGAGCATGCCGCCACCGCCGCCCATCCCGGCACTCATGCGCCGGGCGATGAAGATCCACAGAACAACGAGCAGCAGCATCGGGGCGAGCGAGATGAGGAGATTCGAGAGGAAACTGCGCTCCTGCACGACGGGCTCGGCGGTGACCGTGACGTCGTGCTCGGTCAGGTCGTCCCAGAGCTTGTCGTCGGCGAAGGCCGGTCGCTGGGTCGTGAACTTGGTGTACTTCCCCTTGTCACCGCCCGGTTTCGACTGCTCCTTCTTGAGCTGCCCCTGGATCGCGTCGCCCTTGGAGTAGATCTTGGTGACGTTTCCGGAGTCGACCTGCTTGCTGAACTCCGTGTACGAGATCGTCGGCTCGTCGCCTTCGTTGAAGAAGGACAGCACGAGGTTGGCGATGAGGTAGACGATCAGAGCCGTCAGGATCAGCCCGCCCCAGCCGCCGGGCATCTTCTTCTTCGGCGGGGGCGTGGGGTCGGGGGGCGGCGCGCCCTCGGAGCGCCATGGCGGGTCGGACGCCTGGCGCGGCGGCACAGGGTTGCTCATATCCGGACGTTACGTCACAAATCAACCCCCGGCACTCGTTCCGATCGCCAGCACTCGCTCCGGGCGCCGGAACGCGACCGGCGCCCCTCCACAGAGGGGCGCCGGTCATGACGTACTCGTACGAGAGGCGAAGCGGCCCGCGACGAGGCGGGCGGGCTCTTCGCTCTCAGCCCATGAACTTCTTGAACTCGTCCGGCAGCTCGAAGTCCTGCGGGGCCTTGCCGCCCGGGAGTCCGAGGGCGCCCCCGGACTGAGCGGCGGCCTCGCGGCGGGCGGCCTCCTCCTGCTCCTCCTGCTTGCGCTTCATCGGGTTACCGGAGCGCCGCTTGCCCTTGGCCTGCTTCTGCTTCTTCTTCTGCTTGCCGGCGCCGCCACCCATGCCCGGCATCCCGGGCATACCCGGCATGCCGCCACCCTGGGCCATGCGGGACATCATCTTGCGCGCCTCGAAGAACCGCTCGACGAGGTTCTTCACGGCGCTGACGTCGACGCCGGAGCCCTTGGCGATACGGGCACGGCGCGAGCCGTTGATGATCGTCGGCTCCTGACGCTCCATGGGCGTCATCGACTTGATGATGGCGGCGGTGCGGTCGACGTCCCGCTCGTCCAGATTGTTGATCTGGTCCTTGATCTGCCCCATGCCGGGCATCATCCCGAGCAGCTTGCTGATGCTGCCCATCTTCCTGACCTGCTCCATCTGGGCCAGGAAGTCGTCGAGCGTGAAGTCCTGGCCCTTCTTGGAGGCCAGCTTCGAGGCCATCTTCTCGGCCTCTTGCTGCGAGAAGGTCTGCTCGGCCTTCTCGATGAGCGTGAGCATGTCGCCCATGCCGAGGATGCGGGACGCCATGCGGTCCGGGTGGAACGCGTCGAAGTCGTCCAGCTTCTCGCCGTTCGACGCGAACATGATCTGGCGCCCGGTGACCTGCGCGATCGACAGAGCGGCACCACCACGGGCGTCACCGTCGAGCTTCGACAGCACGACGCCGTCGAAGCCGACGCCGTCGCGGAAGGCCTCGGCCGTGTTGACGGCGTCCTGGCCGATCATGGCGTCGACGACGAAGAGGACCTCGTCCGGGCTGACCGCGTCCCGGATGTCGGCGGCCTGCTGCATGAGCTCCTGGTCGATGCCGAGGCGGCCGGCGGTGTCGACGATGACGACGTCGTACTGCTTGGTCCTCGCGAACTCGATGGAGTCCTTGGCGACCTGCACGGGGTCACCGACGCCGTTGCCCGGCTGCGGGGCGTACACACCGACGCCCGCGCGCTCGGCGACCACGCTCAGCTGGTTGACGGCGTTGGGGCGCTGCAGGTCGCACGCTACGAGGAGCGGCGAGTGGCCCTGGGCCTTCAGCCAGAGACCGAGCTTTCCGGCGAGGGTCGTCTTACCAGCACCCTGCAGACCCGCGAGCATGATGACGGTCGGCGCGGTCTTGGCGAACCGGAGGCGCCGCGTCTCGCCACCCAGAATGCCAATGAGCTCCTCATTGACGATCTTGATGACCTGCTGGGCGGGGTTGAGGGCCTGGGAGACCTCGGCACCGGCCGCGCGCTCCTTGACCTGCTTGATGAAGGCGCGGACGACGGGCAGGGCCACGTCCGCCTCGAGGAGGGCGATGCGGATCTCGCGCGCCGTGGCGTCGATGTCCGCCTCGGACAGGCGGCCCTTGCCCCGGAGGTTCTTGAATGTCGCTGCGAGGCGGTCGGAGAGAGTATCGAACACGGCGGTCGCGAATCCTCGGGTCGGGGAAAGGGGAACAGGTCGCCTTCCAGAGTATCTGGCGACCACGGGTCCCCGGGGCGCCGGTACGCGACTTCCCCGTCCCGCTCCCCGTCCGTTGCCCCGCGACGTCCCCCCGAGGTAGGAGCCCCAAGCCCGCCGCTCCGCGGCGGATGCATCCCACCCACCCACCCGTTCGCCCCGCGACGTCCTGCGGGAGTAGGGGCGGGTGGGTGGGGTGTTCCCCGCGACGCCCCCCCGCGGTAGGAGCCTCAAGCCCGCCGCTTCGCGGCGGATGTATCCC
>NZ_JBFBEE010000023.1:0-133118 GCF_040683555.1 Streptomyces sp. NPDC093510
CCAAGTACGGCAAGAAGATCGAGGTCGACGACCCGTGGGGTTACGGCCGTTCGCTGGAGTGGGCGACGTCCTGCCCGCCCCCGCGGCACAACTTCGAGACGATCCCCCGCATCCGCTCGGAGTCACCGGCGTTCGACCTGCACCACCCTGAGATCGCGGCGGCCGAGCAGCGGGCCCTGCGATGACGGCGATGGACGACCGCCCGGTGCGTGTACGTGCCTTCATCAACGAGATCGAGGGCCATCTCCTCGTGGAGGCCGCCCGCGCCGACGGCCGCACGGCGGCGCGGCACTTCACCCGGCGGCTCCCCTGGCTGACCGACACGCAACGCGCCGAGGTGGAGCGCCTCTACACCGAGGAGCATCTGTCGCTCACCCGGCACGGCTGGCAGCACATCGCCCGCCGGGGGCGGCAACTGCGTGCCGAGTACGAGGAGACGTACCGCGTAC
Source organism: Streptomyces sp. NPDC093510 (assembly GCF_040683555.1). Lineage (NCBI taxonomy): Bacteria > Bacillati > Actinomycetota > Actinomycetes > Kitasatosporales > Streptomycetaceae > Streptomyces > Streptomyces sp. NPDC093510. Next base: position 450 of record NZ_JBFBEE010000023.1, read on the forward strand.
TGCGGCGACGGCTCCTCCTGCGGAGCCTGCTGGGGTTCGCTTCCGCGCTGGCGGTGCTGGTGCTTCTGCTGGTTCCGATGGGGCCGGTGTACTTGAGTTTTCAATAAGGCAGAATGTCCTCCCCGGGGGTACTTGTCTTGGGGGTTCCGTGCTGCTCGTCGATCTTTCCACCGTGGCGCCGCGCGAGCGCGTGGACGCGTTCCACCACGCGCTGACCGACTCGTCGGTGCCCAACGAGGTCGTCCACGAGGAGCCTGAAGCGGGCATCCACGCGCGCATGGAGCTGTGGCGCGTGGGTGGCCTCGATCTCTTCTCCACCCGCAACTCGGGCTTCGAGGTGCGGCGGTACGAACGGCATGTGCGTCACCACCGGAGCAGCCCCGTCGTCTCCGTCTCGCTCCAGCCGCAGGGCGCCCACCGCGCCGAAGTCGCGGGGCGGCAGCAGGTCCTGGGCCCGGACGACATCTGCGTCTTCCACGAGCTGTCGCCCCGCGTGTACGGCTGGTCGGGCGACGGCGCGTCCCAGTCCGTGATGTTCGACATGAGCCGCCTCGACGTACCGGTGGAGGCGGTCGTGCAGGCCTCGCAGCGGCTGCGCGCGAGCCCGATGTACGACCTCGTCCTGAACCACCTGCGAGGGATGTGGCGCGATCCGGGGCGCCTGGAGTCCGACCCGGGCGCCGGGGCCCTCGCCACGGCCACCACCGAACTCGTCCGCGCGCTGCTCCTGTCGGCCGCGCACGCCGAGGACGCCCCCGCCGTCCGGTCGACGATGGACGAGACGCTGCTCACGCGGATCCTGGCCTTCGCGCGCCGCCACCTCGCGGACCGCGATCTGACGCCCGAGCGGATCGCCCGGGAGCACGCCGTCTCCGTGCGCAGGCTCTACCTCCTGCTCAACGACGCGGGCATCAGCCTCGAACAGTGGCTCATCACCGAACGCCTCGCCAAGGCACGCGAGATGCTGGCCGCGCCCCGCTACGACCGCCTCACCGTCGCGGCGGTCGCCGCCCGCTGCGGTTTCAGCAGCCCCAGCCACTTCAGCCGCCGCTTCCAGGCGGCGTACGGCGCGTCCCCCAGCGAGTGGCGGCGCCACCGCGAAAGCCCCGGCGCCAAGGAGGCCGACGCGGGCTGACACAGGCTCTCAGGCCGCGTGCAGGGCGGCATGCAGTGTGTCCGTCACCTGGATGCGGGCGGCCCTCGACGCCTCCGTGCGGCGGAGGAGGTCGAACAGGACGAAGCCGTGGATCGTTCCCTGGTAGCGGATCGACACGACCGGCACGTCCGCTTCCCTCAGGCGTGCCGCGTACGCCTCGCCCTCGTCGCGGAGAACATCGGCCTCGGCCGTGAGGACCAGCGCGGCCGGCAGCCCGCGCAGCCGGCTCACCGGTGCGCGCAGCGGCGAGACGACATCGTGCGTCCGGCTCTCGCGGTCCGGCGCGTACTGCTGCCAGTAACCGCGCATGGCGGCCCTGCTCAGGAAGTACCCGTCCGCGAACCGGTGGTACGACGGGGTGTCCATCGACGCGTCCGTCACCGGGCACACCAGCACCTGGTGGCGGAAGTCCGGCCCGCCGCGCTCCCGCGCCACGAGGGTGAGGGTCGCCGCCTGCTGGGCGCCGGCGCTGGCGCCGACGACCGCCATCCTGGTCCCGTCCAGGCCGCATTCCGCGCCGTGCCCGGCGACCCACCGGGCGATGGTGTAGGCACGCTCCACGGCGTGCGGGTGCCGCGCGTCCTCCGGTATGTCGTACTCGGGAACGACGACCGCGGCGTCCGCGCCGAGGACCAGATCCGCCACCAGCCGCCGGTGCGCGTACGCGTCAGTGAGCATCCAGCCGAGTCCGTGCAGGTAGAGCACGACAGGCAGGGGTTCGTCCGTGCCCGCGGGGCGCAGGATCCGTACCCGGATGCGTCTGCCGTCGGGCCCCGGCAGCGCCAGCCACTCCTCCTCGACGTCCGGTTCGTCGGAGCCGCCGCCGTCCCAGAGGGCCGCCATACGGGTCCGGGACGCGGTGGCGTCGGACTCCACGGGCGCGGGGCACGCGTACGCCTCGGCGAAGGCGCGCGTCCGCCGTTCGAGGACAGGTGTCTCCCGGGCGGCCGGAACGTCTGCTTCCACGAGGACTCCTGCACGAGGGGCGGATCACTGGGCCGTTCGCGGCTCCGCCGGGCACGGAGTACTCACCCTAGGACGCCGCCGGCCCGAAAGGGGCGCGGCCACCCTACGGATCCATGCCGCTGCGTGCACAGTTCGGGCGCCTCCCTCATCGGCGGTCGGCCCGCGCGGCGAAGGGCAGTCATATGACCTAACGCCTGCGCCGCCGGTCGGCCGAGACTCGCGTCGAGGGCCGTGGGCCAGGGGCGACCGTCCCCCTCCGCCACGCACCGCGCACCGGCCCGGGGACGGTTGAAGGGAGCCCTTCGTGAACGCTCGACCCGTGACCGCCGCATCACCCGGCGCCGAGACATCGGCCGACGTGGAGGCCGCCTTCTCGCAGTGGCTCACGCCCGTCGTCGAAGCCGCCGACCCGGCCGCGCGCGCGAACGGAACCGTGACGCTCCACCACTTCGGATACGTACGCATGCTCGCCTGCGAGGCCGGGCCGCTGCGCCTCGTGCGAAGACCGCGCTCACCCGCGCAAGCCGCGACCGGCCCGGCGGACGCGGTCGCGCTGCTGGTGCCCCTCGACGGGACAGCGCACCTTGCGCAGGACGGGCGCGGCACGCCCGTGGAGAGCGGGGAACTGGCCCTGATCGACCTGCGCCGCGCCTTCTCGGTCGAGCGGAAGGCCCGGTCCCGGACTCTCCTCTTCCGGATTCCCCTGCATGCACTGCATCTGCCCGCGGCTCCGCTGCGCTCGCTCACGGCTCGGGCCGTCACGCCGTCCGGGGGTGCGGCCGCGCTCCTGCCCGTCCTGCTCCCGAGGTTGGACGCGTCGCAGTCCCGGGTGCCGGCTCCGGTGGCCGAGCGGCTCGGAGGCGTCATCGCGGACCTCGTCGCCGGTCTGGTCGAGGATCTCGCCCAGGACGCGGAGGGACCGCCGGGAGCGGGCCGCCACCCCCTGGTCGTCACGATCCTCGAGTACATCGAACGCCACCTCGGCGACCCGGAGCTGTCCGCGGAACGCATCGCCGCGGCGCATCTCGTCTCGGTCCGCTACCTCCACCGCCTGTTCGAGGCCGAGGGTGTCACCGTGGGCAGGCTGATCCAGCGTCAGCGCGTCGAGAGGTGCGCCGACGAGCTCGCGCGGCGCGGGCGGGTGAGCCCCTCCATCGCCGTGGTGGCGTCCCGGTGGGGCTTTCGCAGCGCGGCGCACTTCAGCCGCGCCTTCAAGGCCGTCCACGGTCACTCGCCACAGCAGTGGCGGCGTCTGGTGGCGGTCGAGCCGGGAGCCCGCTGACACCGGTCGAAGAGCGCGCCGACAGCGGTCGCACCCGGCCGCGCGCCGACCGTGCCGTCAGGGGCACACGGTTGCGCACGCCTCGACCGGTCTGGTCCTGCCGTCGCGCCAGTCGCTGGGCGACATGCCGTACGCCGCGCGGAAGCTGCGGCTGAAGTGCGTGGCGCTGGCGAAACCCCAGCGCCGTGCGACCGCCGACACCGTGATGTCGTCGCGCCCGGGGCGGGCCAGTTCGCGCCGCGCCTCCTCCAGGCGGCGGTGCTGGATCCACCGGCCGACCGTGCTGCCCCGCCCCTCGAAGAGCTTGTGCAGATAGCGGATCGAGATGTGCTGGGCCTCGGCGACACTCGCCGGGGTCAGGTTCCTGTCCCACAGGTTCGCGTCGACGTACGCGCACAGCCGGCCGATCAGGGCCTCGCGGTCCTGCCCACCGTCCCTCGTTCCGCTCCCGGCGTCCTCGACCGCGAGCAGCCCGACCAGGTCTGCGACCGCGCCCGCCAGCCGGAGCGCCGTCCGTGACGGGTCGCCGGACCGGGCTCCGGCGACGTCGCGCAGCAGCGGACCGAGCAGCGGCGCGACCGTCCCGTCCGCGAAGGGGGCCCGGCCGCCGAGGTCCCGCACCTGACGGTCGGTGAGGGTGAGCACGCGCCTCGGGATCCGCACGAGGTGCAGTTCGAAGCCGCCCTCCTCGTCCAGCACGAACGGCTCCGCTCCGTCGCAGGCGAAGAGGTCACCCGGCAGACAGACCTCGGTGATCCCCCGCCGGACGAGGGCGGCCCTCCCGACGCTGTGGATGCCCAGCAGGACGTACGGGTCGGTGATCGCGTCACCTTCAGGGCAGTGCCGTACGGACTGCGCTGTGCCCCGCACCGTACGTGCGTGGAGGAAGCCGTGCGTGTGGACCGCGCTCCCCTCGCGAGGGGTGTCGTCGGAGGCGGCGGGGCGGATGGTCATGGTCGTCGTCGGGCTCACGCCGCCAGCCTGCGATGGCCGGCCGTCGATGAGGAGAGCGTGCGGGGTTCCCTGCGGGCAGGGGCACAAGCCGTGCACGGTGGGGCATCACGACGGTGTCACGGTGGTGTCGCGGTGGTCCGGGGCGTACGCGACAGAGTGCGGTCGGACGGTCCGCGAGCCGAACCGAGCCGACAAGGGGAAGGTCATGGGGAACGGGCAGGGCGACAGGACACTCGTCGGCCGTCGGCGCGAACAGGCGCTGCTGGAGCGGTCCCTGGAGCGCGCGCGGACCGGGGCGGGCGGCTCGGCGACGGTGCTGCGCGGCGAGGCCGGTATCGGGAAGACCACCTTGCTGGACTGGACGGCCGTGCGCGCCGCACGGGACGCCTTCACCGTTCTGCGCGTCGAGGGCGACGCGTCGGAGTCCGGCATCGCCTTCGGCGCGCTGCACCATGTGCTGCGGCCGCTGCGGGAGAACTCCCGTGCGCTGCCCCCGCACCAGCGGCTCGCGCTCGAACGGGCCCTCGGTCTGCGGGACGGGCTTCCCCCGGAGGGGTTCATGGTGGGCGCGGCCGCGCTGGCGCTGCTCGCGGAGGAGGCGCGCCGCCGTCCGGTCCTCGTCCTCGTCGACGACCTGCACTGGGTGGACCCGTCCAGCGCGGCCGTCTTCGTCTTCCTCCACCAGCGGATCGCCGAACTCCCCGTGGTCATGGTGTGCACGAGCAGGCCCGACCGCTCCGCCCTGGAGGGCTGGCCCGCACACCCGGTGGACGTCGAGGCGCTGTCGGGCGAGGATGCCCGCGCGCTGCTGCGGCGCTGGCACCCGGGGCTCGCGGCCGCCACCGCCCGGCGCGTCGTGGACGAGGCGGCGGGCAACCCGCTGGCCCTGGCCGAACTTCCCGGCCAGTTGGCGGCCGAGCACCGCAGGGGCGTCGTACCGCTGCCGGAGCGGCTGCCGCTGGGAGAGCGCCTGGAGGCGCTGTTCGCACGGCGGCTGCTATCACTTCCCGAGGACGCGGCGCGGGCCCTGCTGCTCACCGCGCTGGACGGGGCCGCCACCCTCGGGAGCGACGCTGTCAGACGGGCGGCGCGCGACCGTGCCGAATGGGTTCTCGGCCGTATCGAGGCGAGCGGTCTCGCCCGGCTGGACGCCGCGGGGCGGCTGGTCTTCCGGCACCCTCTGGTACGCAGTGCGGTGATCGCCTCCGCGTCGGCGGCGGAGCGGCGCGCCGCGCACCTGATGCTGGCGGAGGGGCTGCGCACGGACGATCCCCGTCGGCTGCTGCACGAGGCGTCCGCCGCGGACGGCACGGACGAACCGCTCGCCGCGCGGCTCCAGGAAGCCGGGACCCGCATCGCGTTGCGCGGCGGTGACGCGGAGGCGGCGCTGCTCCTCGACCGTGCGGCGGCTCTCGGGGCCGGCCCGGACGACCGGGCGCGGCGGCTGACGTGGGCCGCCGTGATGTCGGCCCGCGGCGGACGCCTCGCGCACGCGGCGGAACTGGTGACGGAGATCCGTCGCGGCCCGGTGCCCGACGACATCGCCCCGTTGTTCGCCTACGCGGTCGTGTACGTCGACCAGAGTCATCACGTCGACTTCGCCTCGTCGTTCGCGCTGTTGCCGGGGGCCCTGGCCGCGCTGACCGCGCCCGGTGCGCCGGTGTTCGGCGACCTCGTCGAGCAGATGGCGTTCAAATTGCTGCTGGCCTCGGCGTACACGGGCGACCCGCGGGGGTGGGAGGCGCTGGAGCGGCATCGGGAGCACCTCTCCCCCGCGGCCCTGCTCTGTCATCGTGCCTGGTCGGACCCGCCGCGCACGGCGCACGGCGCGGAGGCGGACCTGCGGGCGCTCGTGGCGCGTATGGCGGTGCAGCGGGAGACCGCCGGCGCGTGGCTGCTGTTGTGGGCGGCGTCGGCGGTGGACGCCGCCGACGACGAGCTGTGGCGGCTCTTCAACGACGAGCACACGTACGCCACGCAGGGGTCCGTCGCCAAGGCGCGGTCCCATCAGGCGTTCCTGCGGGGCCGCTGGGACGCCGCGGAGGAGTGCCTGCGCGAGGCCGACATCGCGGAGGAACTCGGCTATCACTGCAATGCCCTGCTCTTCCGGCACTACTACGCGCACTTCCTTGCGGGCCGCGGCGACGAGCGGGGGCTGCGCACGGTGCGGGCACGGATCGAACCGGCGGCGGCGCGGGCACGGATGCGGTTCGTCACCGACCACCTGGACCGCCTCGAAGCCCTGGCCGCCCTGGCGCACGGGCGGCACGAGGAGGCGTACGCGCTGCTGCGGCGCCTGATGGCGCCGGGCGAACTGCCGGGCGGCCTCGCCTGGTTCCACCTGCCCTTCTTCGACTTCGTCGTCGCGAGTCTGTACTCCGGCCGCCGCGCGGAGGCACTCGCCCATGTCGCGGCCGGGCGGGCGGCGGGGATGGACTCCGTCTCCGCGCACCACGCCTTCCTGCTGGCCGCCGCGACCGCGGTCACCGCCGACGACGAGGACGCCGACGCGGCGTACGCGGCGGCCTGCGCGGTGCGGGGCTCCGGCGAGTGGGTCTTCGACCTCGCGCGGCTGCGTCTGTCGCACGGTGCACGGCTGCGCCGCCGGGGGCGGTACGCCGAGGCGGCGGAATCGTTGCGCGCCGCGGCCCGCGCTTTTCGGGAGCTGCGCGCCGAGCCCTGGGTGGCGCAGTGCCGGGCGGAACTGCGGGCCGCCGAACGCCTGGCAGTGCCGCGACCCGCACCTGCTGCTCCGAACGTCACCGTTGTTCCGGCCGGCGTGCTGACGGCCCAGGAGCTCCGCATCGCCCGGCTCGTCTCCACCGGCCTGACGAACAAGGAGGTCGGCGCGACGCTGCGGCTGTCACCGCGGACAGTCGGGGCCCATCTGTACCGGATCTTCCCGAAGTTGGGCGTCACTTCACGGGCCGCTCTGGCGAGGGCCCTGCCGGACTCCTGAGCCGGTGCGGTCGCCTTCGACTCCGCCTTCGAGGGCACGAGCGATGCCCGCCCGCGTCGTGATCCCGAGCTTCGGGAAGACGCGGTAGAGGTGCGCGCCGATCGTCCGCGGCGACAGACCGAGCCGCTCACCGATCTGCCGGTTGGTCAGCCCTTGCGCCGCGAGTTCGGCGATGCGGGTCTCCTGTGCCGAGAGTGAGGGGTGCCAGTGCTCTTCGGTCGGCCGGTGCTCTTCGCTCGGCCGGTGCTCTTCGCTCGGCCGGTGCCCCATGGCCGTCCGGTCCGCCCCGGGCATCCCGGCGTCCGCAGTGGCCGCGGCGAGTTGCCGGGACGCCTGTGCGGCCCAGGGCGCGGCGCCGAGGCGGGTGAACACGGTGAGCGCGGCCCGGCAGTGCTCAGCCGCCCGCTCCGGACGACCGTGCCGCTGGAGCCACACGGCGTGGGCCAGGCGGGCCCGGGCGAGCGGGAAGGGCCAACTCTCCGCGCCCGGCAGGGCGTACACGGCCTCGTACCGCTCCTTGGCCTCGTCCTCCTCCGCGGCGAGGGCCTCCGCGACGGTCACCAGGAAGGTGTGGTGCGCCGATACGCGGGCGATACCGGACGAGCGGACCGCGAGCAGGCGGCGCCGGGCCTCCGCTCGCCGCCCGCTGTCGACCGCGGCCTGCACCCAGTCGACCAGCGACAGATGGAGCCACGGGCTCCGGTCGGGAATCTCGTCGATCTCGCCGGGCGGCACGAGACCGCGTGCGTGGTGCCACGCCTCCTCGACGAGACCGTGGCCGAGCGCGCACAGCACCTTCGCCCCGCGCAGCCGCTCGGTGACCGGGCGCAGGCCCCGGGCCCCGGCGTGCGTGCCGAGTGCGGACTCCAGGTCGGCCAGTCCGACGCGGTCCCCTCGTGCGGCGAGGACCTGTCCGACGTTCTGCAGGAACAGCGTCTCGGCCAGCGCGTACCCGTGCTCCGCGGAGGTCCGTGCGCCCGCCCGGGAGGCGGTGAGGGCGGCGTCCCAGCGTCCGTGGAGGACATCGTCGTGGGCCGCCCAGGCTGTCGATGAACGTCTGCGTGGCGTACGCGTGGCGGCGCGCGAAGGCGCTCCAGAGCGCGTCGTGCTCGCCGACGGCGTCGACGGCGGTGGCCGCCCACAGCAGGAGCCAGGCAGCGGTGGTCTCACGGTCCGACGGCAGAGCCGCGACCATCTCGCGCAGCCGGAGCGGCACTTCGTGGAGGGCCCGCCCCTGACCGGTCGTCCTCCCGGAATCGGCCCGGCCCGGACCGGCCCAGGCGTCCCGGCACAGCGCGGCCGCCGGGGAGGCGTGCGGCGCGTGGCGTTCGACGGCGGCCCATGCTCGTTCGTCGCCGGTGAGTGCGGCCGCGACCAGGAGAAGGAAGAGCATCGGTTCGCGCAGTGCGGCCCGCTCGTCCTCGCCCTCCGGTGCCGGCGGCGCGTCCAGGACGGCGGGGAGCAGCTCGATCGAGGGGTTCGGGTCGGCGTCGAGCTGGAGGCGGGAGCAGGCGACGGCGAAGGCGTACGGGGCGGCGGGTTCGGGCTTTCCGGGGCAGGCCTCCGTCTCGGCCTCGGCGACGAGTTCCGCCGCGAGGTGCGGTCGGCCGCTCCGTACGGCGATCGCCGCGGCGCCGACGAGGCGTGCGGTTCTGCTCGCCGGGTCAGGACTCAGCCGGGCCGCCCGCGCCATCAGCTCCGCCGCCTCGGGGTCGCCGCCCTGGGCTGCCATGCTGTCGGCCTCGGCGTGGAGCAGTGCGGCCAGTTCGCCGTCCGTGCCGAGTGTCGCGGCGGCCAGGTGCAGGGCTCGGCGGGGGCTTCTCGCGGGCAGCGCGTCGGCGAGCAGGCGGTGGGCGGCGCGGCGCTCCGCCGGTGAGGCGATGTGCACCAGGCAGGCGCGCACCAGCGGATGGTGGAAGGCCACGCGTCCGCTCTCCGGGTCGGTGTGCGCGAGACCGGAGTTCTCGATGTCGTCCCGGACCTCGGACCACGGCGTGCCCGGCTCACGGTCCGCCATGTCCCGCAGCACGGTGCCGTCCCGGGTGGACGCGTCGCCGAGGGCGGCCACCAGCAGCAGGCTCCGGGCGGCATCGGGCAGGGCGCGCAGCCTGTCCTCGTACAGCCGCCCGAGGCGCTCTCCCAGGGGCAGGGTGTCGAAGGATTCGGTCAGCCGCGGCGGGGTGGGGCCCGCGAGGAACTCGGCGCGGTCCGCGGTCAACCGCCGCAGCTGCTCCGGCAGTTCGTGCAGCGCGAGCGGGTTGCCGCCGGCGGCCCGCAGCACTCTGCGGCGCGCCCCCTCGGGCAGAGAGGGGTGGATCTTACGAAGCAGCCGCTCGGCCTGTGCCGCGTCCAACGGCGGCAGCTCGATCACCTGCCCCGGCGGTCCCTGGGTGGCGTCGCGCTTCTCCCTGGCTGCGGCCGGTGCGCGGCCGGCCGTGTCGCCCGCTCGCCGGGTCGCGCCGATGGCGACGACGGGAAGCGGGGCCAGATGCCGTTGTACGTATCCGAACACGGCGATGCTGGACGGATCGGCCCACTGCAGGTCGTCGAGCAGTACGACGACGGGTCGACGCGCGGCGGCGTGGGCGAGCAGGGTGAGGGCGGCGCTCGCCACGGTGAACCCTTCGGGCGGCGCCTCCTCACGGATACCCAACGCGCTTTCCAGGGCGCGCCGTTGCTCCTCCGTCAGCCCTCGCGCATCGGCGAGCAGCGGCCAGAGGACCTGGTGGAGGGCGGCGAACGGCAGCCCCGACTCGGCCTCGGCGCCGGTCATCCGCAGCACACGCAACCCGGCGCGACGCGCTGTCTCCTCGGCCGACCTCAACAGCGCGGTCCGCCCCGTGCCGGGGTCGCCGCGCAGGATCACGGATGTGCCGGTGGAACGGATGCCCGCGAGGGCGGCGTCGATGACCGCGAGCTGCGCGGCGCGCCCCATCAGAGGGGGAAGGCTCGACGTGCCGTTGCCTTCCCCTTCCCTGCCCCAGCCCTCGTCCCCGGCCGCGTCCCCGTCCCCGTCCCCGTCCCCGTCCCCGGGCAAGCCCTCGCCCATCATGGCCCCGCTCGATCGCCCGCCGCGCCTCGCGTCAGCGCTTCAGCGCTTCAGCGCACCGTCCAGCCACTCCACGACCTCGGGGGTCACCTCGTCGGCGAGATCGGCGTACTCCTCGTGCTTCTTCAGGAACTTGGCCACATAGGGGCAGACCGGCACGATGCGCAGGCCCGCGCTCCGCACGTCGTCCAACGCCTCCCGTACGAGGATCGAGGCGAGGCCCTGCCCCGCGTAGGCGTCGTCGATCTCGGTGTGGAAGAACACGCGCCGGTCGTCGCGGTCGCGGTACGCGGTGAATCCGGCGGCCTTGTCGTCGACCAGGATCTCGTAACGGTGTCTTGCGTCCACGCGTCGAACGACCGGAGTCGGTGCGGGCTGGCTCATTGTCGTACCTCGCTGCTGCGGCCGGTGAAGTTCCTCCACATCTTATACAGTTGCGACATTTTCCCAGGTCACGGGCCATGCCACGGCGGCGACGCGGGGCGGCCCCGACGCAGCCGATAGTCTCGCGAGCCATGGGCATACGGATCAACGTCGTGGTGGACCACCCGATCGACGATGACGTGGGGAAGGCGCTCGGGCTGGCCCAGGCGGTCGGCGAGCCCGTCAATGTCACGTTCCTGTGGGAGGGGGACCGGGAGGCGGAACACGCGGTGCTGGTGCCCTCGGCCACGCTGGCGCTCTGGGAACACTGGGCCCCCACCGCCTACCCGCGGAATGACGTCGGGGACGGGGGCCGGACCGCGACTGCGGAGCCGGAGCTGGACCACCCGAGGGAGTTCGGCGCGTTCACGCTCTTTCGGCGTCGCGCCGGAGGACGCACGGCGGTGGCCCGCGAGGGTGTCGTGGTCGCCGAGCTCCTGGAGCCGGGCGAGGTGGACTGGCTCCAGGAGAAGGCCCGCGATGTCCGCCAAGGCTTCATGGGCCCGAAGCAGAGGGCGGCGTTCAAGGAGTTCCTCGCCCGGCAGCCACCCGTCGGCGAGCAGTAACCCGTCGGCTTCTCGCAGGGACACGTCGGTCTCTCGCAGGGACACGTCGGCTTCTCGCAGTGACACGTCGGCTTCTACCGGAGTCGGCGTCCGACGCCTCGCAGGATCGCGGTCTCCACCGGGGAGCGCTCGCCGTCGGGCCGTTCGATGCTCGGCCCCTGCCCCGGCACGGGAAGCAGCGGCGGCTGCGCCATGAAGCGGGGCTCGACACCTCGGTGCGCCTGCGCGGCGTGCACGAGGAAGGGGTGGCAGAGGTAGACGTCCCCGGCCCGGCCGGTGGCCAGGGCGAGCGGCCGGTGATCGGTGGCGGGCACGGCGCGCTCCGCGAGGTCCATGAAGGGCAGGCCGGCCTCACCCTCGGGTGCGAGAAGCGCGGCGACGTCCAGGTGGGACCCGACGCGTATCCGGGTGGGCGCGTCGTCTTCCCCCACGTCGGACATCAGGAACAGCATCAGCAGCCACCGCCCGCGGGAGGCCACGTTCACCCGGTAGGACATAAAGTCTGCGGGATCGTCGCCCGGGAAACTCGCGTCGATGTGCCATCCGTCGTCGCCCGGCTCCATGTCGCTGGGGAACCGCACCGGGAACGTACCGAGCCCGCCGAGGGGCGCCCAGCGCCCCTCCCCTACGAGTACGTCGAGCGCGGCACGCAGGCGTGTGGAGTTGGCGGCGGCGCGGAAGGGCTCCTGGCCATAGGCGCCGAGCCGCACCACGGGGTTCTGCCACGTCGACGGGTCATCGGGCTCGCCGTCGATGTCTCGCCACATGATGTCCCGGCACTCGGCAGCGAGGTGACGGGAGAACGCCCCCTCGACACGGAGAAACCCCTTCTCCACGAACTCGGACACGTAGCCGTCGCTGATCGTCGCTTCGTTCATGCCGTCAGCGTGTCATCGAGGCGAGGGCGTCCACCCGACACATGCTGCACGGCTCCTGTCGGGACGACGGCCGGAACACCGGCTAGAACACCGGCTAGAACACCGACCAGCCCGTCACCGTCGTGAAGTGGTCGAGCGCCGCCACGCCCGCCACGGAGTTGCCGTACGTGTCCAGGCCCGGGCTCCAGACACACAGGGTGCAGCGGCCGGGGATCACCGCGACGATGCCGCCGCCGACACCGCTCTTGCCGGGCAGACCGACGCGGTAGGCGAAGCTGCCCGCCGCGTCATACGTACCGCAGGTGAGCATGACCGCGTTGACCTGCTTCGCCTCGCGCGCGGGCAGCAGACGCGTGCCGTCGCCACGCAGCCCGTGCCGGGCCAGGAAGGCCCCCGCGAGGGCGAGATCGCGGCAGCTCATACGGATCGCGCACTGCCGGAAGTAGTGCTCGAGCACCGTGGACACGGGATTGTCGAGGTTGCCGTAGCTCGCCATGAAGTGCGCGAGAGCCGCGTTGCGGTCGCCGTGCTCGGCCTCGGAGGCCGCCACCACGGGATCGACGGCGACGTCCGGGTTGCCGCTCTCCGTGCGCAGGAACTCCAGCATCGTCGTGGCGGCGTCTCCGGTGAGGCTCTGCAGCCGGTCGGTGACGACCAGCGCACCGGCGTTGATGAACGGGTTCCGCGGGATGCCGTTCTCGTACTCGAGCTGGACCAGCGAGTTGAAGGGGTTGCCGGACGGCTCCGTGCCGACCCGGTCCCAGATCCGCTCGCCGCCCTCCGCCAGGACGAGCGCGAGGCTGAAGGCCTTCGAGATGGACTGGACGGAGAAGGGCTCCTGCCAGTCCCCCACCCCGTGCACGTCACCGTTGACGTCGGCCACCGCGATGCCGAAGCGCTCGGCGTCCACGCCCGCGAGAGCCGGAATGTACCGCGCCACCTGGCCGCGGCCCACGAGCGGCCGGGCGAAGGCTGCGACTTCTTCGAGAACGGCCTGGTAGTCCATAACCTGAGCTTTCTGCATGTACGCGGCCGCTTCGTCCTGAAAAGCCACTGGTCACGGGCTATGTCGTCGACCGCCGCCACAGAATAACGCCTGGCGGGAAACGCGGACCGGCCGAGCCGTGCGGCCCCTTCCCGCCTGTGGTGGCGCAGGAGGGCGGGCCGCACGGCACGGGGCGTCGGCTGAACGGAACAGCGTCAGCTGACCGGAACGGCGTCAGCCGACCGGAACGGCGTCGGCCGGGTCGGCGTGCCAGTTGGTGCTCAGCGGCTTGTCGACCAGGGTCGTGCTGGGCAGGCGCACGGAGATGGCGCCCGCCTCGTCCCCGGCGACAGCGATGACCATCTGGTCGAACTCCGCGCCGAAGTCGCCGTTGGTCGACTTGGGATTGATGCCGGCGTAGGCGGCGGTGGAACCGGAGAGCTTGATGGTGTCGGTGACGGCCTGCTCGATGGGGGCGACCTGCCGGTCGGAGTGGGAGCCGAAGGCCGCGGCGGGGATGGTGCCCTCGAGGTAGCAGGTGATGCCGGGCTTGGCCTTGGCGGTCACGAGGAGGTAGCCGCCGGCCTGTGTCTTCTCGGTGACCTTGAAGGTCAGGTCGGTGCTCCCGCAGACCTGCTCGACGGGGGCCTTGCTCTGGCCGCCGACGGCGAGGGCGGTGCCGGCGGCGGTGGTGGCGGCGGTGGTGGCGAGGGCCGCGGCGGCCACTGCGGTCAGGACGAGACGGGTGGAACGAGTGGAACGGGTGGCAAGACGCGAACGCATCGAGAACTCCATGAGTGCGGTGAGTGGTGCGTGGGTGATTCGTGAGTGGTGTGTGAGTGGTGCGCAGGTGATTCCTGAGTGGTGTGTGAGTGGTGCGCGGGTGATTCGTGAGTGGTGCGTGAGTGGTAGCCGTCCGGCGAGTGAGCTGCTCGGACGACCCACAGCCTGGGCCGCGATCTGTCCCGCCCGCCACAAAAGGCCGGTGGTACGGGACGTTGGAACACCGGAACGGCCGTTGACCTGCACAGACGCCCACGCCCTGGAACGAGCGGCTGGGACGGAGGGCTTGAGGGCGCCTGCGGATGCGGCGGAATCCCCGGACACTGTGGTCCAGGCCCATCACAATGGCCATCATGGCAACTCGTGCGCGCGGAGAGGGAAAGACGTGAGTGGGAACCAACACCCGTCAGATGTGTCGGGCAGGCTGAACACAGGTGTCGCTCACAACGCACGGGTGTGGAACTACTGGATCGGCGGGAAAGACCACTACGAGGTCGACCAGCAGGTCGGTGACCAGGTCGCCACGATGTTCCCCGTGATCCGGGACGTGGCGCGTGCGGACCGTGAGTTCCTCGGCCGCGCCGTCCGGTTCCTGACCGGCGAGTGCGGCGTGCGGCAGTTCCTGGACGTCGGCACCGGACTGCCGACCCTGGACAACACCCACGAGATCGCGCAGCGGATCGCACCCGAGTCACGGATCGTCTACGTCGACAACGACCCCATCGTGCTCGTCCACGCCCGCAGCCTGCTGGTCGGCACCCCGCAGGGAGCCACCGACTACATCGATGCCGACGTCCACCACCCGGGCAGCGTCATCGAGGGCGCGTCAGCGACCCTCGACCTCGAACAGCCCGTCGCGGTCATGATGCTGGGCATCCTCAACTTCATCCTCGACACGGGCAAGGCACTGGACATCGTGCGCCGAGTCATGGCCTCGGTGCCCTCCGGCAGCTATCTGGCGATGACGCACCCGACCACCGACACCGACCTCGGCGGTGAGGGCAACGTCGAGGCCATGAAGTTCTGGAACGAGAACGCCACCCCGCCGATCACCGCCCGAAGCCGCGCAGAGATCAGCGCGTTCTTCGAAGGACTGGAGCTCCTCACTCCCGGCCTCGTGTCGTGCTCGCAATGGCGCGCCGAGCCGGACTCCGCTGTCGTACTCCCCCAGTTCGGCGCGGTGGCCGTGAAGCCCTGACCGAACGCCGCCCGGCCGCACGGCCGCAGCGTTGCGTGACCGCCGATCGTGCCGCGTCGGCGGTCACCGGTGGAGCGAACGGGCACCCGGGCTGTCGCCCTTGAAACGCTGACCCATGGCGATCTCCTCTCCGATCACCGACCAGACGGTCTCGTCGTCCCGGAAGGGGAGCGGGTCGATGCTGCTCGTCTCCTGGGCGACACGCTCGACCTCGCGCTCCAGGCGCTCGAAGCCGGCTTCCTCGTCGCTTTCGTCGCCGCTGAAGGAGAACTCCTCGAGCAGGCGCTGGAACCGGAGTGTGACGTGGACGAGGGAGGAGACGTCCGTGTGGAGTTCCCGCACGGCCTCCTCATCGGCGTCGAAGGCGTACACCTTGCCTGAACCGGGGTCGAGGGCGAGGTGGGCGTTGAGCAGCCAGCCGATGACGGGCCATTGGCCTGCATCCTGCGGCGCGTCCTCGAAGTCCTCGGCGTCGACGACATCCTGGACGAGGGGCAGCAGTCCGGAGTCCTCGTCGGGTTCGCGCAGCCAGAGCGTTCCGGTGGGGGCGCCGACGGTCTGCAGGAGGCGGGCACCCTCCGTGTCGGCGGCGGAGGGCGGGAAGGCGGCGATGGGCAGCGTCGCGATCCGGTCCTCGCCGAAGGTGTCGACGAGCGCGCTGCGGTTGACGTCGAAAAGCACTGCCGGAACTCCGAACTCGGCGCGGCCTGGGGCGCCGTGGGTGACTTGGTGGACGAAAGCGGTCGGACAACACGGGCGGACAACGCGGTCGGACGACAGCGTCCGCTTCGTTTCCCGGTGTGCCGTCGAGCGAACCCTCGTGTGCCGTCGGGCGAACTCTCATGTGCCGTCGAGTGAATCCCCGTGTGGCCGTCGAGCGAGCCAGGAAGCGGCCCGAACCCGACGTATTATCCGACACATGCCGTCCGCCGGTACCTTCTGGTCATGACGACCGGAAACCGCCCGCGCTTCTCCGTCCGTGCCGGCCTCGCCGCCGCTCCCGAGCACGACGGCCCCTTCGAGGACGTGCCCAAGCACCTCCTCGTGCCGCTTCAGCGCTGGGTCAAAGGCGTGCTCCACTACAAGGGTTCACCGATGCACAGCACAGCCCGTCCCATCTGCCTGCGCCTGCGGATCGCTCCGTTCTCGGACGCCCGTTGGGCGGAGGCGGACTACGTGGGGCCGCTCGTCAGGGCCGTCGGCGTACAGCTGCTCGACGTGGTGGACGAAGTGCTCCGCGCCCGCGCCGCGACGCCGCGGGAGGCCGAGGAACTCGGCCGGATTCTCGACGACGCCGGGTCCGCCTATCGGGTCGGCGAGGCCGCGGACGGACTGGAGGAGCGAGTCACCCCCGTCGTGCGGGACGCGGTGCGCCACACCGTCGCCGACGCGGCGACCGCGTCCGCCGCCGGGTCGGCCGCCGATCACCTTGCCGCAGCCTGGCAGGCGGCCTACGGGCGGAGCCCCGACCCGGTGCGTGCGTACAGCGAGTCCATCAAGGCCGTGGAGTCCGCCGCGCACGCCGTCGTCCAGCCGAACAACGCCAAGGCCACCCTCGGCACGATGCTCGGAGAGATCAGGAACGCCCGGCACAAGTTCGCCACCGCCTTCGTGACCCCGCCGAGCGGTGATCCGATCGCACCGATGGAGGCGATGATGCGGGCCCTGTGGGAGGGGCAGACCTCCCGGCACGGTGCGCAGAGCGCCACGGTCCCCGAATCGCTGGAAGCCGCACGGGCCGGCGTGCACCTGGCCGCCGCCCTCGTCCAGTGGTTCGTCTCAGGAGCGGTGACCCGCCTCTCCTGACCGCACATGCGCCTGCTCACGCACACCAGCACTAGCAACGACGCCGCCTCGTACCGCCCTTCGGGACTTTTTGCGAGCCCGCAATAAGGCGTGCAGTTCCGCAAGAGCCCGCTCGAAGATCGCACCATGACACCCACTCGAAGCACGAAGCGTGTCCGTGTCCGTGTCCACCATCGGCGCCTGCTCCTCGGAACAGGCGCGCTGGCCTTCTCACTCGCCGTGGGCGGCACAGCCGCGTGGAACGCGTTCGCCAGAGCCGCAGCGGCGTCGTCCGCCCTCACCGCCTCCACCACCACCGCTTCGGCCGCCGGGAAGGCGACGGCGTACGACGCCGAGTTACCGACAGGTAGCCCCGCTCACCGCCGCTCCAGGCCACCTCGTCATCGAAGGGGTAGGCCGATGATTCCGCGCAAGAGTGACAGCCGTGACCGGATGATCCTCAGCGCCGCCGCCCTGCTGCGCGAGTACGACGTCATCCGTAAGATCGTGGCCGCCCACGCCGATTCGCTGGACGAGGTGACCGAGCCCCGGTTCGCCGAGTGGGACCTGTGGCCCGGCAACTGCATGGTGCGCGACGGCCGGATCGTGGCGGTCCGTGGCCCCGCTTGACGAGTAGGCGCATGCGACGGTGCGTATGGCTTCAGTCACAGTGGGTGGGGCGAGAGGCCTTTCGGTCAGGCGGCCGATCCCGTGAGGATTCTGCGGCTTATATACCTTTTGCTCGTTACATTCCTTATGGGTCGCCTTGATGTGAGGTGCGTAACTTCGTAGATGTCGCCGCAACGGGGCGGCCACTCCACGAGGATCACGAGAATCCGAGACCCTGAAGGGCCTTCCTTCCCATGCGTATGACCTCTCGCGCCCTGCGTACCAGCATCGTCACCGCCGCCACCGCCACCGCCATCACTCTCGGTGCCGCCTCCGGCGCCATCGCGGCCACTCAGCACGAGCCCGGCGTCGCCACGGTGGAGGCTGCGGCGCACGCCAAGACACAGCACAAGCACAAGCACAAGCACCAGCACAAGCGCGTCTACGTCAAGACCGTGAAGCTCGCCTCGAAGGGGCACACGGTCAAGGTCTACAAACTCGGCAAGAACAAGTACCAGGCCGACATCCTCTTCCACGGCAAGAAGATCGGCGGCCTGAACGCGTTCGGCAAGAACTCGCTGGCGAACCTGAACGGTCTGCACGTCAAGCTCACTCCGCGCGGTGTGGTGACCTCCTGGGCGGATCGGGCCAAGCCCGCACCCAAGCCCACCCCGAAGCCCAAGCCGAAGCCGAAGCCGGGCAAGCGTGAGCTGGTCCGCATCGACACCCTCGCCGACGGCTCCATGGCCAAGGTGTACAAGCTCTCCACCAACCACTGGCAGGCCGACATATACGGCGGCACCGTCGGCAGTGCCGGCATCGGCACCCTGGACGCGAACGGGCGCTCCGCCTCCGGTGAGAACAACGGGCTGCACATCGTGCTGTCCCCGGACGGCAAGCTCAGCTCCTGGGTGGACAAGGCGAAGGAAGACCCCACCCCCAAGCCGGACCCAACCCCCAAGCCTGACCCCACCCCCACCCCTGAGCCGGACCCCACCCCTGAGCCGGACCCGACGCCGGACCCCGACCCCACGCCGGACCCGGACCCGGAGCCCACCCCGGCCCCGGAGCCGCTCCCCGACGTCTCCCCGGACACCGCACCCAAGCCCGCCGACGAGACCGCCAAGCCGAAGCCGACACCAACGCCGACGCCGAAGCCGGCCGACGAGTCCAAGCCCGCCCCGACGCCGGTTGCCCCGAGCATCGACCCGGGCAAGGTCGACCTGGCGCCCGCGGCCTGACCTGCGGCTCCCCGTCCAGTCCCGACCAGTGAGGCACAGTCCTGACGCCCGCCACCGAGGGGCTCCCCGCCCGTGCCCCTCGGTGGCGAGCAATGCCCAAGTCCGCGTCCGCCGCCCCGGAAGGACTCCCCCGTGTCCGCGCGTCTACGAGCCCTCCTCATCGTTCTCGGCACCCTCGCCGCAACCGCGCTGCCCACCGTCGCCGCGTTCGCCGCCCAGCCCCACGTGCCGCCCACGGTGCCCCACAGCACGCCGCGCGAGGAGATCCAGCCCGCCACCAACATCGTCGGCCAGCTCGCCCGCAGAACCGCCGAGCGCTCCACCCGCAAGCCCCTGGGCCTGGTCCCCGAGCAAGCCGTCCATCCGATCGCTCTCACAGGCGTGCGATAGGTTGCCCGCCATGGCAGAACTCGGACCCGTCGCCTGGCCACCCGCCCCGATAAGGACCGAACGGCTCGTGCTCCGCGAGTCCGAGGCCCGAGACCGTGCGGTGTTCATCGAGCTGTTCGCGTCGCCGGAGGTGCGCACCTACCTCGGTGGCCCTCGCCCCATTGACGAACTCGAACGCGAGGTCCCTGAGCTGCCCGGGCGGCGTCCTGGCGTTTTCGTGATCGATCTCGCCGGATCGATGATCGGCTCGGTCACAATCGAACGCCGCGACGCGGAGCGCCCGGGACACATCCGCCCGGACGCCGACGAGGCCGAGGAGGCCGAGCTGGGCTACATGTTCCTGCCGGAGGCGTGGGGGCACGGGTACGCGGCCGAGGCGTGCGCGGCGGCGCTCGGCTGGTTCGCCGACGCGGTTCCCGGCGAGCCGGTGGTGCTCTGCACCCAGACCGCCAATGACCGCTCGATGCGCCTCGCGGCGAAGCTGGGGTTCACCGAGGTGCAACGGTTCGAGGAGTGGGGCGCGGAACAGTGGATGGGCGTGTGGTCCCCGCCCGCGCCGCCGCACCCTGCGTAGAGCCGGGTGCGGCCCCGGCCCCGTTGACATGGGCTGCAACCAGCGTCCCTCCCTGGCGGGTGTCCGTCGCGAGGGTCGCCTCGACGAGGTCGCGCAGCTGGGAACGGGCGGTGATGCCCAGCTTGGGGAAGCTGCGGTAGAGGTGTGAGCTGACCGTGCGCGGGGAGAGGAAGAGCTTCTCGCCGATCTCACGGTTGGTCAGCCCGCGGGCGGCGAGCCGGACGATCTGCCGCTGCTGCGAGGAGAGTTCGGCGAGCGCGTCGGGGACCGCGTCCGTGACGTCGAGGCCGGCGGCGCGCGATTCGGCCCGGGCACGCTCGATCCACGGGTGCGCGCCCAGACGACGGAAGGTCCCCAGGGCCTCGGTGAGCGGCCCCCGCGCCTCTGCGATGCGCCGACGGCGCCGCAGCCACTCGGCGAGGTCGAGCAGGGCCTGTGCGCGTTCGAAGGGCCAGTACTCCAGGAGCGGGTCCGCCGGCGCCGCCCGGAAATGCGGCTCGGCGTCCTCCGGGTCCGCCAGGAGGCCACGGGCTCGGCTGATCAGCGCACGCAGACGAGGCGAAGCGTTGTCCGCCAGCGCGCGTGCCGAGCGCTCGACGATCGCGGCAGCCTCCTCGTGGCGGCCGCAGCGCACAGCGGCGGCGGCCAGGTCGGCGAGGGCCGGATAGGAGGCGTGGTAGTGCACGGGCGACCCATCTGCCGTGAAGACCATGCGGAGTTGGCCGTACGCGGTCTCGTAGTCGCCTTCCGCGGCTGCGGCGGCACCGAGCGCACGATGGGCGTAGACGGCGACCGAGCGGCTCTCCAGCGGATCGATCAGGGTGAGCGCGTCCTCGGCCCGGGTCCGCGACGAGGAAACGTCGCCCTGGAACGCCAGCAGAGTGGCGTCCACGGCGGCCGCACAGGCCACGGCGTGGTCGAGGCCGGCCGCCCGGCCGACAGCGGTGGTGCGGGCGCAGGCCTCACGGGCCTGTTCCCACCGCCCTCGCTCCACATAGGACCAGGCCACTGCGCCGCCCAGCCCCTCGGGCAGCGTCCCCTGCAGTTCCCAGCGGCCGAAGGCCTCGTCGAAGGCGCGGACGGCCCGAGGGGTTTCGTCCAGGAGCCACGCCATGATCCCGACGGCGGTGAGCCGCTCCGGCCGGCCTTCCGCCTCGGCGCTCAACTGCGGTAGCAGGGCTACGAGTTGGGCCCGGTCGCCGTACGGGTCCGACACGACCCTCACCCAGGTGCGCAAGGCCGCGTGGGAGGCGTTCTCGGGAAGACGTCGCAGGATGTCCCGGATGCGGTGGAGCTGGGATTCCTCTCCGGAGTAGAAGCGGACCACGGCGGCACCGGCCACGAGGTCAAGAGCAGCCTCGGGCTGAGTCGCCGTCAACTCCGCGGCCACCTCGGCCAGTCGGGAGAAGACCACGGTGTGGCGCGCGGTCAGAACCGCCAGCCGTCCGGCCTGTACGGCGGCGGAGGCCAGCAGAGCCGCGTCGTCCGTGCGTGTGCGTGCCGCGGCGACCAGTTCCTCGACCCAAGCCATGTCGCCGGTGAACACGGCTGCCGCAGCGGCTTCGACCAGCAGCCGGGCAGCGTCCTCGCGGTGCGGTGCGAGTTCCGCGGCGCGCTGCAGGGCTTGGGCGGCCGCCGCATGGCCGCCCCGGCGGCGGGCCCGTCCGGCGGTGCGCTCCAGCTCCGCCGACACGGCCGCGTCCGGGTGCCGGCAGGCGGCCGCGAGATGCCAGGCTCTCCGGTCGGGTTCGTCCCGCAGTATCTCGGCGAGCGTGAGGTGAGCCTCGCGCCGGGCGCTGAAGGGGGCAGCGTGATACACGGCGGACCGGACCAGCGGGTGGCGGAACCGGACCTCTCGGCCGCCGGTCAGCCGGACCAGGCCGGCCCGTTCGGCCGGCAGCCAGGCCGCGTCCTCGGCGTCCGGCAGCCTCGCCGGGACAGCGGCCGCGGAGACCGTGCTCGCGGAGTCGGCGCTGTCCATGGCGGCCAGGAGCAGCAGCGCCCGCGCGGTGGAGGCCGGGAGGCCATCCAGGCGGGCGGCGAAGATCTGCTCCAGGTGATCGGTGAGGGGAAGTGGGCCTGCGGACAGCGCACTTGCGGACAGCGGGCCTACGGACGGCGAGCCTACGAACGGCGAGCCTACGAACGGCGAGCCTATGGACAGCGGGCCAGTGGACGACTCCCCCGCAGCCGCGGCCTGCGCCGAGGCCGCCCTCGTCAGTTCCACCAGCGCCAGCGGGTTGCCGCCTGCCTGGTCGAGGACCCGCGATCTGGTGTGGGGTGTGAGGCTCGTCGGCTGCAGGTCGAGCAACTGCTTTGCCGCGGCGTGGTCGAGCGGTTCCAGAGTGAGCACGGGCACGTGGCGGTCGAAGCCCAGGAGACGCTCGCCGCTACGGGCCCCGACCACCATCGTGACCGGCTCGCCTTCCAACCTCCTGGCCACAAAGGACAGCACGTCCAAGGAGGCACGATCGAACCACTGCGCATCGTCCAGCACTACGAGCACCGGATGGTGGTCGCCCAGGCCCGACAGCAGACTCAGGACGGCGACCCCGACCAGCATGAGGTCGGGTTCCGACGTGCCCGCCCCCTCACCGAAGGCATCCCGCAGAGCGGCGCGCTGCCTGCCCGGCAGTCCGTCGGCGTCGGCCGACACCGGCCGCAGCAACTGATGCAGCGCGGAGAACGCCAGGCTCGACTCCGACTCGCTCCCCTCGGCACGCAGTACGCGGGCACCGCCGGCCGCAGCCCGGCGCACCGCGTGCTCCAGCAGGGCGCTCTTGCCCGTCCCCACATCGCCGGCCAACACCAGCACCCGGTCGGCCGAGACCGGGTCCACCGCACGGAAGAGGCGTGCCAATTCCGCGTCCCGGCCGACGATCGGGTCCCCCGCGTCCGACTCCGGGTCCGGCTTCGGGTCCGGCTCGGGCCGCGTTCCCATGACCGCACCGCGTTCGTCTGTGTTCTCGTCCACGGAGTCTCCCGGAATTGCGGCGTTCGGCCGGAGTCGCCCCGCCCTGGCCCGTCCAGGCTACAAGCGGCCGAGTCCCGTGCCTCAGGCCATGTACGCAGGTGCAGTCACGTTACGGATACCGCGCGCTCCGAGGCCGCTCGTACGGTTCCGGGAAAAGCCTCGGTTCTCGAAGCCGCCACCTCTCGCAAGGACACCCAATGGACCGCATCACGCTCGGCGACGTCACCGTCACCCGGGTCTGGGAATACTTCGGTTCCGTCGAAATGACGCCCGACACCTTCTTCCCCGAAAGCCCGAAGGAAGTATGGGACGACGGCACCTCCTGGCTGACCCCGCACTTCTTCGACTCCGAGACCAATACCGTGAATTCCGCGATCCAGACCTGGTTGCTCCACAGCGGAGGAAAGACCATCCTCGTCGACACCGGCGTGGGCAATCACAAGGACCGCCCGTACGCGCCGGTATGGAACCGTCTCGAAACAGGCTTCCTGGCCAATCTCGCGCGCGTCGGCGTCGAGCCCGAGGACGTCGACATCGTGATCAACACACATCTCCACATCGATCACGTCGGCTGGAACACGTACCTGAACGGTCGGCAATGGGTCCCCACATTTCCCAACGCGACCTATCTGATGCCGAAGGACGACTTCGACTTCTGGAATCCCGAGAACGACCACAAGCCGCTGCTCGGCCGGGGCAATCAGAATGTCTTCGAGGACAGCGTGGCCCCGGTGCACCGGGCCGGCCAGACGTTGCTGTGGGAGAACAGCCACCAGATCGACGCCGACCTCCGCCTCGACGCGGCTCCCGGACACACCCCCGGCTCCTCCGTGCTGACCCTCACCTCCGGGACGGACCGCGCGGTCTTCGTCGGGGACATGCTGCACAGCCCCGTGCAGATCCTCGAGCCCGACTCCAACAGCTGCTTCTGCGAGGACCCCGCGGCCGCCCGCGCCACCCGCCGCAAGGTCCTGGGCTGGGCGGCCGACGCCAACGCACTCGTGATCCCCGCGCATCTGGGCGGCCACGGCGCCGCCGAAGTGGCGCGCGAGGGAGACAAGTTCGCCATCAAGGGCTGGGCCCCCTTCGCCCCGTACACCCAGCGGCCCTGAGTCCCGCGGAAAGACGCAAAGAGTGGAAAGAGCGGAGACACCCAAGACATGAGCCACCACCCCGACCCCAACCCCAACCCCAACCCCAACCCCAACCCCATCGTGACCACGACGCGGGGAGCCGTCCGCGGCCTGCGCCGGGGCGCCACGGCTGCCTTCCTCAACATCCCCTACGCCGCCCCGCCCCTCGGCGTCGGCCGATTCGCGCCACCCCAGCCGCACGAGCCCTGGGACGGCGTACGGGACGCCACCTCGCCGGGGCCCAACGCGCCGCAGTCGGAGCGCAAGCTCGGCGGTATCGACATGTCCCCCTACTTCGGCGCCGGTTGGAGCCGCGGCGAGGACTACCTCACCGCCAACGTATGGACGCCCTCCACCGTCACCGCCACCACCGCAGGCGGCCTGCCCGTCATGGTGTTCGTCCACGGCGGTGGGTTCGTCGCCGGATCGACGCGGGCCGCGCTGTACGACGGCTCCGCCTTCGCCCGCGACGGCGTCGTGCTCGTCACCCTCAACTACCGGCTCGGTATCGCCGGGTTCCTGGACCTCCACGGCGCACCCGCAAACCGCGGGCTGCTCGACGTCGTCGCCGCGCTGCGCTGGGTGCGGGAGAACATCGCCGCTTTCGGCGGTGACCCGCACAACGTCACCCTCTTCGGCCAGTCGGCCGGGGCGACCATCGTCGGCGGCGTCCTCGCCGCCCCGGAAGCCGCCGGGCTCTTCCGCCGGGCGATCGTCCAGAGCGGCAGCGGCCTGGGGGCGTTCAGCACCGAGCAGGCCGGCCGCGTCACCAGGGCGGCAGCCGAGGCCCTGGGCATCGAGCCCCGGCTCGACGCCTTCGCGGCCGTTTCCGACGACCGCCTGGTCGAGGCCGCCTCCCGGCTCGCGGGCATCGACCTGCGGACCGAGACGCACCGCGACCCGCTGATCGGGCTCAGCCCCTTCAGCCTGGTCCTCGACACGCAGCCCGCCGAATCCA
This sequence comes from Streptomyces sp. NPDC093510, assembly GCF_040683555.1. NCBI lineage: Bacteria > Bacillati > Actinomycetota > Actinomycetes > Kitasatosporales > Streptomycetaceae > Streptomyces > Streptomyces sp. NPDC093510. Next base: position 25,313 of record NZ_JBFBEE010000023.1, read on the forward strand.
TCGCCGTCGGCCGCGGCAACGCCGTCGACCTGCTCATAGGGACCAACACCGAGGAGGGCAACCTCTATCTGGTGCCGGTGGGCAAGTACGCCACCTCGACCACCGGGGACGTCGACGACGTGGCGGCACGCTTACATCCGACGCCGGCGCGACTCGTCGAGACGTACCGGAAGACACGCCCCGAGGCGTCCAACGGCGAGCTGCGCTCCGCCATCATGGGCGATGCACTCTTCGGTGCAGGCAGCTGGGCCTTGGCCGGTGCACACACCGCCCACCCCGCATCCACCACGTACGCCTACGAGTTCGCCTGGCGCTCCCACGCCCTGAACGGCGAGCTCGGCGCCACCCACGCGGTCGAGCTGCCTTTCGTCTTCGACGTCACCCACCTTCCCCAGCTGCGCGGACCCGCCGCCCTGCTCGGCCCCGACGAGCCCCCCGCGGAGCTCGCCGCCCGGATGCACGAGGCATGGATCCGGTTCGCCAGGACCGGCGACCCCGGCTGGGCCCCGTACGACGACGAACGCCGGGCCACGATGCGCATCGACACCGAATGGACCCTGATCGACGACCCTCGCAGCCAGGAACGACAAACCTGGCGCTGAGGCCAGTCGGGCGGTACGGGCCTCGTGGTGGGGCAGGGGGAGGTCCCCCGCGGGGTCCGCCCGGTACTGGTCGAGGGCGGAGGCCCGTTCGTGGTGTGGAATCCGGGACAGCCGCGAGACCATCGCCCACATGTTGCGTTGACCGCCGACCGGTACCAGACAGGGACGAGGACACTCAGCGCGAGGACGACGCTCAGCAGACTCCATGTGTCGGCCCTGTTGCCGACGAGCAGAGCAAGCGCGGCCGTGGGGGTCCAAGCGCACACGCGGCGTACGGACAACGGGCCACCGGCAGCGGCGTGGGGGCGGGTTACGAGCGGGAGCGCCGACGGTGGCGGGCGGTGCCGTCCGGGTCGGGGTCCACCCGCTGGATGCGGGCGCGCTCGACGACCCGCGGCCCCACTTCGGCGGCCTTGCGGACCAGCGCGGGCCCGTCCCAGTCGGTGGGCCAGCCGTGCCACAGCCGTAGCTTGCCGTCGACGAAGACCGCGGTGATCTGGTCGCGGTCGGCCAGCCGGACCAGTTCCCATGACAGGTCGTAGGAGGGGGTGAGTTCGGGCACCTCAAGGTTGACGAGCAGGAAGTCGGCGGCTTTGCCGACGGTTATCTCGCCTGTCACCTCGCCGAGTCCGACGGCGTCGGCGCTCAGGGCGGTGGCGTGGGTGAGCCAGCCGCGGCCTGCACCGCACGAGGAGTCGCCGGACATCAGTCCGTAGGTCAGGCGCTGGGCGCTCTCCGCGGCGTCGATCAGGCGGAAGCCGCCGCCGCGGGTGCCGTCGGTGCCGGTGCCGAAGCGGATGCCCATGGTCTGCCACATCAGGGCGTGCGCGACGGCGTTGCCCTTCCAGGCACTGGCCACCGGGTTGTAGCTGACCGCGGCCCCGGTGTCGGCGAGCATGCGCATCTCGTCGGGGGTGAGCAGGGTGGCGTGGGCGCCGAGGGTGTGCGGGTTGAGGGCGCCGATGTGGTGCAGGTAGGCCACCGGGCGGCGGCCCACGCTCTTGAGCGAGCGTTCGACGGCGGCCAGGTGTTCGTTGACGTGGACCTGGAGGACCGCGTCGGCGTCCGCGCACAGGTCGGCGGTCCTCTTGAGCACTTCTGCGGTGGCGTCCTCGGGGACGGGTATCGCCAGCGAGGGGTGGATGAGCCGGGAGCTTTGGAAGCGCTCCAGGTGTTCCTTGCCGCCCTTCCCGTCGGAGACGACCTTCGACAGCACACAACGCAGTCCGGCCTTCTCGGCGGCCTCGGCGACGACGCCCACGTCGACGGGCGCGCGCGTACCGGCGTCGGCGGCGGTGGTGAACCCGCCGCGCAGCGCCTCCAGAGCCGCGAGCTTCGCCGCGAGGTGTGCGGTCTCCTCGTCCAGGGCGTGTTCCAGCGGCTCCCAGACGGTCTTGAAGATCTCCGAGGGCTGCCCGAACGCCTGGGCCTTGCCGAAGCTCTGCGTCAGATGATGGTGGGCGTCCACGAAGCCCGGCATGAGCAGATGCCCCTTCAGCCGCACCGTGCGGGCGTCGCGGTGCTTGTGGGTGAGCTCGCGAACCGGACCGACGGCGCGGAAGGTGCCGTCCTGGACGAGCACCGCACGGTCCTTGACTGGTCCTTCGGGCAACAGGACGACGTCCGGTACGAGCAGCAGCCGCTTGCCGCGGAAGTCCTCGGGGCCGAAGGCGCGGTGACTGTCGCGTTCGGCGGCGGCCACCGGTTCCGCCCCGGCGGCGGCGAGCAGACCGCCGGTCCCGACGAGTCCGGCCCCGACGACGAAGCGGCGACGGTCCACGCGGCGCGCCCCGTCGTCCTGGGGGCGGCCCGGGCCCGGAGGCACGCCCGGAACCGTGTCTGCCGCGGGGCCCGCTGGGGCTGGTGCGGGGTTTTGTGGGATCGGTGCGGGGTCTCCTGGGATCGGTGCGGGGTCTCCTGGGGTCGGCGCGGGGTCAGGCGCCCGGCCCTCCCGTCCGCTGACCTCGTCCGACGACCCGTCATGCCACGCCTGCTGCACCACCGCGCGCTCCTTCGTGTTCACACAGGGAAGGCCCGGCCGCGCACGGGGCGGCCGAGAGCCGCCGACCTTAAGCGAGTCCGAAAGACGGAACAAGAGTTTCGACAAGTGGAAATGGAGGACGGGGTTCGGGAAGGGGCGCCGACCGACTTCATTAATCAGCACTCGCCCGCGCTCGTCGGCCGTGTCGCGCGGCGGCTGGGTGGCACAACGCGTACACGCTCCCCGCCGCATTGCACGTCACCGGCGTCGTCGCAGGTCAGGATAGGTGGCGTAACGTGCCGGAAACCTCGGCGCCCTAGATTTGGCAGACGCCGCAGACGCCGCAGTCGCCGCCGGGCATGACTGTTGGCCCCGCACCCGGGCACGGCCGCCGACTGAATACGGCCGTATCGGCGGGGCTTCTGCATCCCGACCGGACACGGTCAGTCCGGAGACCGTCAGTCCGCACAGCCGGCCGCACGCGTACAGCCGGCCGCGTGCGGACAGCCGGTCGAGTGCGAACAGTCGGCCGCGTCCAGACGCCCTCTGTCCCGCCCAACTGAACACGCTCAGACCCGCCCGCCCCTCCCCCGCCCGACGTGTAACGGAGGTTCCATGAACGCCTCGCCCATCGAGCCCGTCTCCCCGCGCCCCGTCGGGGACTCGGGCAGCACGCCTGCGCACGGCCGGGCACCTGAGAGCCCGCGACGGTCCCGGGCGGACCGGGCCCGGCAGGTCGCCGAAGTGCTGCGCCGTCAGATCGCCTCCGGGGCGTTCGCCTCGGGCGTGCTGCCGGACGAACGGATTCTGATCGCCGACTTCGCCGTGTCGCGGAACACCGTCCGCGAGGCACTGGGCGTGTTGCGCGACGAAGGCGTGGTCGAGCGACGCCAGGGCGTGGGCACGGTGATCGTGCGGCGGCCCTACGAGCACACCTTGGAGCGGCTGACCGGCCTGGCCGAAACGCTGGGCACGCACGGCGAAGTGATCAATCGGGTCCGGGTCGCGGACGTGGTGCGCCCGCCCGGCGAGGTGGCGCGCAAACTGCACGTCCCCGACGGCGGGCAGGTGGTCTACATCGAACGGCTGCGGCTGCTGGACGGTGTACCGCTGTCTCTGGACCTGACCTACCTTGCGGCGGACATCGGAGAGCCGCTGCTCACCGCCGATCTGGCCGGACGGGACCTGTTCGGACTCATCGAGGAGTCCACCGGCGGCCGGCTCGGCTCGGCGAGCGTCACCGTGCACGCGGTGGCCAGTGACCCGCGCACGTGCCAGCTGCTGGACATCCCGGCTGGCTCGGCGCTGTTCACCGTCGAACGGCTGACCAGGATGCCCGACGGACGCCCGGTCGGCCTGGAGTTCCTGCGCATCCGCGGCGACCGCCTGGCGTTCCACGCGGAACTCGTCCGCGCCGCACCGGACCCTCACCCGCACATGGGCCCGGCCCCACAGGAGGACGACGGCCTGCGTCAGGTGGGAGACGAACGGTGAGCCCCGACCCCAAAAGCCTCAACCTCAAGCAAAACCTAAACCACAACCACAATCACAACTCCAAGATCACGGACAGGAAGACCCTCGCCCCCGAAGCCCCCGGCCCTGGCCCTGGCCCTGGCCCTGGCCCTGGCCCTGGCCCTGGCCCGCTGACGGTCGCCGTGATGTGTCTGTGCGTCACCTTGGTGGTGGGCATGGTCTCGGCGGTGAACCTGGCCATCCCCGCGCTGTCGCGCAGCGCGCTGCGTCCGTCGGCCGAGTCGGTGATGTGGGTGGTCGACGGCTACGTGGTGTTCTTCGCCTGCCTGCTCATTCCTGGCGGTGCGCTCGCCGACCGGCTCGGTCGCAAACGGGTGCTGGCCGCGGGCATGGGCCTGTTCACCGCCGGATGCGTGCTGTGCGCCGTGGCGCCGGGCATCGGCGCGGTGATCGCGGGTCGGGTGGTCAGCGGGGTGGGCGCCGCCGCGGTGCTGCCGACGACGCTGGCCCTGATGGTGGGCGGCGCGCCGGAGCACCGTCGGCCGCGGCTGGTGGCGGTGTGGGCGTCGATGACGGGCCTGGCAGCCGTACTGGGCAACGTCGGCGGAGGCGCGGCACTGCAGCTCGGTTCGTGGCGGGCGCTGTTCTGGTGCGTGGTGCCGTTGTCTCTGGCCGCACTTGTCCTGGTGGTGGCGTTCTCCCCGGCGCCGCCCCGGCACGACCGGCCGGTGTCGATGGTGTCAGCGGGCCTCCTGACGGCCGGTTTCCTCGCCCTGCTGTGGGGCATCGTCTCCGGTCCGCAGGCCGGTTGGGGCAGCGCGCGGGTGTTGGGCGGGTTCGGCGTGGCGGTGCTGCTGCTGGCGGCCTGGGTCGGCTGGGAGCTGCGGCGCACACATCCCATGCTGGATCCCCGGCTGTTCACCGTGCCCGTGGTGCGGGCTGGGGCCATCGGCATGGCGTTGGTGTTCGTCGGGATGTTCGGCCTGTTCTACGTCAACGGGCAGTACCTGCAGTACGCCAAGGGCTACTCACCGCTGGGCGCGGGGGTGCGGTTGCTGCCGATGGCGGGCGCGCTGCTGCTCGCGCCCCGCTGCGCGGCGGCGCTGGAGCGGCGCACCGGTCCGCGGGTGACGCTCGGAACAGGACTGGCGGTCCTTGCGGCCGGGCTGGGCACGGTCTCGCTGGTCGGCCCGAGCACCCCGTACTCCTTGTACGCGCTCGGGGCCACGCTCACCGCGGCCGGGTGCGGCCTGGCCACGCCGTTGCTGTCGCACGGCATGATGTCCGCGCTGCCTGCGCACCGGGCCGGGGTGGGCTCGGGGTTGCAGAGCCTGGCACGGGAGTTGGGCAGCGCGCTGGGCGTGGCGGTCAGTGGCAGCGTGGTGGCCGGGGTGTTCACGGCGGGCCTCCCGGCGCAACTCCGCGGGCCCGACGCGCCGACGACCGTTCCCGCCGCCGAACACCGCCTTGCAGCTCAGGGCCTGACCTCGCCCGACCTGCGGCACGCCGTCGTCACAGACTTCACCACCGCCCTCGACACCGCGATGCGGGTGCTGGCCGTACTGGTGGTGGCGGTCGGCGCACTGGTGGTCGCTTGGTACCCGGGCCGCGAGCGTCGCGCGACGGAGGGGCGGGGAGCGTGACGGCCGTGACGGCTGTGACGGGACACGCATTCGTACGGCACCGGTTCACTCACCCCTCCAAACTCACCCCTCCAACACGTCGGCAGCTACAGCCGCCCTCGTCATCAATGACCCGCGTCCGCCGACAGCATCGCCCACTCGGGCACGCCGGTGGTCTACGTCGACAGCTTGCCGTATCTGAGAACCACCGACTCGGAGGTGCCGACCGCACAGGCGGTGTACTGCGCTCAACGCAGCCCCACGGGTGCACTGCCGCCGACCAGCCCTCTGCGCCGGTTGGCCGACGTGCGCTGGGTGGAGCCGATCGTTTCACCGCCCCGGCGCGGACACGGCGGAGCCGGGGCAGTGATCAGCGTCGGCGGGCTGCACAGCCACCTGGTCGGCGGCGCTTCCGACGCCTACCTGCGCACGGTCGTGTTCCCCCTGGCCAATGCGCTCATCAGCGCCGGGCCTCCGATCGCAGCCGCCTGCGGCAACCTGCCGATGTGGACCCGCACCGAACTGGCTGCCACGCTGCCCGGGCCCGCTCGCATCGGGCCATGCTCCGCGTACGACTTCGAGGCGGCCCTGCTGAGGGCGGACACCCTGATCACCTCGCCCGGCAGCACGGCGATCCTTCAGGAAGGAGCGGTTCCGCACCCTCGCGGCGTGCACCACCGCGAAGGAGCGATTCCGCGCCCTCGCGGCGTGCACCACCGCGCCGGACGGTCTCTCGCCCCGCCTGCGCGAACTCGGCCACGGAGGTGCGCGGCAGGTCGCCCGCATCGTCCGGCAGACGATCCTCGCGAATAATGGTCAAGACCTGTGGACGGGAGCCGCGCCGACCCATTGGTGGTAGGTGTCTACGTCGACGTTGCTGCCGCACACGATGGTGACGACGTGTTTGCCGGCGAAGCGGTCACGGTCTTCGAGGATCGCCGCGATGCCGAGCGCGGCCGACGGTTCGACGACGAGGCCGGCGTGGTCGAGGAGCATCCTCATACCGGCGGTGATCGACGCCTCCTGGACCAGGACGGCGTCGTCAGCGACCAGGAGGAGGTCGTCCAGGACGGCCGGGATGGGACGTCGGCCGGCGACGCCGTCAGCGATCGTGTCGGTCGAGTCGGTGGTGACGACACGCCGCTGGCGCCACGAGTGTGTCATCGCCGGTGCGCCCAGCGGCTGGACGCAGATCACCTCGACTTCGGGTGCCAATGCCTTCACCACATGACCCACGCCGGTGGCCAGCGCCCCTCCGCCGAGAGCGATCAGGACGGCGTCGAACGCCGGCACCGTGTCCACCAGTTCCAGGCCGATGGTCGCCGCGCCCTCGCAGGTCTCGATGTCCAGGCTGTCCTCGGCCAGCCGGATGCCGTCGCACCGCGCTATGGCCGCCGCCCGCTCGCGAGCCACCTCGTGGTCACCGTCCACCAGCTCCAACCCGGCGTCCAGTGCGCGGATCCGATCAAGCTTGGCCCGAGTCGCGAAGCGGGATGCCACGACTGTGACGTCGAGCCCCCGGCCACGACCGGACCACGCGAGAGCTTGGCCAAGGTTGCCCGCGCTCGCGCACACCACGGCTCGCGAGCCGTTCTCGGCCAGCAGGCTCGCGACGACCTCGGTGCCGCGGGCCTTGAAGCTGCGGACCGGGTTCGCCGTTTCGAGCTTGATGCTCACCGTGCACCCAAGGTCGGGCTCCAGCGCCTCGCAGCGGTACAGCGGAGTGTCGAGAAAGACCGGGTCGATTATCCGGCGGGCCGCCCGGATCCGAGCAGTGTCGAGGCGTGTCTCCTGCACGACACAGCAGCGTAGCGCCACCGACGCTGGTTCTGAGCAACTGCCAGGATTTGCAGTGCGGTTGTGGTGTCACGCCGCGGCGAGTTCCTCGGGGCATTCGACGAGGTGACCGTTCTCGAAGCGAGCACCGGCCCGGCGGCCGTGGTCAACCGCGTGCTCTCGGTGGTAGCCGTTGCGGACAGCCGGCCGCCGACCCGCCTGGCGGCCTGATCACGTCCAGGAAACCACCGCCTACGGCTGTTTCTCCCCCTCCGGCGCAAGGAGGCCGACGATACTTTCGGCGCCGTGCGAGGAGGACCGGCCCTACCGGCCCTACGGAGCGCCGCTCGCCACGCGAGCACTCAACCGAACGCCTACGCGTAGGGCCGGATGCCCACCGTGACATCCATGTCGAAGGTGTTCGCCCCGGCTGTGGACGGCAGGCCCAGGGTCCGGTCGAGCACGCGGCCCAGCCGACCGCAGCCGCTGGTCTTCGGGGCGGTGAACTCCGCGTCCTGGGCACCGAAGGCGACCACCAGGGGATCCTTGGATATCACCCGGGTGGGAACGGTGTCTTTGAGCACCAGGTGGACCGCGTCCTCATCGGTGCCCACCGAGCAGTCCGACGACGGCAACGCCGGCAGCCTGTACGCCGAGCCCAGGGCGAACTTGATGTCGAACTCGCCGCGTCGGGTGTCGTCGGAGAGGAAGTCCGAATAGCCGCCGTACTGCGGAGTCAGGGTCAACGGGGTGCCGGCCACTCGAATGGGCGCGGCGGTTATCTCTCCGAAGACCTGACGGAATTCACCGTCCACGCGGCCCTCCGCAAAGGTGATCTTCAAGGGTTCGGTGAGCGGCTCGTCGACAGTGCCCATGCGCAGATGTCCCGTGGCGTGCATGACCTCGCAGCGCCAGGCCCCGGGGTCCGCACCAGCGGGCAGCTCGTCGACGGTCGGGCAGGCGGAGAAGTCGAACTCGGGCAGATCCGACGCCCGTTCAGCTCCATGCGCGGGCCCGGCACCCAGCGCGAGGCCGACAAGCAGCGCCCCGGCGGCGGCGCTTGCGAAGCGGCGGTGGAATGCGCGGTTCGAGGTCTCTCGGGTCGTCGTCATACACACATCATTGCAGAGAATCCTCTGCAGAGGAAGGTCTGCAGAGGATTCGCTGTTATCTGGTTAGACTGCCGCCATGACCAAAGAGCGGAGAGCAGAAGCCACAGCACGGCGCACGGTCGACAGCCCTGAGGTGCTCAAGGCCCTCGCACACCCCCTGCGCCTGCGCATCCTGCGTCACCTCGGCGCAGTGGGCCCGGCCACCTCGACCACTCTGGCGGCCGCCCTCGGCGAGAACACCGGAACGCTCAGCTACCACCTGCGCATGCTGGAGCGCAGTGGGCTCATCGAGGACATCCCCGAGCGCTCCACCGGACGCGAACGCTGGTGGCGCGGAGTGCGCGGCCTCGACATCCGCAGGCCGCCGCAGGGTGAGATGACGGAGGCCGAGCGCGCCATCTCGGCCGAGCTGGACCGGATGAGGATGGAGGAGGACGTCGACCTCGTCCGCCGGTTCACCGCCGGGCAGGCGGAAGCCGAAGGCTGGATGCGGGGTTCACGCAGCCTCATCCACCTCACGCAGGGTGAGCTGGACGCGTTCCACGACGAGTACCTGGCTCTGCTCGCGCGCTACGCCCGGGGCCCCGAGGACGCCCCCGACGACGCGCGACCCGTACTCCTCCGCTGGTTCGGTCTGCCCGCCGACTGAGCAGCGGCCGTCCGGCGGGCCACATGGCCAACCGGCCGATCACGCGCACGTTGGGGAACGGGGCGGATCGCCTCGGCATCCTGCTCTACGAAGAGACCGTCACACCGGCCAGAACTGCAGCAGGAAGCGCTCCACCCCGTCGGGCACACCTTGCCGAGCGAGCTCGGCGACCTCTCGCCGCCCCACTACATGCGCGCGCAAGCGCCATCGCCGGCCTGCGACGCCCAGGTCGATCACGTTCTCGTCCGGCCCGCCTGCGGTGTGGAGCTGGAGGCTGCCACTGGGCGACTCCAACTCGGCCTCCCCCACCGCTTCCCAGGCCACCGTGCGATCCGCCTCAGGCGGCCCGTCCCAGACCTCGACTGTGAACGCGGCATGGTGCGTATGGCCACCCGACCTGATGTCCACACGTCCGGGCGCCGCCGAGAGCAACTCCTCGGTGTCTTCGGGCCAGTTGTCGTTCAGGTCCTCGTCGGCGTCCTGCAACCAGAGCAAGAACCTCTCGATCAGAACCGGAAACCGCTCCCGACGCACCAACACCATCCGCCCCCTCCGGCCGCGCCCAACTTGGCGCCCCCGCACTCCCCCGACGACGTTACCCAAACCGAAGTGGGGGCGGGCGCGCGGATCAGCCACAGGGTGGCAGCGAGGCAGAGGGCCGGGGCAAGGCTGGGCAGGAAGGGGACCACTCGGACACCAGACCACCCGCAGGGGCTGCCCGCAGGGGCTGGGCGAGGAAGACCTCCGCGAAGTGCTCACCCAGTGACGTCACGCGGTACCCGCCGCATCCGCACCACGCGGTCCAGTGGACGCATCGCTCGCACACTCACGCGGAGTGGGATTGAGCCGACACGGCGAAGTGCTACGTCGGAAGCGCAACGTCAAGGGTTGGGCAACGCTCGGCCCGCGCACCCGGGGCCACAGCGCCGTGGCCCCGGGTGGGTCAGCGTCGTCGACGCCTAGATTGGTGGTGGTCGGCTGGGTGCCTCTAGCTGTACTGACCGGAGACGTTGATGGAGGGCAGGACGTTCCAATCGGCAATCATGAGGCTGGGGTTGAGTGCCTTTCAGCCAGGTCTCTGGCGAGCTGACTGATGCGTTCGCGGGCTGTCTGTGGGGTGAGTATCTCGATGTGGTCGCCGAACTGGAGGAGCTGACGCACTGACTCGATGTCGGGGTAGCGGACGACGACAGTGCACCAGCCGTTCTCCGCGTCGGAGATATCGTGGATGCGGTTGCCGAGGATGCGCCATGCCAGGTCGAGGCCATTTTCTGGCAGACGGACGGTCACACTCACGCGACCTTGCCCCTCAGTGCGTTCCTTCAATGCGGTCCATCTGGTGCGGAGGGTTTCGCCTGGTCGGAGAGCAGCGGGCGCGTCGAGTTGCTCGTAGGACGAGAGTCGTTCCAGAGCGAACAGTCGACTGTCCCCCTGGTCATCGGCGATGAGATACCAGCGGCCTGATTTCGCCACGATCCCGTACGGGTCGACCACCCGCGTTGAGGCCTGATTCTCGGCGCTGCGCCGGTACTGGATTCGCAGCCGTCGTCGGCCTCGCAGGGCCGAGGCCAGATCCGATACGTCGACCGCTGCCTCTGAGCCAGCAAACCACGCGGTGCTGTCCACCAGCACCAGGTCCGCCAGTTGCGGCAGGCTCGGCGACCCAGGCGCTACAGCCTGCCGGGCGGCTATCTTGCGCGCGGCCGACTCCCACACCGCAGACAGGCCCATACGCTCAAGTTGCGCGCTGTCCAAACCGGCTACGGAGAGGGCCTCCAGCTCTGGCGGTTCCAGATGGGATGCGTTGAGTCGTGCACTGGGGAGCAAGACGATCCCGCCGTTCCGCCCGCGTTCGGCATAGACAGGCACACCTGCTGTCGAGAGCGCCTCGACATCCCGCAGCACGGTCCGCCGAGACACTTCCAGACGCTCGGCGAGCTCGGTGGTGGTGATGCGCTGACGGGTCTGCAGGAGCAGCAAGAGGTGCAACAGCCTCGAAGCCTTCATGCTGACTAATGTTCGCAGAAAAGGTGACAGGTTCTGTCGTGATGAGGCGATCAACTGGAGCGGTACCGAGACTTCAACGATCTGAGGAGCGCTCTATGCCCGCACCCAACCTGTTCCTGATCGGCGTCCGCGACGCCGAGGCCGCTACCGCCTTCTACAGCGACCTGTTCGAGATCGAACCGACCTTCATCAGTCCCCACTACGTAGCTTTCGAGGTTGCCCCCGGTGTCCTGTTCGCGCTGTGGACGGGCTACAGCGAGCAAGCGGTCCCGAGCACCCCTCGCACAAGCGAAGTCGGGCTGATGGTCTCCGGAGCAGCGACTGCGATTGACGAGATCTTCACGAGTTGGGTCTCGAAGGGAGTCCATGTCGTGGAGGAGCCGCACGACGCTGTCTTCGGCCGCACGTTTGTGATCACCGACCCCGACGGCAACCTCATCCGAGTCTCCCCGGTGGACTGATCTGCACGCCCCTACCCACACGTCTAGTTGTCGAAGGGCCGGCCACACACGATGGTCGGCCCTTCAGTCTGTCCAGGAGCTCAGAAATGTCACATCCGAACGCTGCCCTCACCCCGCGCCACCGTCTGAAAGTCGCGCGACTCGTCGTTGACGACGGCTGGCCGATCAGCGAAGTCACGGCCCGATTCCAGGGTGCGTCAACCTGCGACTGCGACTGCGAGAAGGGCCGGTCCAGCTCGCCGCGAGACTCGACATCGCCCCGTCGACAGTGCACCGAATCCTGCGATCAGCCCGACTGAACCGACTTGCCTACGTCGATCGCGCGACTGGTGAACCCGTCCGGCGGTATGAGCACGACCACCCGGGATCGCTGATGCACGTGGACGTGAAGAAGCTCGGGAACATTCCCGATGGCGGCGGCTGGCGCTACGTCGGCCGCCGCCAAGGCGAGAAGCACCGCGTCGCGAGACTCCGTGCAAGTCACGCAACGCCTACGGCGGCCCGAAGCTCGGATACGCGTTTGTGCACACCGTCATCGACGACCACTCTCGCGTCGCCTACACCGAGGTCCACAATGACGAGACGGCCATGACCGCAGTCAGCGTGCTGCATCGCGCGGTGGAGTGGTTCGCCGAGCGCGGCGTCACCATCGAGAGGGTGCTCTCGGACAACGGAGGCGCCTACCGGTCCTACTTGTGGCGCGACACGTGCGACGCCCTCTCGATCACGCCGAAGTTCACGCGCCCTTACCGTCCGCAGACCAACGGCGAGGTCGAGCGCTTCCACCGCACCATGGCCGACGGCTGGGCCTACGCCCGCTGCTACACCAGCGAGCAACAACGCCGAGACGCTCTGCCACCGTGGCTGCACCAGTACAACCAGCATCGTCCGCACACCGCTTGCGGCAACCAGCCCCCGTTCTCACGATTGATCAACGTCCCCGACCAGTACATCTAGCGGGCGGCCCCCGCGACCTCTGCCGTTGCGTGGTGGCTCGGTCCGGTCGCATAAGCGAGCGGAGGTGCGATGGCCTGGGCGTCCGCTCCCTCGCCGACCCACAGCGCGATGAACAGCGCCGCGGTCGCTTCCAGGAGGCCCGCTTGGCCGAGTCCGCCGCCGGTCACCGGTTCACAGCCCACGTCCTGCACCAATTCGCGTACGCGTGCGAGGGCCTGCTCGTCGTCCCCGCAGACCGGCACAGCCAGCGGCCTCCCGTCGAAGGCGGGCGGCCGCATGCGCCACACATCCTTGTGGCAGAGGTTGAACGCCTTCACCACATGGGCTTCCGGTGCCGCCGCGGCCAGTCGCTGCGCGGCCGAGGGACCCCCTTCCGTCAGCAGTCGAAACCCCGGCCCGACCGGGTTCGAACAGTCGATCAGCGCCTTGCCCTTCAGGGCCGCGCGCAGTTCCCTCACCACGTCGGCTCCCGCCCCGAAGGGCAGCGCGGCCAATACCACCTGGCCGAAATCGGCCGCCTCAAGCAGACCGGCAGACTTCGCGCTCCCCCCGATACGCGACGCGAGCAGCTCCGCCTTGTGTGCATCACGTCCCCCGACGGTCACCTCGTGTCCAGCCCGCACCCAATGCGTGGCCAGCGCCTCGGCCATGCCGCCCGTTCCCAGTACGCCGATTCTCATCGCACGATCCCTTCTCCGTACCTGCAACAACAACGGCGTCTGCTTCACCGTTCGAACCGACGCTAGAGCGCCTGTCAGGCACCATTTGGTACGTGACAACCGACAACTTCCTCGCCGACTGCCGCGCCCGCCTCGCCTTCGACCTGCTCTCCAACACCTGGAACGCCGTGGTGCTCTGGGCGCTGCGGGACGGCCCCATGCGCCCGGTCGAACTACGGGAGCGGATCGGAGGCATCAGCTCCAAAGTCCTCACCGAGACCTTGCGGCGGCTGCAGTTCAACGGCCTGGTCGACCGGCACGCGCCTACCGACGCGTCACGGGTCGAGTACCGACTCACCGAGCTGGGCCAGACCCTGTTGGCACCCATTGACGCCTTCGGCGCATGGGCCTTCGAGTACGGCGACGAAGTGATGGCGGCCCAGGAAGCGGCGTGCACTCCTGCCTCGCAGCCCTCTGCTGCCCCTCCCCAGACCGGTCAACTGTGTGAGGGCGGAGGCCGCTGAGAGTCAGGGTGTGTTGAGGCGCGCCCAGCAGATGAGGTCGCAAGACACCGAGACCCAGGCCAACGGGACGCAGGTGCCGGGGAGTTCGATACGTCGTTCCCAGCAGACCGCGAGGCGTTCGTTCGGCCTGGTGGGGCTGGGGCAGGGCGCAGGTCTGCGGTCGTCGGCGGTGCGCACCCCGAGGACGCGATGCCCTCCGGGGCGCGCGGCAGAGCTTTCCGGTTCAGGCGTTGTAGCCACCGTGGGCGTCCAGCACCGCGCCCGTGACGTACGACGCGGCGGGGCTCGCCAGAAAGGCGATCGCCGCGGCGATTCTTCGGGGCGACCCATGCGCTGCAAGGACAGCGAGCCGACCAGGGCCTTGAGGGTCTCGGGGCCTGGCCCTTCCACGCCTCCCTCCATCAGTCCGGCCTCCCCAACATTGGCCGTGATGTTCCGGGGCCGCCCGAGGTCCCGTGCGACCCCCATGGTGTACCTCTCGACCCCTGACTTGGTCGCCGAGTAGTCGGCAAGGCCCGGGGCGCCGCCCCGTGCCCGCGCGCAGTACTCGGGAGGCTAGCTTCCCCGTTACGCCCTGGCGTCTCCGCTACGCCCCGGCACCAACAAGACCCGCCATGGTCCGGCGTGACAGCCGTTCAGCGCGGCGCCGCGTGCACGGCGTCGAGCATGAGAGCCAGCAACCGCCTGGCCGATCCGGCGTCTTCGTCGCGGGCCGTGGACAGGGCAATGCCCGTGATGAGTTGGGTCAGGTCGTCGGCGGTCACGTCGGCGCGAGCGGTTCCCTGATACTGCGCCCGGGTGAGCAGACCGGCTGCCGCGTCCAGGATCAGCCGATGACAGTCCAGGTCCGGCGTGCCGGGCTCGTTGATCATCAGCGCGCTGCCCATGCCGTGGTTGGCGCGGGCATGAGCCAGGAACGCATCAAGCCATTCGGCCAGGGCGTCGTCGGCGGAGTCCGAGGTGCGCAGCTCCTCTGCATGCGCGCACAGGGCCTGAATCCGGTCCCTGAGTACGGCGGTCAGCAGGGTCTGGCGGTTCGGGAAGTGCCGGTACAGGGTTCCTGGGCCCACGCCGGCCCGGCGGGCGATCTCGTTGAGGGACGCCGCGGGGCCGGATTCGGTGAACACCTCATACGCGGCGATCAGCAGATGTTCCCGGTTGCGGAGCGCGTCCGTGCGCTCCGCACGCCCCGCACGCCCCGCACGCCCCGTGCGCCCCGTGCGCTCCGTTGGCTTCGTGCGCCTCGGCGTTTGAGCGGCGCCACCGCGTCCGGTTGTCATCCGTCCTGCCCTTCAGGTGCCTTGGGGGGATACCCAAGCGGAGAAGTTCTCCGTATCGTAGCGGACCTCAACCGGAGAACCTCTCCGGAACGTCCCGTCTTACCGAGGAGTACCCATGACGAACGCCCCATCGGCAACGCTCGGCCGAGTCGGAATCTGGACCTTTGCCTATGACCAGCAGCCCGCCGGCCGTGTGCGGGAATCCGCTGCGGAGATCGAGGAGTTGGGCTACGGCGCCCTTTGGTACGGAGAGGGCTTCGGCCGAGACACGGTGGGTCAGGCATGGCTCCTGCTGTCAGCGACCCGTCGTATCGTCGTCGCGTCCGGCATCGCCAACATCGCCTTCCGCGAACCGATTGCCACCGCTGCCGCGACGCGGACGCTGAGTGAGGCCTTCCCCGGGCGCTACGTACTCGGCCTGGGCGGACACCGCGTCGATGACACCGTTCACGAGGTGGACGGCTACCCCGTTCCGACCCGCGGCAGGGCGGTCACCACGATGCGCTCGTACCTGGAAGCCATGGACGCGTCCCCCGCCCACAGCCCGGTACCGGAGCCGGCCCCGCGCCGCCTACTGGCCGCCCTGGGGCCGAAGATGCTGAAGTTGGCCGCCGAACGCACCTGGGGCGCGCACACGTATTTCGTGCCCGTCGAACACACCGTGAAGGCACGACAGATCATGGGTCCGGACGCGTTCCTCGGTGTCGAGCAGGCCGTCGTGCTCGACCATGACCTCGGTCGGGGCCGGGAAGTGGCCACGGCACATGTCGCCGGATATCTCGCAGCAGCGCCGCACCAGGTGGCGAACGTGCGTCGGCTCGGCTTCGGGGACGAGGACATCGTCGGCGGACCGAGCCGCCGGCTGGTGGATGCGATCGTCGCCTATGGAGACACGGAGGCGATCCGTCGACGCGTTCAGCAGCACCTCCAAGCGGGGGCCAGTCACGTGTGCCTGCAAGTACTGACCTCTGCTGCGGCCGAACTGCCGCGACAGGAGTGGCGCGAACTCGCACCCGCTCTGGTCAACAACCCGTGGTGAGTGCCTGCTTCTGATGCCTCTGGGTGTCGAAGGACCTTGAGTAAGGTTGGACGCGAGGAGGGCAGTCGAATGACCGTGATGCGCAGGTGCGTCCTGTCGGCCGTTCCGTTCGGTATCGCTGCCGCCGCCTACGTCGGTGTCTTCCTGGCGCGCTACGACCGGTTGCCGGGGCGGATCGCCACCCACTTCTCCGATGATGGCGGAGCTGACGGCTTCATGGGCCGGACCGCCGCGCTGTGGTTCGGCGGTGGCCTGCTCGTTGCTCTGGGGCTGCTGTTCATGGTGCTGACCCTGGTCTCCAAGGAGAGTCCGGGGGCCAGGCTGACCGCCGCGGTCGGCGCCGGCACAGCGGTCACCATCGGCTACCCCTTGGTCCTCACCGTCCTTGTCAACACGGACGTCCACGACCCGGCCGAAGTACAACTGCCGATGTGGCACATGGCCGTGCTGCTGCTCGCGGGCGGGACCATCGGCACACTGGCCTGGTGGCTGACGGGCGGCGCGCCGCGGCCCGAGCCCGTGCGTCCCTCCCCCGCGCTGCCGCTGGCCGAGGGTGAGGTTGCGGCCTGGAGCCGCACCGTGAGGTCCCGCGCACTGTTGCTCACTGCCGGTGCCGTGACGCTCAGTGGGCTGTTCGCCGTGGTGTTCGGCCCCTGGCAGGCAGGACTGCTGCCGCTCGTCCTCGGCCTGACCTGCGTACCGTTCGCCGGTGTCCGAGTCACCGTCGACCGGCGCGGACTGACCGTATCCTCGACGTTCCTGCCCCGGCCCCGGCTCACGGCCCTGCCACTCCGCAGGATCGTCGGTGCAGCCACCGTCCAGGTCAACGCCATGGGAGACTTTGGCGGCTGGGGCTACCGGATACGTCCGAACCGGCGGGGCGTGGTGCTGCGTTCCGGGGAGGCGCTCTCGGTCCGCACGGTGGGGGGACGCGAATACGTGGTCACCGTCGACGACTCGACGACCGCGGCCACGTTGCTGAACGGCCTGGTGAACCGCCGACGGAACGGCGACTCCCGATGAGTGAGTGAGTGACCGAGTGACCGAGTGACCGAGTGACGGGAACTTGACCGAGCTGCGGCGTGGCCGGAGAACGGCGATGACCGGGATTGAAGGATGAGGAAGAACGCCCTGACCATACGTGCGATCACCGGCCGCGAAGAACTCGACCTCTTCTCCCAACTGCCCTACGTCCTCGACGAGGAGTTGGCGGGCGACCTTGCCGCCGGCCGCCGACGTCCGGAATGGATGTGGGTCGCCCTGCGCGGCGACCGTCTGCTGGCCAGGGCAGCCTGGTGGAGCCGATCCGCCGACGACCCGCCACTCGTCCTGGACATCGTCGACATCGAGGACAGCCCCTCGGGCTCCGATCACGTGGACATCGGAGTGCACCTGCTGCGCACCGCGATGGCGGCCGCCCTTCCGGACGGGGCGCGTCGCCCTGAGTACAGCCGTTTCGTCCCGCCGGACTGGCGTGAGAACGCGGCAGCCGGACAAGCCGTCCGAGACCGCATGACGGTACTGGAGCGGACCGGTGCCCGGCTCTTCGTCGAACGGCTGCGCCTGGAATGGCATCCTCCGAGCCCGGTGCCCGAGCCCAGCAGGCGCCTTGCCTTCCGGCCGGTCCACGACGGCGAGGAACTCGTGGCTCTGATGGCCTCGGTTCTTCAAGGGACGTTGGACGCGCATGGCCGTGCCGAACTGGCCCGGATGTCCGCGCACGAAGCGGCCGTCCGGCACTACGAGGACGAACTGGCCCGTTACGCGAGCCCGCGGGACTGGTGGCGCATCGCAACACTCCCCCATGGAGAGCCAGTGGGGTTCGTCATCCCCGCCCACAACGACTGCAACCCGGTCATCGCCTACGTCGCTGTCCTGCCCTCCCACCGCGGCAACGGCTACATCGACGACATCCTCGCCGAGGGCACCCGAGTCCTCGCCGGACAGCACGTTCCCCGCATCCGTGCGTCCACGGACCTCGGCAACACCCCGATGGCGAACGCCTTTCGACGCGCCGGCTACATCAACTTCGAGCGTGAGATCAACATGACGTGGGGCTGATCGAGCGGCGGCTCCTCCTCGTCACGCCGACGGCCGGGAACAGGCATGGTCGGACCGCTGACGCGGATTTACCGTGCGCCTATGAGTGAGCTGCGCACACGCAAGTACGAGCGGTGGTTCCGCGCCGCGGACGTCGACGGCGACGGCGCGATCACGCGGCAGGACGTCGTCGAGATGAGCGGGCGCTACGTCCAGGCCAGGGGCCTTCTCCCCGACTCCCCGCAGGCACGGCAGATGTACGAGACCATGCACAGCTTCTGGGAGTCCGTGATAGCCCCCGCCGACGCCGACAAGGACGACAGGGTGACCTCGGCGGAGGTCACGCAGGCGTTCGCCGCCACCTTCACCGATCGCACCCACTACCCCGAGGAGCTCGCGCCGGTCGCCGACCGCTTCTTCGACCTGGCCGACAGCGACGGCGACGGTGCGATCAGCCGCACCGAGTTCACCCACATCTTCGGAAGCACGGGACGGGCCGCCGACGACGAGTGCGCCGCGGTGTTCAACGCGCTCGACCTCGACGCCTCCGGCGCCCTGTCGCGAAGCGAGTACCACAAAGCCGTCTCCGAGTTCTTCTACGGCGACGATCTCGACTCACCGGCCAACCACATCTTCGGCCGCCTCGCATAGGAGACCGCCATGGCGCGGAACAGCACTGAGCAGAAGTTCACCTTCCTGTTCACCTGGTTCGACCGCACTGGCGACGGCTACCTCACGCGCGATGACTTCCAGCAGATCGGCGAGGTGTTCGCGGAGGTGTGCGCAGAGTAGGGGCGGGCCCTAGGTCGTGAGGGACCTGGCGCGATAAACCGGCTTCGGCCCGGACCTCCGATCCACCGCTCGGACGGGGTCAGTCACCCGGGGCCGTTTCCCGCAGTCGGCACATGCCCGTGAACACTCCGGCAAGGTGGTCGCGGAGAGCGGCACGTGCGTCGTCGGGGTGCAGTCCGTCCGGGTCCGCGCACAGATGCGCGGTGAGCCCGTCGGCGTACGCGGCGATGCGGGCCGCGGCGATGGTGGCATCCGTCGCGGCAGGTACTTCGCCGCACTCCTTGGCGTTGGTGACCGCTGTCGCGATCAGGGAGCGCAGCCGTCGCAGGGCGCCCGCCTTGGCCTCGGCGAGGGCCGGTTCGTCGACGGCACGGCCGGTGAAGGCGAGGCCGATGCGGCACTCCTGGCGGCGTTGCGCATCCAGCGGCATCGTCTCGGCCAGTCCGTGGAGAAGGGTGTGCTCGATGCGCGCGCCCGCCTTCTCCGACCGGACGACGAGTTCGGCGAGCCTGTGCTCGACCGATTCCAGGACGTGGCGGTAGGTGAAGAGCAGCATCTCGTCCTTGGTGCGGAAGTAGTGCTGGACGAGGCCGACCGAGATCCCGGCTTCGGCGGCTGTCCTGGCGACTGTTGCCGCCTTCAGCCCTTCGGTGGCGATGAGTTTGCCCGCAGCGGCGGCGACCTGCTGGCGGCGTTCTTCGTGATCGGCGACGCGTGGCATGGAGTAACCGTACCGCCGTATTGCCATCTATAACCGTATGCACATACGGTTATGACTCCCAGGGCACACCGCCCTGCTCGTGAGCAAGGGGTGGGACAAGCGATGCGTGATGCGCGGACGACGACATCCTCGCGGTCGGGATCGAAGTGGTTACGAGGGATCGGCGTGGTGTGCCTGACGCTCCTGATGGCGTTCACACCTCTCACCGCCGCTGCCGTGGAGCCCGCCGCTGCCATGCAGCCCGCCGCGGCAGGGGAGTTACGGGCGCAGGCCGACTCCTTCGTGCGCGAGCAGATGCAGCGGGCCGGCGTGCCCGGCCTCGCCTACTCCGTCATCCGCGGGGACGAGGTCGCGCACCGCGGCACATGGGGCCGCGACGGTCGCGGCGAGCCGGTCACCTCGCGCACCCCCTTCCTCGTCGGCTCCCTGGCCAAGCCGGTCACCGCACTCGCCGTGATGCGACAGGTCGAGGCGGGCACGGTCAGGCTGGATGAGCCCGTACGGCGACACCTGCCGTGGTTCCACCCCAAGGGCGAGGGTGAACGGCCTGTCACCGTAAGGCAGTTGCTCAACCAGTCGAGCGGCCTGTCGGAGCGGGACGGCATCACACGCGCGGACCGTTTCGACAACGAGCCGGGCGGCGTCCAGCGCCTTGCCCGAGAACTGGCCGGCGTCACCTTGTCCGCCCCGCCCGGCGAGCGGCACGCGTACAGCAACGCCAACTACATGCTGCTCGGCGCCCTTTTGGAGAACGTCACCAGGCGGCCGTTCGGCGAGCAGCTGCGCGAAGACGTTCTGAAGCCGTTGGGAATGAAGGGAGCCATCACGGACTCCGGGGAGGCCGAGCGGCGCAGCCTGCCGCCGGGTCATCGGTTCTTCTTCGGCCAACCCCGCTCATTCGCCTCGGACTTCGACACATCAGGTGTGCCTTACGGCTATCTCGGCGCGAGCCTCGATGACATGAGCTCCTTCGCAATCGCCCAGCTCAAAGGCGCACGCGGCGACTCAGGAGGCATGCTGTCCCCTGAGGGCTTCCGTGAGATGCACAAGGGGACCCTCTCCGTCCATGACCGCCACCGATACGGTCTGGGCTGGCGGGATGACATGCTGGAGGGTCCGAGTGTGCGCATGATCTGGCATTCCGGTGCCACGCCCGGCTATCACAGCATCGTGGTCCTCGTCCCGGAGCGGAACCTCGCCGTCGTCGCCCAGCACAACGCCTTCGCGATGAACAAGGACAACCTGCTCAACAACACCGCGTTCGGTGCAGCCGCCATCCTGCTCGGCGGCGCGCCCCGACAAGTGGACGCCGACGGGTGGCTGACCTGGACGCTTGCCGCGCTCGGGACGGTCATCGCCGTCCTCGCCATCGCCGCCGGATGGTCGGTCCGCCGGGTGGTGCGTCCGCGCACTCGGCTCCGCAACGGTCGGCGGCGCGCGCTGCGCCGCGTGGTGGTCGGCGGCGGCGCGGCGGTCACCGGCTGTCTGTCGGTGGCGGGTCTCGCCTGCTTCGTCCTGCCCGAGCAGATGGGCGCGACGCTACGTGAGGTGCTGCTGTTCGTGCCCGATGCCGGGCGGCTGCTGGTCACGGTAGGCGCGCTCGGGGTCCTTCTGGGGGTGCTTCGAACCCTCGTCACCGCCCGCACCGCCCTGGCCCTGCGTCGGGCGGAGGGGCCGTGACTCGGGCCGCCGATGAGTGATGCCCGATGAGTGATGGGGGTCAAGGCACCCGGGATGAGGGGTCCGCGGGCTGCTCGGTGGGGGCGCGGAGCAGATTGGCGGTCTGTTCCGCGCCCTGTACGCATGCGCCTGTACGCGTACGCCTTCAGGATGATCCGGCCGCAGTCGGGTCGCCGGGCATTGAGTACGCCAATGACACCCGCGCACGGCCCCCGGTCAGCGGTGCCGGAAGTCAGCGGGGCGTTTCTCGACGAACGCCTGCATGCCCTCCTTCTGGTCGGCGGTCGCGAAGGCGGCGTGGAACAGGCGCCGTTCGAAACGCACTCCTTCGGTGAGGGTCGTCTCGAAGGCCCGGCCGACTGATTCCTTCGCCATCATCGCGACGGGCAGTGACATGTTCGCCACAGTCTCCGCGACGGCTCGCGCTTCGGTGAGCAGGTCGTCGGCGGGGACGACGCGGGAGACCAGCCCGGCGCGCTCCGCCTCGGCGGCGTCCATGGTGCGTCCGGTCAGGCACAGCTCCATGGCTTTCGCCTTGCCGACGGCACGGGTGAGCCGCTGGGAGCCACCGATGCCGGGGATCACGCCGAGCTTGATCTCCGGCTGCCCGAAGACGGCCGTGTCGGCGGCGAGCAGAATGTCGCAGAGCATCGCCAGTTCGCAGCCACCGCCCAGCGCGTACCCGGCGACGGCGGCGACCGTCGGGGTGCGCAGCTGCCCGAGACGGTCCCAGGTCGCGAACCAGTCGGCGAGGTACATGTCCATGTAGTCGCGGGGCTGCATCTCTTTGATGTCGGCGCCCGCCGCGAAGGCTTTGGCGGAGCCGGTGATGATGAGGCAGCCGCACTCCGGGTCCCGGTCGAGTTCCTCTGCCGCGGCGACGACCTCCTTCATGACGGTGAGGTTCAGCGCGTTCAGTGCCCGCGGACGGTTCAGGGTGATCAGGGCGGTGCGCCCGGTGCGTTCGACGAGGATCGTCTCGTGGTGCTGCCCGGCTTCGGTACTCATGTCGGGTCTCCCTGAGGGGCTTCGACGGTACTCCGGATGGTGCGGACGATGCCGGAGAAGTCCTCGGAGGCGCCCACCTGTTCGGCGTACGCCTGGTACACCTCCGCGGCTTTCAGGCCCAGTTCGGCACGTACACCGCCCCCTTCGATCGCGTTGGCGGCCAGGCCGAGGTCCTTCGCCATGAGCGCGGCCGCGAAGCCAGGACGGTAGTCGCGGTTGGCAGGGCTGGTGGGAACCGGCCCCGGCACCGGGCAGTTGACGCTGAGTGCCCAGCACTGTCCGGACGCCGTCGACGCCACGTCGTACAGGGCCTGGTGGGACAGTCCGAGGTGTTCGGCGAGGACGAACGCCTCGCTCACGGCGATCATGGAGACGCCCAGGATCATGTTGTTGCAGATCTTGGCGGCCTGGCCGGCACCGGCGCCGCCGCAGTGCACGGCCTTCTTACCCATGGCGTCGAGGAGCGGCCGGGCCTCGGCGAACTCCGCCTCTCCCCCGCCGGCCATGAAGGTGAGCGTGGCGGCTTCCGCGCCGACCACGCCTCCGGACACGGGTGCGTCGAGGGCGCGCATGCCCGCGGCGAGGGCCCGCTCGTGGGCTGCGCGGGCGTCGCTCACGTCGATGGTCGAGCAGTCCACGAAGAGGGTGCCGGGGCAGGCCGCGACGAGGATGTCGTCGTAGAGACCGAGGACGTGGCGCCCTGCCGGGAGCATGGTGAGGACGATGTCCGCCTCAGCGACGGCGTCGGCCGCCCGCGGCACCGCCTCGACGCCGGCCTTCACGGCGTTCCCGACAGCGGCGGGTTCGAGGTCGTGGCCGAGTACCCGGTGGCCGGACCGGACGAGGTTGGCGGCCATCGGTCTGCCCATGTGGCCGAGCCCGATGAAGGCGACGGTCCTGCTCACCAGACCACCTCCGTCGTGGTGTCGTCGTGCGCGGCGAGGCCCAGTTCCCGTGCGCCGAGCGGTGCGAAGAACCGGTCCACATCGGCGCCCGTGACCTCGCCGAGCGTCGCGGGCGACCAGCGGGGATCGCGATCCTTGTCGATGACCTGGGCGCGGATGCCCTCCGCCAGGTCGGGGGCGGTCAGGGCCGCGCAGGAGACGCGGTACTCCTGGTCCAGGACGCGTTCCAGCGACCCGAGCCGACGGGCGCGGCGCAGGGCGGCGAGTGTGACCTTGAGTGCGGTGGGCGACTTGGCGAGCAGCGTCTCGGCGGCCTCCTTGGCCGCGGGGTCGCCGTGTCCGAGCAGCCGGCCCACGATCTCCTCCACGGTGTCGGCGGCGTAGCAGGTGTCGATCCACTGCCGCTGCTCGGCCAACTCGCCCGGTGGCGTCTCCTGTTGTACGTGCCGTAGCAGTGCCTCTCGTACTGGCATGCGGGAGAGATCCGCGGCGAAGGCGGGGAGCGAGGCGGACGGCATGTGATGGTCGGCGAGTCCGCACAGCAGGGAGTCGCGCGCGCCGATCGGCGCTCCGGTCAGCGCGAGGTGCGTGCCCCACTCCCCCGGCGCCAGGGCGAGCAGATAGGTGCCGCCCACGTCGGGGACGAAGCCGATTCCGGTCTCCGGCATGGCGACACGCGAGCGTTCGGTGACGATGCGGACGCTGCCGTGGGCGGAGATGCCGACGCCGCCTCCCATCACGATGCCGTCCATGAGGGCGACGTACGGTTTCGGGTAGCGGGCGATCCGGGCGTTGAGGTGGTACTCGTCGCGCCAGAACGCGGCGGTCGCCGTTCCGTGCGCATCGCGTACGTCGTCGTGGATGGCGCGGATGTCGCCGCCCGCGCACAGCCCCCGCTCTCCTTCCCCGCTCATGACGACGGTTTCGACACGGTCGTCGTGCTCCCACGCCGTCAGCGCCTCGTCGACACGGCGCACCATCGCGTGGGTGAGGGAGTTGAGTGCGCGGGGCCGGTTGAGGGTGATGTGGGCGGCGCGGCCTTCGGTACGCAGCAGGACGTGCCGGTCGTCGCCGGTCATCCGTACACCTCCGTCAGACCGCGGGCGACGATGACACGCATGATCTCGTTGGTCCCTTCCAGGATCTGATGGACCCGTAGGTCGCGGACGATCTTCTCGATGCCGTACTCGCTCACATAGCCGTACCCTCCGTGCAGTTGGAGTGCGCGGTCGGCCACGGAGTAGCCGGTGTCCGTCGCGTACCTCTTCGCCATGGCGCACAGGTACGGCGCTTGCGGGTCGCCGCGGTCGAGGGCTTGCGCCGCCTGTCGTACGAGGGCACGGGCGGCGGCGAGTTCGGTCGCCATGTCGGCCAGGCGGAAGCGCAACGCCCCGGCGTCCAGGAGGCGGCGGCCGAACGCCTCGCGGTCGGCGAGGTGGACCAGGCTGCGGTCGAGCGCGCTGCGGGCCCCGCCGAGGGAGCAGGCGGCGATACCGAGACGGCCGCCGTTGAGGCCGTTCATGGCGATGCGGAACCCCCGGCCTTCCCGCCCCAGGAGCCGGTTGCCGGGTACGCGGACGCCGTCCAGGATGACCTGCCTGGTGGGCTGCGCGTTCCAGCCCATCTTCTGCTCGTTCGGGCCGAAGGAGACACCCGTGTCGTCCTTGTCGACCACGAAGGCGGAGATCCCGTCGGCACCGTCGCCTCCTGTGCGGGCCATGACGACGTAGAGCTGGGACGCGCCGGCTCCGGAGATGAACTGTTTCACGCCCGTGAGCAGCCAGTCCTGCCCGTCACGGACGGCCCTGGTGGTGAGAGCCGCCGCGTCCGAGCCGGTGCCGGGCTCGGTCAGGCAGTAGCTGGCCAGGTCGTCCATGGCGCACAGCCGGGGCAGCCAGGCAGCACGCTGGTCGGGGTCGCCATAGCGGTCGATCATCCAGGCGACCATGTTGTGGATGGACAGATAGCCCGCGATGGAGGGGCAGCCCGAGGCGAGCGCCTCGAAGACGAGGACACCGTCCTCGCGGCTGAGGGCGGACCCTGCGGACTCCTCCCGGACATACACCCCGCCGAGGCCGAGCCCGGCCGCCTTGCGCAGGACATCGACGGGGAAGTGCTTGTCCCGGTCCCAGTCCACCGCGTGCGGGGCGATGTGGTCCTGGGCGAAGTCCAACACCGTCTCGATCAGGGCTTGTTGGTCCTTTGTGAGCATGGTGTGGGTCATGCCGCTCACTCCATGGTCGGGATCGTGAAGCTCGCGCCTGCGCGGAGCCCGGCGGGCCAGCGCGAGGTGACCGTCTTCGTGCGGGTGTAGAAGCGGATGGCGTCCGGGCCGTGCTGGTTCAGGTCACCGAAACCGGACGCCTTCCAGCCGCCGAAGGTGTGGTAGGCGACCGGAACCGGGATGGGGACGTTGACGCCGACCATGCCGGTGTTCACGCGGCGGGTGAAGTCGCGGGCCGTGTCGCCGTCGCGCGTGAAGATCGCGACGCCGTTGCCGTAGGTGTGCTCGCTCGGCAGTCGCAGTGCCTCTTCGTAGTCGGCCGCGCGAACCACGCACAGGACCGGTCCGAAGATCTCCTCCTGGTAGATCCGCATGCCGGGCGTGACCCGGTCGAAGAGGCTGGCCCCGGTGAAGAACCCCTGCTCATGACCGTCCAGCCTGAAGTCCCGCCCGTCGACGACGAGCTCGGCGCCTTCCTTCACACCGAGATCGACGTACGAACGGACACGGTCGACGGCGTCCTGGCCGACCAGGGGGCCGAAGTCCGCCTGAGGGTCGTCGCCGGGTCCGATGCGCAGGGTGCCGATACGCTCCTTCAGGCGGGCGACAAGGGCATCAGCTGTGTCCTCGCCCACCGGAACGGCGACGGAGATGGCCATGCAGCGCTCCCCCGCCGAGCCGTACCCGGCGCCGATGAGGGCGTCCACGGCCTGGTCGAGGTCGGCGTCCGGCATCACGATCATGTGGTTCTTGGCGCCGCCGAAACACTGGGCGCGCTTGCCGCGCGCGGCCGCGGTGGCGTAGATGTGTGCGGCGACCGGCGTGGAGCCGACGAAGCCGAGCGCCTGGACGCGCGGGTCCTCAAGGAGGGTGTCCACGGTTTCCTTGCCGCCGTTGACGACGTTCAGGACGCCGGGCGGCAAGCCCGCCTCCAGGAACAGTTCGGCCAGCCGCAGCGGGACGGACGGGTCGCGCTCGGACGGCTTGAGGATGAAGGCGTTGCCGCAGGCGAGCGCGGGCGCGGCCTTCCACAGCGGAATCATCGCCGGGAAGTTGAAGGGCGTGATGCCCGCGACGACGCCGAGCGGCGAGCGCAGCGAGTGGACGTCGATGCCGGTGCCCGCGTTGTCGGTGAACTCTCCCTTGAGGAGGTGCGGGATACCGGCGGCGAACTCGACCACTTCCAGGCCGCGTTGGATGTCCCCGTGCGCGTCGGCGACGGTCTTGCCGTGCTCGGACGACAGGAGTCGGGCCAGCGTGTCCTTCTGCCGGTCGACGAGGGTGAGGAACTTCAGCAGGACACGGGCGCGCCGCTGCGGATTCCATTCCCCCCACTCGCGCTGGGCGCGGACGGCGTCGGCGATGACCGCCTCGGTCTCCGACCGGTTCGCGAGGGGGACGCGCGCCTGGATCCGGCCGGTGTTCGGGTCGTACACGTCGCCATAGGCCCCCGAGGTCCCCTCGGTGTGCCTGCCGCCGACGAAGTGGGTCAACTCGCGCACAGCGGCGCGGTCTTGCATGCGGACCATGAATGCCTGCTCTCGTCAGGTGATCCGGGATGGCGCGCGGAGACAGGGCACAGGCGAGCGGTGGCTCGTGTGCACGTGACCGCGCGAGAGCGCGTATGGCGAAGGGCCGTCAGCCGACAGGGGCGGTTACGGGGCGGGAGAAATCCCGGCCGTGGAAGCCGTGGAAGCCGTGAAAACCGTGAAATGCCGGTTGCCGCGGATCATCAGTGGCGTGGATACGCGCCGGTGCCATGCGTGTCAGCTCCATCCTCGTGGACAACACGGACATTCCGCGGCCGGTATCCTGACTCCCGGATCAGCGCGCGCCGCCCGCCTTCCCGACATCCAACGCGTCAGTGGCGTACTGCTCGACGGCGAACTCCCCGGTCACAGTGGCGGGACCGTGTCGGATTCACACCGACTTCCCTGCACCGCGGACCTTCTCTCCCGACTATATAGTTGGACGTCCTAGTAAATCCAGACCCCAGCTGATGAGGCGCCGGTTCCCCCGTCCGGTGCCGATGACCAGCACGTGACGCCGCTCCGCACTGCCCCCCGCCACCCTCGGCCCGAGCGCCGCTCAAGGTAAGGGTCGTAGCCTTACTTCGGTCACTACGGTTCTTACGGTTCTTACGGTTCCACTCAAGGAGTTGATCGCATGAGCGACCTCATTCGCCTGCCGGGTGAGGGGCACAAGCTGGTCACGAAGGCGCAAGAAGTGACCTTCAAGGCCACGGGGGCGCAGGGTTCCTCCGCCTCCATCTTCGAGGTGGTCGTGCCGCCCGGCTTCGACACCGGCGGCCACTTCCACGAACAGTCGGAGGAGTTCTTCTACATCCTCGAAGGCGAGTTGGAACTGCTGGCGTTCGAGCCCGCCGAACGTACGGATGACTGGCTCGACTGGGAGTCCGTCGACGGGGACAGGGTCGTACGCGCCCCCGCGGGCAGCAGCATGTTCGTGCCGCCCAACACCCCGCACGCCTTCAGGAACGCCACGGACAAACCGGTGCGCATGCTGTTCCAGAGCTCCCCGTCCCCCGAGCACGAGCACTACTTCGAAGAGATCGCGGAGATCTGGTCGGCCGGTGACTCGGTGGACCCCGAGGCGGTCAAGCGCATGCGGAGCCGTTACGACGTCAAGCAGATCACGCCCATGCGCTTCGACCCGTCGGCGGCTCGGACCGCACAGGGAACCGTCCCTGCTCCGGAGCCCGCCGCGATGGGCTGACCGGGGCGGGCCGACACCGTGCGCAGGACTCTGCGGGCGCCGTGGAGCGGGTCACCGCCCCAGCATCGGTGCCCGCAGGTGTCTTGCTGGACGCGTTGGCGGCAGGCGGTGTGCCAGGACGCCCGAACCCGGCGGCGACCCGGGCCCGACCACTCCCAAGCGGCGGCCGCCCGACCGACAGTAGGCCGGTCAGGCGCGGTCGTGGAGGGTGACCTGGTAGCCGTCGGGGTCGGCGAAGGTGAATGTCCAGCCGAAGGGCCCGTCGATCGGCGCGGAGACGATGGTGTGACCGTCGGCGACGAGAGCGTCGTGAATGGCCTGGACGTCGGTGGCGTGCAGCCAGATCGCGGCACCGATGCCGGGCTGAGCAACAGATGCGAGATCGGTGCCGGGAACGATGTCGCGGAGCGCGAACGCGATCGGCTTCGTCTCGAAGACGACGGCGTGCGGGGGCCCGGCCTGCGAGCGGACGAGGCCGAGGTACTGCTCGTAGAACGCCTGCGAAGCGCCGAGGTCGCGCACCTGGAGCGAGATGAAGTCGGGGCCGGTGACGGGCATGATGATGCTCCTTCTTGTCGTGTCAGCTTCCTGACACAGGTGAACCTATGTCAGAATGCTGACATGAAACAAGACGGTGCCGGTATCGACCTGGAGACGTCACTGGGCTACCTGCTCAAAGAGGCGTCGAGCGCCCTCCGCGTAGCCATGGAGGAGGTGCTGCGGCCACTCGGGATGAGCGTGACGCACTACTCCTGCCTCGAACTGCTGGCTCAGCGGCCGGGCTTGTCGAACTCCGAGCTCGCGCGGGGCGCGTTCGTGACACGGCAGACGATGAACGTGCTGCTCCAGAACCTGGAACGAGAGGGGTACGTGACCAGGCCCGCGGAGGCACCCGTCGGGAAGGTTCTTCCCGCACGACTCACGCCTCGCGGCCGGCGGAGTCTCGAGAAGGCGACCGCTGCGGTCCGGTCCGTCGAGGTCAGGATGCTGGCCGGCATGACCGAGACTGAGCGGACAGGCGCGTACCGGATCCTGCGGAGCATGGTCCATTCCCTGCGTGATGGCAACGACGGCGCCTAGCTCGTTCCCCGGAGTTCCTGAGAGCCTCTGAACCCCGACCCCGACCCCGACCCCGACCCCAACCCCGCCTCGCAGGAAGCTCCGGAGATGTGCGCGCACTACGTAGCAGTCGGGCCCCAGCTCCTCACATCCGGGAGCGCAGCACGTCGACCTCGCAGCCCGGCGCGAACGCGTCGAAGCCGTGCTCGAGCAGCCAGCGGACTCCCAGCAGGCTTCGCAACGACCACCACGCGCGAATCACGTCGAGGTCCACGTCGGCGCCGTAGCCGGCGATGACGTCGCCGAGGTGCTCTTCGTGGCCGAGCGTGAAGGTGGCGAGGTCGTACAAGGCGTCGCCCTGGCCCGCCTCGGACCAGTCGATGATGCCCGTGATCTCGTCCTCATCCGCGAAGACGTGAGCGATCTGCAGGTCGCCGTGCGTGAACACGGGAGTCAACAGCCGGAGGGCGGCCTCGGCGACCTGGCGGTTGCGGGTGACCAGGTCGGCGGGCAGGAGGTCGTTCGCCACGAGCAACTCGCACTCGCGGTCGAGTTCCGCCGCCAACTGGTCGGGGGCCCGGCCGCCCCGCCCGGGCCGGGGCGGCAACGGCGCGTCGTGCAGTTTCCGGATGGCCGCACCCGCCGCGGCCCACGCCGCCGGTGGCGTGGTCGACGGCTCGCCGAGGCGGCCGAGCGTTCTCCCCCGGACCGCGGCGATCGCAAGGACGTGCGGCTTGCGCCACAGGACCTGCGGGGTCGGGACCGGCGCCAGGGTCATCGCCTCGACCTCGGCGTCGATGCGCGCCTGATCACCGTCCACCTTCAGGAACATGTCGCCGACGCGCAGGGTGGCGCGCTCTGAGTGGGCGACGATGACCTTGACCTCATCCATGACGACCAGCATCCCGGATGACCGTCGGCGCCGCTGGGAATATCGCGTCGGCTGGACCGTCCTGCTCGCAGCCTTGGTCGGCGCTGCGCTGCCGTCGACGCTGCGCGTCGGCGCCAGGGTCCGTCTCCCAACAGGCCCCAACTGGTCTCGCCCAGAGCGGGAAGCCTCGGTCCATGTTGTGGTCGAAGATGCCGCTCGTGTGGTTGAGCAGGTGCCGCAGGGTGATTCTCCCTGGCCGATAGCCCTTGCCGCGCACCACCCCGGGCAGCCATTCCGCCACGCTGTCTGCCAACGACAGCCCTCCCTCGGCTTCCAGCTTGAGCAGCACCGTGGCGGTGAAGGTCTCCCGGGGTCGTCGCCCAGGTGCGAGACGCGCACAGGGTGTAGAACGGCCGGGCCGGTGCCGGGAATCTGGCCTCCGAGCACTGCGAGGTCCCCCTACCAGTTCTCACGGTACCGGTTGCACTCATCCGTGAGGCCCGCGTACAGTCGACTCACGGTTAACACGCACACTATCCGTGAGGAATCTTTTCGTGTCTTCCCCGACCCCGCAGACCGCTCCGTTCCCCGTCCGCGTTTTCGGCGGCCCGACCGCCCTTTTCGAGTACGGCGGGCTGCGCTTTCTCACCGACCCGACCTTCGACGGTCCCGGCGACCACCAGGCCCCGGCCGTCGTGCTGACCAAGACGGCGGCGTCTGACGGCAGCCCGGCCGATGTCGGCCGCGTCGACGTGGTCCTGCTCTCGCACGACGAGCACGCCGACAACCTCGACACCTCCGGCCGGGCCCTGCTCGCCGATGTACCGCTGACGCTCACCACCCCCGGCGGCGGGGAGCGTCTCGGGGATGCGGCCACTGGCCTCGCCGACTGGCAGTCGGTCGAGCTCGAGCGCCGGGACGGCGGACCCGGCACGGTCACCGTGACTGGCGTGCCCGCCATCCACGGCCCCGGCCCGCGCGAGGAGGTCGAACCGATCTGCGGCGAGGTCGTCGGCTTCGTCCTGACCGGCGAGGGCCTGCCCACCGTCTACGTCAGCGGCGACAACGCCTCCCTCGACGCGGTCGAGGACATCGCCGAGCGCTTCGCACCGATCGACACGGCCCTCCTCTTCGCCGGAGCGCCCCGCTTCGCCGAAGTCTTCGACGGCAAGGTGATCGTCCTGGACAGCGCCCAGGCCGCCCAGGCCGCGAAGATCCTCGACGCCGGCCGCGTCGTCCCCGTCCACTACGACAGCTGGGCCCACTTCACCGAGGGCCGCGACGAGTTGGTCGCCGCCTTTGCCGCCGCCGGTATCACCGACCGCGTCGACTTCGGCGTACGCGGCTGACCCCACGTACGTCGGGCGCGTACGCCGGACACGGCTGACCCCACGTATGTCGGGCGCGTACGCCGGACACGGCCGGGCGCCGGCCGACAGTCGCGGCGTGTCTCTGTCGGCCGGCGCCCGGCGCCACCACTCCGCCGCACGCCGCACGTCGCACGCCGCGCGCCGCACGCCTCAACCCGAAGGACCGCACGACCATGACCGACCCGATCCGCGGCACCCGCCACGGCTCCGCGCCCGCCGCCCTGTCCGTACTGGACTCCGCCATGACCGGCACCGGCCAGACCGCCACGGAGGCGCTCGCCGGCAGCATCGAACTCGCCCGGCTCGCCGACCGGCGCGGCTTCACCCGCTACTGGATGAACGAGCACCACGCCATGCCCGGCGTCTCCACCTCCAGCCCGCCCGTCCTGCTGTCCCGGCTCACCGCGGAGACCAGCAGGCTGCGGCTCGGCGCGGGCGGGATCATGCTGCCCAACCATCCGCCGCTGGTCGTCGCCGAACAGTTCGGCATGCTGGAGGCCCTCGCCCCCGGCCGCATCGACCTGGGCCTCGGCCGGGCCCCGGGCACCGATCACGCCACGGCCGCCGCCCTGCGCCGCGGCGTGAGCGACGCCGAGGACTTCCCCCAGCAGGTCCTTGAACTGCTGCACTTCCTCGGCGACGACTTCCCGGCCGAGCACCCCTACGCCGACCGCGTGTACGCCGTGCCTGGGCCCGCCCAGGACCGGCTCAACGGTGTCACCCCGCCCACCGGCCGCCTGCCTGTGTGGCTGCTCGGCTCATCCGGCTACTCCGCGCAGCTCGCCGCCCGGCTCGGCCTGCCGTTCGCCTTCGCCGCGCACTTCAACCCGCGCGACGTCGTGGCCGCCCTGCGCCTGTACCGCGAGCGGTTCACTCCGTCCGAAGCCCTGGCCGAGCCGTACGCACTGGTCAGCTTCACCGTCGCCGCATCGGAGGACGCGTGTGAGGCCCGCCGACAGGCAGGCACCCTCGCGCACGCCATGCTCCGCATGTTCCAGCGCAAGTCCTACCTCCTGCCGTCCCCCGAGGAAGTGGACGCCTACGCCTACGACGCCCAGGAACGCCAGGCCGTCGACAGCTGGTTGACCCACATCCCGCACGGCACCCCCGCGCAGATCACCTCCCACCTGAACCAGGTCCAGCGGGACTCCGGCGCCGACGAACTCATGATCGGCAGCGTCGGCCACTCCGTCCAGGCCCGGTTGCGTTCCACCGAGCTGATCGCCGACGCCTACGGCATGCCCGACCGCACGCGCTGACGCGGGACGCGTGGACCTGGCCGACTACACCCTGCGCCCGGTTCTCACCTCGCTCGGCGCCCAGCTCTGCCGGGGCCGATTCGTCCTGGACCAGCACGTCACGACCGCTCCGGACGGCGCGATGCCCCTCGACCAGGACCACGGCCCCGACCCCGACGACG
This sequence comes from Streptomyces sp. NPDC093510, assembly GCF_040683555.1. Lineage (NCBI taxonomy): Bacteria > Bacillati > Actinomycetota > Actinomycetes > Kitasatosporales > Streptomycetaceae > Streptomyces > Streptomyces sp. NPDC093510. Next base: position 58,281 of record NZ_JBFBEE010000023.1, read on the forward strand.
GGCGGCAACTGGTCGGCATCACCGGCCAGTTCGCCCGTGCTCTTCCGTCTCGCCCTCTTCCGTTCCACCTCCGACCACCGCCTGACGGCCACCGGGCCGCCCCACCCGATGCCCCCCACCCCGGCCTCCCGGCGACTCGGCCTCCCGAAAGTACGGACCCCATGGCCCACCCGGCCCTCGCCTCCACACGAACCCCGCCCACCACCGCGCTCTCCCCCGCCATATCCGCGGTGCAGAAGCGCACCCTGATCGTGCTGCTCGTATCGCAAGTCCTCAGCGGTGTCGGCCTCGCCGCCGGTGTCACCGTCGCCGGTCTCCTTGCCGGGCAGATGCTCGACAGCACCTCCCTGTCCGGGCTGCCCATCGCCCTGCTCACCGCGGGCTCCGCCGTGGCGGCCGTCGTCATCGGACGTGTCTCCCAGCGCCTCGGCCGCCGCCCCGGCCTGGCCGCCGGATATCTCACCGGTGCCGTCGGCGGTGCGGGAGTCGTCTTCGCGGCCGTGCTCGACAGCCCCGTGCTGCTGTTGATCTCCCTGTTCCTCTATGGCGCCGGCACCACGTCCAACCTCCAGGCCCGGTACGCGGGAGCCGACCTCGCCGCGCCCCGTCAACGCGCCCGCGCCACCTCCACCGTCATCGTCGCCACCACCGCGGGCGGTATCGCCGGGCCTCTGCTCGCCACCCCCACCGGACACCTCGCGACGGCGCTCCACCTGCCCGAGCTGACCGGCCTGTTCCTCCTCTCCACGGTCGCGTTCACGCTGGCCGCGCTCACCCTCCTCGTATGGCTGCGCCCAGACCCGCTGGTGCTCGCCCGCACCCTGCCCGCGGCCCCGGACGAGGGAGCGTCCGCGCATTCCTCCTCCAAGTCCGGCCCCGGCCTGCTGGTCGGCGTCGTGGTCCTCGTCCTCAGCCAGCTCGTCATGGTCGCCGTGATGACCATGACGCCCATCCACATGCACGCCCACGGCTTCGGCACCGCCGCGTCCGGCCTGGTCATCGCCCTGCATACGGGCTCCATGTACCTGCCGTCGCCGGTGGCCGGTCGCCTCGTCGACCGATTCGGTGCCACCGCGATGAGCGTGGCGACGGCCGGCACGCTGCTCACCGCCGGAGTGGTCGCCGCCCTCGCGCCCGGCCACTCCCTCCCCCTGATCACCCTCGCCCTCGTCCTGCTCGGCGTCGGCTGGAGCTTCGGCTTGGTCACCGGCACCGCGATCGTCACCAACAGCACGCCCCTTGCCACCCGCGCCAAGGTCCAGGGACTGGTCGACGTCGCCATCGCCGTCGCGGGCGCCGTCGGCGGCCTGGTCTCCGGCATCGTCGTCGCCATCACCAGCTACCCGATCCTCGCCGTTCTGTGCGGCGCCCTCGCCTTCGTGGCAGCACCTGCGGCCGTCGTCGCGGCCCGCAAAGGCTCCGAGCGGCACCTCAGCCCACCCCCTCGACGATGAGGTCACAAACTCGCCGAGGCGGCGGTGGTCATCGGGGGTGGTCAGGCCGCGGTGTCCGCCTGCCAGGCCTTGCCCGCGGCCGGTCCGGACCGCTGGACCTGTGTCAGCACGGATTTCGGAGCGATCGGCCAGGCCCTGCCCGTGGCTGTCGGAGCCCGCTTCGCCCGCCCCCGCATGCCGAGTCACCCACCTCACCGGTGACGGCGACCTGATGATGAACCCGGCCGACCTGCACACCGCTGTCCGCTACGCCCTTCCGCTGACCGTGATCGTCCTCAACGACCAGGGGTACGCACAACAGCGCCAGGACCTGCTGCGCAAAGGCCTGCCTGCCGCAAACTGAGGCCGATCACCCGGCACCCGCACCCGGCACCCGACCTCGCCCGTGCCATGGGCGCGGCGCACATGGCCCCACCTGCTGCCCCGAAGACGCCGGGCACCTCGCCCACGGCAAGCCCAGGACAGACCGGCCACCGTCGCCGTCGATCAGCCCCCGGACTCGTCGACGTAGTGTTCGTCGATGCGTGCGCGGTAGCTGGGATCGGTGACGCGGAGGTCTCTGTCGAAGCGCGGGGCGTCCTTGATGTGGTCCTTCGTGCGGGGGACATGCACGGTGCGGTTCGCTTCGTCGACGTGCGCGATGACCCAGATGGGCAGCAGTACTTTCTTGCTCAGCAGCGTCCCGCCGGTGTCGATGACGAGGTGGTCGGGCGCCACTTCCTCGGAGGCGGGGTCGACTTGCCCGGTCGGACCGTCACTCGCCTCCACCGTGCAGCCGATGAGATCTGTGGCGGAAATCCGCCTGTTCGGGTTTCCGGAGACCTCGAAGTCGTCGGACATTCGCTCTGATCCTCTCCCGTGTCGACGGAGTGGGAACCTGATGTCCCCGCCGACGCGGACGAAACCTGGGAGACCGAACCTGGGAGACCCAACCTGGGAGAGAGCGGACGGCGGACGGCGAGCGGCGTTGCGGCGTTGCGGCGTTGCGGCGTTGCGGCGTTGCGGGACCTTCACATTTTCCGGTCCGTGAAGGCGTTCGAGTGGGGCAGGCGAGAGGGGACGCCGCGGGGAGGTCGCCGCAGATGTTAGTTGTCGCTCTCTTGTTGTTGCCGGTCATGGGACTTCTGCTGATCGGCATGGACCGGGTCGAGGACCGGTTGAACGGACGTGCCGCACCGCCGGCCGGCCGCCATCGAGGACACCTACGACTCATTCACGGGCAGAAACGTACGGGGCACCGCGACGCGGCGCCGCAGAAGCGCCGCAAGAAGCACCCCGGGAGCCGGGCCGAGGACCGCGGGGAGCGCCCCGAAAAGCGTCACGCGGCCTGAGGGGCCGGCCGAAGGTGCGTACGTAGCCATACATAGGTGGCATCTGTATCGGGCGTGGTGAGCGCGTCTTGGACGCTGTGCGCCCAGGTTACGCAGACTGAGTACGTCGGCACGCGACGCCGGAACCGGCCGCGGCCGACGAGCACCGGCACCGAAGACCCCACCGGAGGCACGACGTGGACTACGTACAACGCACCATCGACCTGGCCCGTCGGAACGTGCAGAACGGCGGCCGCCCCTTCGCCACCGTCATCGTGAAGGACGGCGAGATCATCGCCGAACGCGCCAATCAGGTGGCCCAGAGCCACGACCCCACTGCCCACGCGGAGGTGCTGGCCATCCGTGACGCCTGCACGCGGCTCGGCACCGAGCACCTGACGGGTGCCACCGTCTACGTACTGGCGCAGCCGTGCCCGATGTGCCTGGGAGCGCTCTACTACTGCTCTCCGGACGAGGTCGTCTTCGTCACGACCAGGGACGCCTATGAGGCGCACTACGTCGACGACCGGAAGTACTTCGAACTGAGCACGTTCTACGACGAGTTCGCCAAGCCGTGGCAGGAGCGCCGCCTCCCGATGCGTCACGAGCCACGGGACGGCGCCGTGGACGTGTACCGCCTGTGGCAGGACCACAACGGCGGGGACCGGCGGGTGCCGGGGGCGCCCACCGCCGCCCGGTGACATCGGTGACACCGACGAGCACAGCGCGCCGCATGCGCTTCGACGGATGGATCGCGGGGCTGGGGACGACCGGCGGCGTACGCATCGTCGTCGGGTACTGGCCGCTGTCCCCGCTGGGGCCCTTCGCCGATGTCATGGTGGAGCGGGCCGACGGGCACCGGGTGCTGTTGGCGCCCTCGGAGGAAGTGGCGCAGTTCGTCACCGCCACGTACCGGTTCGACGAAGTCGTCATCTGCCCTGTCACCGTCGGCCCCGCGCGTGACCGCTGGGATGTGACAGCCGGCCCGCTGTTGCTCACCTTCACGCCCGGCCCGTCCACCGCGCTGGGGCGTCTGCTGAGGCTTGTCCCCGGCCGCCTGGCGGGCAGCACCGGATGGGCCGCGCTGTGCGACGCGCCGGCCCGCGTACTGATGCGCGGTGTGCGGACCCGTGGCAGCGCGGGGGCAGGGCGCCGTGAGTGGTACGCCGCCCGGGACCTGCGCTCGATCACCGCGGCGGACGCGGCCTGGGACGGGCAGCGTCTGGGCGCGCTGAGCGACGTGCACCCTCCGGTCCGCTTCGGCTTCGGCTCCGTACCCCGCCGCCCTTCCCTGACCCGCGTCGTCACCACAGTGGAGGTCTCCGACGGCGCGTGACGTTCCAGTCCGTGCAGGCGCGACGGCCCGGGGCGCAGTCGGCGTGCTCCCCCGGCCGTCGCGCTCGGCCGTAACCTCGATGCCATGGTGTTCGACTCCCCTCGTTTCGATCTCCAGCCGTACGCCGGTTTCGACATGGCTCGTTACGTTCGGCGGACGTACTGCAGTTGGGAGACCGCAGGATGGCAGTCCCTGCTCGTCCAGCGGTTCGAGCATGTTCCCGTGGCCGAGGACATGGAACTGCCGGGTGCGGCAGACCTGCACTTGGTGCTGCCTGTGGCGGGGCGGGCAGCGATGGAGACACGGCGTGACGGTCGGACCACGCGCCACACATGGGCACCGGGACGGCTGGAGATGAGCCTCCCGGGCCGGCCCGTCCTTCGCCGCTACCGTGCGACCGGGGCAATGCGGAGCGTACAGATACACATTCCGCGTGACACCGTCGACACGGTCGCGACACAACTGGGCGGCCGCCCGGTGGACTACGAGGTCTTGGCCGCCTCCCTGGCGGCAGGGGACCCGCTGATCGAGGAGACTGTCCGCGCTCTCGGCTCTCTCGACGAGTTGGCCGGTGACCTGTACGCCGAATCCGCGGCGGCCTTCCTGACCGTGCACCTGCTCACCCGCCATGCGCGAGGCACCGCTTCGGGCACGCCCGCATCCACGGGCTCGGACTCGGGTCCGGGTGCACGTCTGCTTTCGCGTTCCCGTTCGCGGGAAGACGCGCGCGTCAGCGCCGCCGTCGCGATGATGCGTGACCGGCTCGCAGAGCCGGTCACCTTGGCCGAGATCGCCGACGAAGTGCACCTGAGCGTCTACCACTTCGTCCGGGTCTTCAAGGCTGCCACCGGGATGACGCCGTACAGATACCTCACGAGGCTGCGCGTAGAGGAGGCGAAACGACTGTTGTGCGGCACCGACCTGCCGGTCGCCCGGATCGCGTCGCGGTGCGGCTTCGGCGGTCCCGGCGCCCTGTCGGCCACATTCCTCCGGCAGACCGGAGTGCGCCCCTCGGCCTACCGCTCCGGCCACCGCAATTCCTGACCGCCCCACCGCAATCTCACGCATGGGCCCGGCGCCAGGATGTGCTTAGGCTCCCCTCATGATCATTTTCTTCGGATACCGGACACCGTGAGGAGCGTCGACATGCACTCGTATGACGTCACGGCCGAATCGACGGCACCGCCGGAGGCGATCTGGGCGCTGCTGCGCAACCCGCGGAGCTGGCCCGAGTGGTCACGCATCGACGCGCTGGACACCGGCCGGTCGCGTGACCTCTCACCCGACGGCCAGGACGGAGTCGGAGCCACCCGCGCCTACCGTACGGGGAAGGTCGTCACCCGGGAACGCATCACGGACCTCGTCCTCGAGCCCGAACTCCGCTTCTCGTACGAGGGTGTGGAAATCCCGCAGATGGCCGACTACCACGCCACGATCGAACTGCGTGAACTGCCCGGCGGTGGAACAAGGATCCACTGGCACGGCACGTACGTGGCTCGCGGAAGGATGCGCCGGGTCTTCCAGTGGTACCTCCGCCGCTTCATGCAGGCGATGGCGACGGGCCTCGCCGGACACGCCGCGGGCCTGGCGACCCCACCCGCGTCGGGTCCCGCCGGGGCGGGCACCGTGCCGGAACCCGACTAGGGTCTGTCCGGCGCATCCGGTGAAGGCGTCGATGTCGGCCTCGTCGCCGCACGGGTGGGCCCGTCGAGCCCGGAACCCCTCAGCCGAGGACGGCCCGCATCTCCTGCTCGATGATCTCCTGGAACGGTATGTCGTCCTGATTGCCGAGGACGACGCCGACCCAGCCGGTGTCCGGATAGATGTTCCAGCTGGCGACAGTGCCGGGGTTGACGCCCGCGCGACCGTGCACCCAGCGGCCACCCACGAGGTTGACCGGCATCATGTACGCCGCGAACGACGCGTCGGCCGGGGCCGTCCGGCCGGCCAGGCCGCCTCCCTGCGGGGGCAGCGGGGCCTTGGCCCCGGTGAGCAGTTCGGCGTAGGGGCGGTCCAGTACGGTCCCGTCGCTCAGCGCGTGCGCGAACCGGACGAGGTCCGGCGCGGTCGCGAAGCCGCCGTCCCCCGGGGGATCGATGAAGCTGCGGCCCGGGTTCTTGCCCAGTTGGTACGGGTCCGGGCTGCCCTTGTCCAAGTTGCGGACGGCGTCCACCCGGCTGCCGTCGGCCTGCCGCATGTACGAGTGCGCGATGTGCTTGTCGGTGAGCCACTGCGGCCGGGTGTAGAACGCGGTGCCTGTCATGCCGCAACGCCGGAAGACGTGCTCCTCGACGTAGTCCCAGTAGGTCGTGCCGGTCACGGCCTCCACGATCAGCGCGGGGATGGCGACCTCGGCCCCGGCGTGGTCGGTGGGCGTACCGGGGGCGCTCACCGGTTTCGCCTGCCTCGCCCACCGCTCGTAGAACTCCCGCACCTCCTCCCGGCTCTGGAAGACGCGCTGCAGGTCCTCCTCCGGGGTGTTCAACCCGGAGGTGCCGGACAGCAGGTGATGGATCGTCACCTTGTCGGCGATCTCCTCGGCGAAACCGGACAGATGGGTGCCCACCGTGTCCGAAAGCCTCAACTTGCCACGCTGCGCCAGTTGCAGGATGGCCACGGCGCCGAACGGCTTCCCCGCGGAGGAGAGGTTGAACGCGACGCCCTCGTGGTTGCGGGCCCCCTGCTCCTCGTCGGCCATGCCGTAGCTGCGCGACAGCACGGTCCGCCCCCGGTGCGACAGCAGCACCACGCCGGAGAATCTGTCCTCGGCGGCCAGCTTCGCCACGTACCGGTCGTAGGCCCCGCCGGGCCGAGTGTCCGGCGGGGCGGCGGCGGAACCGACGGCGGGCGGGGCGGCGGCGCCGGTCCGGGCGCTCACCGGCCGAGCACCCGCCGCCACCACGCCGACGGCCGACAGCCCTCCCCACCCGAGCAGTTGACGCCGGTCGACACCACGTACGGAATCCGAGCCCATCCCCACGTTCCTTTCCTGGTCAACGGGCCAGTCGGTGACAGGTGCCGGCCCGTGCGACCACTGAACACGCAGGAGGGTTGTGGGAGCGTATGCGGTTTTCGATACGTCCGCGATATGCGCGGGTCTCTCGGATCGGCGCACGGCTCCACGGCGCCGTTGCCATCGCCGCGATCCGGCTCTGGCCCCGGCCTGGCTCCGGATCCGGCCTGGCTCCGGCTCCGCCCAGGACCGTTGCCTCAGACCAGAGGTGGTCGATCGATTCGGTAGACGTAGTGAGCACGGCCATCGACAGGGTTGTCCGGCACGAGGTCGCCCTCGGCGACACGACGCAGCCCGGCCTTTTCCAGGGCCCGCCAGGATGATCGGTTGGCCACCGGGACCGGCACCAGGACGCAAGGAGTATCGGGATGATCGTTCCAGGTCGCCCGGACGACCGACCGGATCATCCGTGGGCCGAGCCCGCGGCCGGTGTCCCGGGCCTCCCCGATCAGGTAGTCGATGGTCACGGTGCCGTCGGGCACTTCGATGAGGGCTGTGAGCTCTGCCAGGTACTCGGGGTAGTCCGACAGGCGGCAACGCTGCACGAGGCCGATCGGGCGGTCATCGAGGTAAGCCAGCAGATCCTCGGACGGCTCCTCTCCTTTGATGGCAGGACCGAAGTCTCGTGCCACCGCCTCCACAGAGGTCTCATGATTCCACCATCGGGCCACGTGCGGCTGCCGCAGCCAGTGCCCCAGTAACGGCAGATCGTGTTCGGCGAGGCGACGCAAGACAAGCATGGGGATGTCTCCGGTGGGCAGTGGTCGTCGCTGACAGTTTCCCTGATGCAGCAGAGGGCACCGGGAGGTGTTCCTCCCGGTGCCCTCTGCTGTTTGCGCTGGCGCCTGCGTCAGCGGCGCAGTCCCGCGTCCGCGTAGTCGCCCTGGCCCGGCGCTTCGGGGGCGCCCTGGCCGGACTCAGGACCGCGCTGCTCATGGCGCTCGATCCTCACCCGCGGCAGCAGCTTGGCCAGCGGCGCCGGGAGCCACCAGGCGTGGCGGCCGAGGAGCTGCATCACGGCAGGCACGATCAGGCACCTGATCAGCACCGCGTCCAGCAGGATGGCCACCGCCAGGCCCAGGCCGAACTGCTGCAGCATCCGGTCCGGGCTGAGGATGAAGGCCGCGAAGACCACGATCATGATGGCCGCGGCGGCCGTGATCACCTTGCCGGTGTGCGCCAGCCCCTCCCGTACAGCGTGCGAGGGATCCTTGGTGTGCTCCCACTCCTCGTGGATGCGGGAGAGCAGGAACACTTCGTAGTCCATGGAGAGACCGAAGACGATCGCGAAGATCATCACCGGTATGAACGCCTCGACCGGTCCCTGCTGAACCCCGAACCACCCCTCCTGGAAGACCAGCGTGACCGCGCCCAGCGAGGCCCCGATGCTCAGCAGGTTGAGCAGTGCCGCCTTCAGCGGGATCAGCACCGAGCGGAACACGGCCATCAGCAGCAATGCAGAGAGTCCGACCACGATGGCGACGAAGACCGGGACGCGGTCCTGCACCTTCCACGAGAAGTCCTCGGCCGCCGCCGTCGCACCGCCGACCAGGAACTGCGTGCCGGTCTCCTGCTCGACGCGCGGCAGGATGTCGTCCCGCAGCGAGCTGACCAGGTCGGAGGTCGCCTCGGCCTGCGGCGCGGAGGCCGGGTAGGCGATGAGCAGCGCCACCGAGGGGTCCTTCGTCGGGATGGCCGGTGAGACGGCCGCGATGCCGGTGGTGTCCTCGAGCGTCGTACGAAGCGTGCCCGCCGCGTCCTTGACCGGCTCGCCCTTCTCCTCGCCGTCCGCACCCGAACCACCGTTCGCATCCGAACCGCCGCCCGCATCCGAACCGCCGTCCGCGTCCGAACCGTCCGCGACGACGATCAACGGGCCGTTGAAGCCGGGCCCGAAGCCGTCCGCGAGCAGGTCGTACGCCTGACGGCTGGTGGTGGACTCCGCGTCGTTCCCGGCGTCCGCGAAACCGAGACGCATGTTCAGCGCGGGTGCGGCCAGCGCGCCCAGGGCCACCACGGCGACCAGCAGCGCCGCCCACGGATGCCGCTGCACGCCGCCGCCCCAGCGGCGCCAGGCCGTGCCCTCCTCCTTGCGGCCGCGGGCCGCCTGCCTGCGGGCCCGCTTGAGCACATTGCGCCGGATACGGCCGCCGAAGGCGCTCAGCAGCGCGGGGAGCAGCGTCAGCGAGGCGAGCATGGTGACCAGCACGGTCAGGGCCATCGCCAGGGCCACGCCCTGGAGCGAGCCGAGACCGAGCGCATACATGCCGAGCAGCGCGATGATGACCGTGCAACCCGCGAAGAAGACGGTACGGCCCGCCGCGTCCAGCGCAACGCGCGCGGCACGCTCCTGCCCGGGCCGGCTCGCGCGGTCGGCGTCCTTGCGGGCAGCCCGGCCGCTGCCCTCATCAGCACCGCCACCGCCTGCGAGGGAGCCGTCCCCGGCCGCCTCGACCAGCAGCTCCGTGCGGTACCGGGAGAAGATCAGCAGCGCGTAGTCGATGCCGACACCCAGCCCGACCAGCATCATCAGCGGCGGGGTGAAGTCCGCGAGCGTCACGAAGTGCGAGGCCATCACGATGAGCCCCATGGTGCTGCCCACCGCGAACAGCGCCGTGATCACCGGCAGTCCGGCCGCGACCACCGAGCCGAACAGGAACACCAGGATGATCAGCGCGCCGAGCATGCCCGCACCCTCGGCGGCGCCGCCCTCACCTTCCTCCGCGCTGCGGATGGCGTCGCCGCCCAGCTCGACCCGCAGCCCGTCGCCCTCGAAGTCCTGGGCCACGTCTATCAGTTCGACCCGGTCCTCCTTGGGCACCTCCTCGGCCAGGCCGTCCAGGGTGACGGTCGCGTAGCCGACGGTGCCGTCGCGGGAGACGGCGGACTTGTCGTCGTACGGGCTCACCACCGCGGTGACGCTGTCCTGTGCGGCGACCTTCTTCAGCATCGCTGCGACGCGCTTCTCGTGCGCTGCGGTCCGCAGGCCGTCCTCGTCCCGGACTACGATCTGAATGCTGTCGCCCGCCTGCGCGGCGCCCTTCTCCTCCATCGTCTGCTGCGCCTGGTGGGACTCGGTGCCGGGGAGGGAGAAGTCGTTGCGGTAGTCGTTGCCCACCACCATGGACAGCGCCTGTACGCCGATGAGCACCGCGGCCCACAGCAACAGCGCCCGCCACTTGTGACGGAAGGAGAAGGCGGCGATCCGCTCGAAGACCCCCGGCCCCGGCCTCGGCCCCTTCGGCCCTCCTCCGGCCGTGTCCCTGTGGGCCCGCGGCCCGGTCCGTGCGTTGCTCATGACGGCTCCTCCGTGTCTCTACGCATGTTCGTCTCGTCGTCCGCGTCGTCTTCATCGTCTTCGTCGTCTTCGTCGTCTTCGTCGTCTTCGTCGTCTTCGTCGTCTTCGTCGGCCAATCCGCGATCCGGATTTCCGAAGCTGTGAAGTCCTGTGCCAGGCGGGTCCCTACGGCGCACCACCGCCCGTCCCCTTCCGCGGGCCACCCCGTCGGCCGCCGCGGAAGGCCGAGCGGAAACCCGGGCGGAAACCCGGGCGGAGAGCGTCCGGAGAGGTGCGCCGGGCCCGCGTCTGCACGGCGGTCAACAGCGCCGCGACGGCCGTCAGCAGCGGCACGACCACCCAGGGCAGCCACGCCAGCCACGCCGGTGACCCGCCCACCGGCCCGTCCACCGCCGCGTCCCACAGCGGCAGTTGGCGGCCACAGACCAGCGGCAGCACCGCCATGGCCACGGCGGTCAGCGCGTACGACTCACGTGAGCCACCGCGCCCCGCCAGCAGCCGTGCCCGCTCGAAGGGCCTGCCGGTGAGCCGCAGGGCCCCGAAGCCCAGCCCATGCAGGGCGAACAGCAGGGCCACAGCGAGCGCCACGACGGCCACCGTCCCTACGGCGTTCGTACCGGTCGTTCCGCCGGTGAACAGCGCGGCCAGCAGCCAGACCCAGCCGAGCACTGTCAGCCAGCACCCGTACACCGACGCCTGGTTGGCACGCAGCAGACCCGCACGGCGCACGGCCAGGCCGAGCAGCAGCACGAGGAGTGCGGGCCAGCGCTCACGGAGCAACTCCCCTGCCATCTGCGGCAAGCAGGTCAGGAGCACCCCGGCCGCGGCGACCAGCCACGCGGCACCATCGCGTGCCGAGGCGGCCAGCACCTCCCGTCGTTCACGCGGGTCGCGGGCCAGCCAGGGCAGCAGCATGCCCAGGCCCAGCCGGGCCCCGGCGACGACGAAGTAGCCGGCGGTGAAGAAGCCGAGCAGCCCGATCGCGAGTGCTCCGACCACCGCGTCCACCGACGTGTCCACCGCCGTCACCCCCTTCTGCGATCCCGGCCCCTCGACCTGGGAACACAGTGCGGTGACGACTTGGTGCGCCGCGTCATCCCGGGGTAACGACCCGGCGTACCCCAGGAGTTGCGTCCGCCTGAGCCGCCGTACCACCGGAGTTGCGGCCACCTCCGGGGCGCTCATGGCATGCGGATGTCACAGCCCACCCCACGACACGCCCCGGGCATGGCGCACGGGGCCCGATCTCAAATGAACTTGAGGACGGTCGGGGAAGGTCGCCCGGCCGCCTCCAGGCAGAGCCGGAGGTCACGGCCGGCGTCAACGACCCGGCTGTCCCATCCAGCCTGGGGTGATCATGCCGGACTCGTAGGCCAGGACGACCAGTTGGGCGCGGTCGCGGACGCCGAGCTTCGTCATCACCCGGCTCACATGGGTCTTCGCCGTTGCCGGGCTCAGTACGAGCCGCTGGGCAATCTCGTCGTTGGTCAGCCCCGCACCCACCAGGCCCATCACCTCGCGTTCCCGCTGGGTGAGGCTGTTGAGCCGAGTGTCCGGCTCGGGGCGCTTGACGCGGCCCGCGAACTCCGCGATCAGGCGCCGCGTCACGGTCGGGGCGATCAGTGCGTCGCCGCGCGCGGCGACCCGTACGCCGTGCAGCAGTTCCATCGGTTCGGTGTCCTTGACCAGGAAGCCCGATGCGCCCGCGCGCAGCGCCCCGTACACGTGGTCGTCGACGTCAAAGGTGGTGAGGATGACCACCCGTACGCCCTCCAGCCGCTGGTCGCCGACGATCTCACCGGTGGCCTCGATGCCGTCCTTCTCCGGCATCCGGATGTCCATGAGGACGACGTCCGGCCGCAGTTCGCGGGCAAGGCGTACGGCCTCGACGCCGTTCGCGGCCTCACCGACGACCTCGATGTCGTCCTCGTCGTCGAGTATCGAGCGGAACCCGGCCCGCACGAGTCTCTGGTCATCGGCCAGCACAACCCTGATCATCTTCTGTCCTCCACCGGAATCCGTGCCTCCACCCGGAAGCCGGAGATGCCTCCGGTGCGGCCCGGGATGTTCTCCGCCGTCAGTTCGCCGCCGAGGGCCCGTGCCCGTTCGGCCATGCCGCCGAGGCCGCTGCCGCCGAGGCCCGTGGCACTGTGCCGGCCCGCGCCGTCGAGCACGTCGGGCATGCCCTTGCCGTTGTCCTCGATGCGTACGCGCACGCTCGTGGCACCGCTGCCACCACTGCCACCGCTGTCACCGCTGTCACCGCTGTCACCGCTGTCACCGCTGTCACCGGCGTCGGCGCCGTCGTGCTCCAGCCGTACCGTGACCACCGCCTCCGTCGCCTTCGCGTGCCGCACGATGTTCGTCAGCGACTCCTGCACGATCCGGTACGCCGCCAGCCCCACCTGGGGCGGCAGCCGTGGCACTTCCTCCGGTACCTCCATCACCGTACGCACCGAGAGTCCGGCCGTGGACGCCCGGTCCGCCAGTCCGGCGATCTCTGTCAGGCCGACGTCGGCGGGGACGGTCGGCGCCGCCTCGTCCACCTGCCGGAGCACGCCCAGCGTGGCCCGCAGTTCGCGCAGCGCCTCGCGGCTGGTGTCCCGGATGGCCTCCATCGCGGGCACCATCTCGGCCGCGCCGGCCTTGCCCTTGGCGTGCCGGTGCATGGCGGCGCTCGACTGCACGTTGATCAGCGAGATGTTGTGGCCGAGCACGTCATGCAGCTCGCGCGCGATCCGCAGCCGCTCCTCGATCACCGACTGCTGTGCCCGTACGTCGCGTTCGCGCTCCGCCGCCAGTGCCCGCTGCTCGACCTCGCGCAGATAGGCCAGCCTGATGCTGTACGCGTGACCCGCCGCGACCAGGCCGACGAACCAGCCGAGCAGCAGGAAGATCGAGGTGTCGTCCACGTGGCGGCCGTCCGATGAGCCGAGCTGCTCCGGAATGGCGATCATCAGCATGGTCGACACCGCGAGGGTGGCGGCGGCGAGCAGATAGCCCTCGGCCGCGACGGTGAACAGCGCGAAGGCGAAGGCCACCAGCAGCACCGGCACATCGCGTTCCGAGATCGGGAAGTAGGCCATGCTGCAGGCCAGCACGAACACCGCCACCCACACCGGCCGGCGCCGCCGCCAGCGGAGCGCGACGAAGCCCGCCAGCGTCAGCGCCCCGGACAGGACCGTGACGGTTGCGGAATCGCCGGACGAGCTTTCGAGCGCGAGGACCGCGACCGCGAGGACCGCGGCCACCACGCCGACCAGCACGGCTCGTGGAGACAGGGACATGCGGGGAAGCGTACGCAAGGTGATCGCGACCAACACCCCTCGCGTACGAGACCAGCACCCCTCACGTACGAGAGGATGCGGACGCTGCACCGGGGATGCGGACGCTGCGCCGGATCTGGATCCGTATGACGCCCCCTCTTGATGTGCTGCCCCCGCACGGCCTCCGACAGCTCAGGTGGCTGTAGCGGTTCCTGGACGCGGAGAGCGGGCGGCGGCACGGGCGTAGTCAGCAAGGATCGGCTTCTCGGGGGCAATGAGCGTCGTGGGGGGCCGATCAGGGGGAAAGAAACGCCAGTCGGTGTTCTCCCGGCCCTCCACCTGCGGCGTGCTGCCCTCGGGAAGGGGTGCCCGATAGACGACGGTGACGTTGTGGATTTCGTCGCCATTGGGGTATCGGTAGAACTGCTCCGCTCCGGAGTAGACCCCGAACAACTGCAACTCGCCGACACTGAGGCCCGTTTCCTCTCGCACCTCGCGTCGGCCTGTGTCCTCGAGGCGCTCGCCGGGTTCCATCAGTCCACCGGGCAGGCCCCATCCTCCGGTGTCTGCTCGCGCCAACAGCAGGACCCGTCCCTCTTCGTCGGTGAGCAGCACCGCGGCGCCGGGCAGGATCAGAGGCCGGTGTCCCACCAGGGCCCGCAGATCGCTCACGTAGTCGTGCATGGGTTGTCCGCCTTTCCTCACATTCCCGGGACGGTGTTCGGGTGCACTTCCCTCTCCACGGGTCGCCAAAGCCCCCTTCGAGAAAGGCGGTTCGGCGGGGCTGCGCCGGTCAGGTGCTGCTCCATCAGGTCGGCGCGACGGCCGTGGCGAGGAGTACCGGGCCACCGGCCGGCGGCGTGAGGACGGCCGATCCGTTCTCGGTTTTGTCATGGAGCAGGACGGAGTCGTGCCTGAGCTTCATCTGTGTTTCCACGAGGTGGAGTTGACCGACGGCGCGGTGACCCCCACCGTCAGATCGACGCGTCCCTGCGGTTCGCCGATCGCCTCGTCGATTCACTCACCCGGCGCGGGCACGAAATGATGCAGGGCGGTTCCTACCGTCGTTCCTTGATCAGGCCACTCTGCGGCGGGGCCGATGGCGAGAACGGCGTACTGGTGGCTGCCGCTGGTCAGGAACGCGACGTCCATGGCCATTCGGCGTTCCCCAAGAGAGCTACTGTCGTAGGCGTAGACCAGTTTGGCCGTGCCATCGTTCATCTGTTTCAGCTCGACCTCCTCATAGCCCGACACGTCCGCCCTGAGACCATCGGACGCCTGCTGCAACGCTTGGTAGGGAGTGAGCTCGAGGCCCGAGGGTGTGGAGATCTGCAGCATCCGACGCCGGTCCGGGGATGTGTAGTAGACCTGCACCCCGTCCTCGCTGCGTTTCCAGCCTTCCGGAACGGCGGTCGAGAACCCCTTGTCGTCCTGCACGAGTTCATATCCCACCGGCACCCGATCTCCCTCCGGCGCCTGATCCCCCTCCGGCGCCTGATCCCCCTCCGGCACCCGATCTCCCTCCGGCGCCTCTACGGAGGGCGTCAGCTCATCCGCAGGCGGCGGCGCCTCGGTCGCGGGGGCGGAGGCGCTCGCCGAGGCCCGGCCACCCGCCGCCTGGTCCCCGTCGCTGTCGTCCCCCCAGAGCAGCCGACCCCCGACCAGCCCCGCGACCAGCAGCACAGCCATCGCGACGACGGCCGGCACGCCGACACGCGAGCGGCGCGGCCGACTGCTCGGTGGCCCGTACCCGACGAAGTGCTCCGGAGCACTTCGGGGTCCCGCTTCGTCGGTGCTCCGCCCCGCGCTTGATGCTGCCGGAGCGGGGGCGACGCCCGGCTCCCATCGTTGCGTCTCGTCGTTCCAGTACGCATCTCCCCTGTTCTTGCTCACGGTCAGCCTCCCAGCAGTGCCCGTACCGATTCGGCAACCGCGGCTCCCGATGCCAGCACCCCGGTCACAGCGCTCGCGTCCGCCAGGGCCTGCCGGAGCCGCGTGAGACGGCCGGGCGCGGCCTCACCCGTTGCCACCATCTCGACTTCAGCGTCTGCCAGTTCGGCATTGAGCAGGGCAGTCTGCGGGGTCGTGACCGTACGGGCGAGATCGTCGCGCAACCGCCGCACGAGGCCGAGCAGTTCTGCCTGCGCCGGATCATTCATCGACCCGACGCCTTGGTTGTACGTCACGTGGTTGCGGTCGCCTATCGCGAAGGCCCCCTCCACGCTGCCGATATGGATATCCCTACGGTGCCCGTCAGGTGTTCGCATGGCCTCCCCCGGTCCGGCGCGTCGCGCTCGTGTGGGCAGTGTGAGTGTTACTGGTGACAGTGTTGTGGTCCCCGATGGCCACTCCATGCGCGTGCTCGATGTATTGCGCGCCTTCGGCCAAGTTGACGATCTTCTGCGCCAACTCGTCGGTCTGCCAGCCGGCTTCGGAGAGCGCCAGTTTCACCCCTCCGGTCACCCGGTCCTGGATGGACTTGAGGTACCGGCTGACGTCCATCTCCTGGAAGAGCGACGCTTCGTCGTCCGAGCCGAGTTCTCGTACCGACGCCCATGGACCGTCCGCGAGAGCCTTGGCGTGGCCACCGGACGCGATCTCCCACAGCGAACGGCAACCGTGCCACAGCGTCACCACGGCGCTCCCGGCCGAGGACGGTACCCTTCCCATCGCCCAGACCGCCCTCCCGAAGCGGTGGTTGTGCCGGTACTGGTGGGCCACTCTGTCGGCATACTGATAGAGCTGCTTGACCGGACGCAGCACATGCGGTGCGACCTCCAGCATCAGCATCCCGCCCTGCGTGTGGACGCGTACGAACACGGTCGTGACGATCTCCTCGTCCCAGCCGCCGACCCGGACCCGCAGGAAGTGCCGGCGGGTCTCGCCGCCCTCCTCGACCGAACGGAACCTGTGCTCCTCGAAGGCCTCAGCGGTGTACGGGGCACCGGACCGCTCCGGCAGCCCATCCACCGGCAGAAACACGACCTCCTCGACCTCCAGCTCCCGCAGGCGGTCGCGCACCGCGGCCGCGAGATACGGCGCTCCGTGCGGGGACGGTTCGCGCAGGGCTTCGAGGAGCGGGACGATGCGGCGCAGGATCGCGCCGTTGTCCATCGGCGTCGGTTCGGTGTTCTCCTGCGGACGCAACTCGATGGAGAAAGACCATGGTTTGTACGGCATGCCCGCGCCGCAGAAGGGGTCGACCGGTCGATACATCATCAGGGGTGCGTGCTGTTCCCAGCGGATGCGGCGGCTCAACCTTCGGAAACGGACGCCCTCCGCCTGCTCCGCCGGGTCGGAGTCGATATCGGGGAACCGGGATCTCGCCAGCTCACCGGTGAGCGCCTTGGCGAACTGACCGCGCTGCCCGGCCACGGCCCAGGCCATCAGGAGGGGCAGGGTGAAGGAGATCCATGCCTGTGTCCGCGTCACGTCGGGCAGCAGGGCCCAACTGCCCTTTCCCAGCCCGCTGGTGGTCAGCGACAGCAAGCCCAGAAGGGTCAGGAGGAAGAGGCCCCGCCCGGTCCAGCGCAGGTTCCACGCGACTGCACGGCGGACCCAGCCCGGCCGCTGTCCTGTCCCGCGAATCCAGCCCGCGAGAACGATCAGCGCGAAGGACAGCAGATAGTAGGCGACCACTCCCTCGGTGAGTGGTACGGCCACCACCCACAGGAACAGGATGGTGGCCGCCCAGGCCAGTTCGATACGCCGGGCGCGCAGGGCATGAGCGAGCACCCGGGCAGCGTCGATGCCGAACGACGGGGCCGCGAGGCGCTCCTCGTGGACGTACAGCTCGTCGATGACCGCTTCCCGGAATGCTCCGTCGAGGTACGTGCCGGCGCACAGCAGTCGCGTGGCCTCACTCGCCTCGGGCGTTCGCCTCGGGTCAGCAGGGTGCCTGTGAGGCGGGCGGGCCTGCCCCAAGCCGTACGTCTGTGTCATGGCGTCACCTGATGCACTGAACTGCCGTCAGCCGTCAGCCGGTTGAGACTGGCAGTAACTGCAGTCTAGGGGCAGGCGCTCCGCGCTTTCCTACGCCAATAGGACCGCCTCCGGCAGCGGTCAGGTGCGGGTCCAGCGTTGGTTGCTGCCGTTCGAGCAGGAGTAGAGCTGGATCAGGGTGCCGTTCGCGGTGCCGCCTGCGACGGCATCGAGGCAGAGGCCGGACTGGAGGCCGACGATGGATCCGTCGGAGTCGAGGCGCCATTTCTGGTTGTCGCCACCCCAGCAGCTGTGGATCTGGACCTTGGCGCCGTTGCCGGTGCCGGCGGCGTCCAGGCACTTGTTGCCGTACACCCTGAGCTCACCCGCGGCGGTGCGGGCCCACTGCTGGTTGGTGCCGCTGTGGCAGTCCCACAGCTGGAGCTGGGTGCCGTCGGTGGTGCCGGCGCCGGGCACATCCAGGCAGCGGCCCGAAGCGACGCCCTTGATCGGCTCGGAGTCCGAAGGGGGCGTAGAAGAGCCGTTGTTGAGTGCGTTGAGGACGGCGGTGTAGGCGGGCTTCTTGCTGCCGTCGCCGTTGAACAGCAGTGGCGTGTGCTCCGGTCGCCAGGAGTCGGTGTCGCGCACACCCCAGACGGTGATGCCGAGGCAGCGCGGGACGGCCAGGCAGTCGTTGGTCACGTCGGCGTAGGTCGCGGCCGGGGCTCCCTGGATGTCGAGTTCGGTGATGGCGACGTCGACGCCGAGAGCGGCGAAGTTCTGCAGGGTGGTGCGGAAGTTGCTGTTGTAGGGGCTGCCGCTGTTGAAGTGCGCCTGGAAGCCGACGCAGTCGATCGGCACGCCGCGCTGCTTGAAGTCCTTGACCATGGCGTACATGGCCTGGGTCTTGGCCCAGGTCCAGTTCTCGACGTTGTAGTCGTTGTAGCAGAGCTTGGCGGCCGGGTCGGCGGCGCGCGCGGCACGGAAGGCGACCTCGATCCAGTCGTTGCCGGTGCGCTGCAGGTTGGAGTCGCGCCGGGCTCCCGAACTGCCGTCGGCGAAGGCCTCGTTCACGACGTCCCACTGGGCGATCTTGCCCTTGTAGTGGGTCATCACGCCCTTGATGTGGTCGACCATCGCCTGGCGCAGCGTGCCGCCGCTGAGGTTCTGCATCCAGCCGGGCTGCTGGGAGTGCCAGGCCAGGGTGTGACCGCGCACCTGTTTGCCGTTCTGCACCGCCCAGTTGTAGACGCGGTCACCGGCGGTGAAGTTGAACTGGCCTCTCTGCGGTTCGGTGGCGTCTATCTTCATCTCGTTCTCGGCCGTCACCGAGTTGAACTCGCGGCCCGCGATCGACGTGTACGCCGAATCGCCCAGTCTGCCCGAGGCGATGGCGGTGCCGAAGTAGCGGCCGCTCTGCGCTGCCGCGGCGCCGAGTGTGCTCTCGGCGGCGTGTGCGGACGGCGGCGCGACAAGCGCGGCGGCCGCACCGAGGACGCCGATGATCAGCGCCAACAGCAGGCTGCGGATCTTCCGACGGGTATCGGGTCCGGGTAGGACATACAGGCCCATAGCTGTGCCTCCAAGGTGGAAATCACGGAAGGTCTGAAGAGCAGGGGGATGATCGGCAGGAACGGCACACCCGGCCGGCCGTCGGGTGACATGCGGATTCGTCGTGCGGCTGTACGCGGACCGCCGTGCGGCACAGATCGCTCAAGGCCGACCTGGTTCGACATCTCGAACTGTTGCCGGGTCCTCAGACAGGAATGATTGAGGCATTGACGGTGGATCGTCAATATGCACGCCCGAGCAAGTTCCGTTACTGGCCTGAAACTTATCGGCGTTCCGGCGAACCAGACGTCAACCTCCGGTTCCGCCTTCGGCGGGTGCCCGGGCCGGGACGCATCTACGGAGGCGGAAGGCGCTGTTTGTGGACAGATCGGCGATGGGCCTTGACCAGAAGGCTCCTCATTCCTAGCTTGTGGCGTCAAAGAATCCGGAAATCCTCCGAAACATTTTCGGAGAGGTCCCCGCCCCGCCGACCCGGCCGCTCCGCGGTCATCGGGGTCACCTCACCCCCCACACCACCACACCAAAGGAGGCCCCCTGATGTGGATCCGCCACCCGTCCCCGCTCCGTCTCAGACGCTTACTCGCCGCCCTCGCACCCTTGCTGCTCGTGGCAACCTTCCTCGGCGCTCAGCCCGCCGACGCGGCGACCGTGAAGGCGACCGTGGACCCCAACACCTCGTACGTGCTGGTCAACCGCAACAGCGGCAAGGCCCTGGATGTCCACAACATGGCGGCCGACGACGGCGCCCGCATCACCCAGTGGGCCCGGAACGACCAGAACCAGCAGCAGTGGCAGTTCGTCGATTCCGGGGGCGGTTACTACCGCGTCAAGTCCCGCCACTCGGGCAAGGTCCTCGACGTACACAACTGGTCGACGGCGAACGGCGGCTCGATCGTCCAGTGGGCCGACCTGAACGGAACCAATCAGCAGTGGCGGCTGGCCGACAGCTCCGATGGCCACGTGAGGCTCATCTCGCGGCACAGCAACAAGGCCCTCGAAGTGCAAGGCGCCTCCACCGCCGACAACGCGAATGTCGTCCAGTACGACGACTGGGGTGGCACCAACCAGCAGTGGAAGCTCGTCAAGGTCGGCGGCGACAACCCCGGCCCGTGCGATCTTCCATCGACGTACCGCTGGGCGTCAACGGGCGCGCTGGCGCAGCCCAAGCCCGGGTGGGCCTCGCTCAAGGACTTCACCGTCGTCCCCTACAACGGCAGGCAACTCGTCTACGCGACGACTCACGACACGGGCACGAGGTGGGGTTCGATGAACTTCAACCTGTTCACCAATTGGTCGGAGATGGCCTCGGCGGGCCAGAACACGATGTCGTCCTCCACCGTCGCGCCCACGCTCTTCTACTTCGCGCCGAAGAACATCTGGGTGCTCGCCTACCAGTGGGGCAGGACCGCCTTCTCCTACCGGACATCGAGCGACCCCACCAACCCCAACGGATGGTCGTCGGAGCAGGAGCTCTTCTCCGGGAGCATCGCCGACTCCGGTACGGGCCCCATCGACCAGACGCTCATCGCCGACGGGTCGAACATGTACCTGTTCTTCGCCGGTGACAACGGCAAGATCTACCGGGCCAGTATGCCGATCGGGAACTTCCCCGGAAGCTTCGGCACCACCTCGACAGTGATCATGAGCGATACGACGAACAATCTGTTCGAAGCCCCGCAGGTCTACAAGCTGCAGGGCCAGAACCGCTACCTCATGATCGTCGAGGCGATCGGCTCGCAGGGCCGCTACTTCCGCTCGTTCACGGCCACCAGCCTGAACGGCTCATGGACACCCCAGGCCGCGACCGAGAGCAATCCCTTCGCGGGCAAGGCCAACAGTGGCGCCACCTGGACCAACGACATCAGCCACGGCGAACTGATCCGCACCAGCCCTGATCAGACCATGACCGTCGATCCCTGCAACCTGCAGTTGCTGTACCAGGGCCGCAGCCCCAACTCCGGCGGCGACTACGGCCTCCTGCCCTACCGACCGGGCCTGCTGACACTGCGGCGCTGACGGCGTGACACGGCTCCGGCTCCTGCATGGAGCCGACGGGCCGGGCTCGGCGGAAGGCCGGGCCCGGCCCGCGTCGCGTGATCCACGCGACTTCAGACATGTACCACCAACAGACGAAGAACCTCCTGGTGTCGTACTCACCGAAGAAGCTCGGCTTCTTCTAGAGGCATGAGAAAAGGCGCCTGACCTAGGCTTTTACCCGTCAGGCGCCTTCCATGTGAACCAAAACCATGGCTTACCCCTCAGGAGCCGCCTCCCTGCTGGCGCGGTCCCACTCCCACATGGACTGCTCGATCAAGCAGTTGGCCTGCTCCCTCACGCCATCCAGGAACTTGGCGTAGTTCCGGAAGAGGACCTCAATGCTCTGGCCGGCGCGGCGAGCGCATGCGGCCGGATCCACACAGGAATATCGACGGGCAAAGAGTTTCGCTTCAGCCAGTCCAGGGCCTTCCGCCACTCCGGTGGCGAATGCGTCGGCCAGGGTGCGGCGGGTGTTTCCCGGTGTACGGTCCCTCCGTTGGTCGATGTATTCGTGGGCAAGGTCGTACCACGTCGTCCGCTGCTTGATAGCCCGCAGCTCAGACGCTGGCAGACCCGTGTGCTCGTCGAAAGGCTCGCCTTCGCGCGCCGCCGTCAGCAGCTTCGCATGCCGACTCCCGGCGAGCCCGATAGTCATGAATGACTCGGATTCTTCGCGTCCGTTGACCGTCCACCGGGCCATATACGGCTTGCGCCGGTCGGGGCGCTCGCGTATGTCCCAGGAACGGACGTTGTAACTCATCGCCACGTGTCAGTTCGCCGTTGGGCAGTTTGATCATGCGGGGAGCTTGTCCCGCTCGAGAGTGTCGCCGGTCGCCCTGATCTCATACAGTCTCACTCACGGTCGAGAGTCGGGACGGATGCGGACAAGTCACTCTAGCGAGGTCGCCCTGTTGGTCGGCTCCAGGAGTTGCGGGAGAGCTCTTTGAGAGCGACCGGCATGATCCCGCGCAGAACGTCGGTCGTACGCGCCGATGGCGCAGTCAGCCGACTGGTTGGTCGGCCCCCGCCGCCACGATCAGTCGGGCGGCGTTGGTGACTGAGGAGTCCACGAAGAACTCGGCAATCGGGACTTGCACCGTGAACACGCTCTTGAGGCGGGAAACGAGCCGCAGCGCGGCCAGAGAGTGGAAACCCAGTGCAAAGATGTCCGTCCGCAGGTCGATCGTCGGTACTTTGAGTACCTCACAGTAGACCTTCGCGATCTTGACTTCGAGCTCGCTGCCCTGCGCTTCCTCGGGGACGACACGCTCGCGGATCTGCAGCGCGAGCAAGGCTGCTTGGTCAACCTTGCCGTGCGAGGTGAGCGGGAACCGTTCAACTACTGAGAACTGAGCCGGAACCAGGTGTGGGGGAAGCTGGGTACGAACGTACGCCGCGACTGTTGCCTCGTCGGCGTACGCACCGATCAGGAACGCGATCAGCTCAAGCTCGGCCGCCGGATCGGCCTCGGTGCGCCGAGGCACGACCAGGCTGCGCGCCACGTCCGGATGGCCGTCGAGTACCGATTCGATCTCGGCGAGCTCGACCCGATGGCCGCGCAGTTTGAGCTGACGGTCCACGCGGCCGAGAAATTCGAGGTCACCTTCGGTAGTCCATCGGCCTTGGTCGCCGGTGCGATAC
This sequence comes from Streptomyces sp. NPDC093510, assembly GCF_040683555.1. NCBI lineage: Bacteria > Bacillati > Actinomycetota > Actinomycetes > Kitasatosporales > Streptomycetaceae > Streptomyces > Streptomyces sp. NPDC093510. The sequence goes on from NZ_JBFBEE010000023.1 coordinate 81,129, forward strand.
ATACGTGCGCCGGGCTCGGCCGCGAAGGGGTCCGCCAAGAAGCGCTCGGCGGTCTGCTCGGGCCGGTTGAGCAAGCCGTCACAGACGCCGGGGCCGGCCAGGTAGATCTCCCCTGGCACACCGCGTCCAACCGGTGCGAGCAAAGCGTCGAGCACGTAGACGGCGGCGTGCGGCATCGGTCGTCCGATCGGCAGCGCCTCGCGGTCGAAGTCAGCACCAGGCTGGTAGGTCGTGCTGGTCACCGCCGTTTCGGTGAGCCCATAGACATTAGTGAGCGGAATCCCGAAGTCCAACCAGCGCTGGTAGACCTCGATCGGCGCGCGTTCGCCGCCGACCAGCACTCGCCGCAAGGTTTGCGGAATGGGGACAACAGCCGGGTCGATCAGGCGCACTACTTCGATCCAGTAAGCGGTGGGGAGCTCACACATAGTGATCTCGCGCTCTCCGAGGAGGTGCAGCAGTTCCTCCGAGCTGGTCCGGCCGAGCACGCCATCGAAAAAGACGACGCAGCCACCGGCCAGCCAGGTGGGGAAGAGCTCCTCGACATGTACGTCGAAGGTCATCGCGGCGAGCTGCAGCATCCTGTCTTCCGGGCCCAGATCGAACGTGTCCACCGCGGCACGGGTGAACGCAGTCAGGTTGACATGGGTGACGAGGGTGCCCTTGGGCACTCCCGTCGAGCCTGAGGTGAACGGGACGTACGCGACCTGACGGCCTGTCACAGCGATGTCCTCGAGATCTTCACCGGACTGGGCCTCGATCGAGGAAACAACCGCCGGATCGTCGAGGGCGAGCACATGGTGGGCCTCGGCAAAGTCCTCGGCAAGGTCCACGACCGTGAGCACCAAGCGGGGCGCGGTCTCGGCGAGGACGTGGGCCGTGCGGCTGCCGGGCGCGTCCGGAGCCACAGGGACGTAGGCCCCGCCCGCCTTCAGCACGGCGAGCACGGCGGACGGCCAGGAGGAGCCATGGGGCAAGGCGAGCGCCACCCGCTCGCCCGTCCGGAGACCCAGCTGACGCAGATGCCGCGCGAGCCGGTTGGCCTGGCTGTTGAGCTGTGCGTAACTGACTGGAGTACCGTCTTCAAGCTCGATCGCCGGCGCATCCGGGCTCTGTCGGACCCGTCGCTCGAACAGCGCGTGCAGGGTGGCCGGCTCGTCCCCCGGCACGGGCCGACCGGCCAGCTCCCGACCGGTCAGCTCCCGATCGGGCTCGGCCTCGGTCGACGTGCGAAGCGCTCCCAGGGGGAACTCGGGATGGGCCGCGGCCTCACCGAGCAGCGCCAGGTAGCTCTCGGCCATGGCCTCGATGGTGCCCGGGTCGAACAGCGCACTGTCGTATTCGAACTGAAGGCTCAGCTCCCCCAGCGCGTCCACAGCGCCGAGACCGAGACGGAGCCGGGCCCCGCCATTGAACAACTCGTACAGCTCCGTCACCGCGCAGCCCGGCAGCGTGGCCTCGAACTCCGTGGACTGCTCGAAGGAGTACGCCGTCTGGAAGAGCGGGGTCTCATGCGAGGTGCGTTTGGAGTCGACCCGTTTGGCAAGCTCGGTGAAAGGCGCGTCTTGCGAGGAGAGCGCGTCGAAAGTACTCAGCTGGAGTTCGCGGACCAGCGAGGCGAAGGGCACGTCCGCGTCCAGCCGCAGTCGCAACGGCATGGTGTTGGCGAACAGCCCGATGAGCGACTGGTACTCGGGCCGGGTCCGGCCGGCCAGAGGCGTTCCGATCAGCAGGTCGTCCTGACGGGTGTAGCGGGCCAGCAGCACGCCCCAGACACCTCCGAGCATCGCGAACGGCGTGACTCCGAGCCGCTTGGCGCAGGCATAGGCATCAGCCCGGAGCTGCTTTGGCACCACTGTCGTGAACTCGCCCCCCCGGTACTCCCGGGACGCTCCTGCACTGTGATCGACCGGCAGCGCGAGGGTCGTCGACGCACCGGCCAGTGCCCGAGCCCACGCGTCGAGCGCGTCGCCGTACCCGCCGTCCTCGGTGAGGCGCCGCTGTTCGGCCGCGAAGTCGCGGTACTGCAGGGTGAGGTCAGGCAGATCGGGTTCATCGCCCGCGTGCCATGCGGTGTAGAGCGCGGCGAACTCGGTCCAGAACAGACGCAGCGACCAGCCGTCCGCAACGATGTGGTGCATGTTGAGGAAAAACGCGTAGGCGTCATCCTCAAGACGTAGCGCAGCAGCCCGCAGCAGCGGGCCGTGCACGAGGTCGAAGGGCTCGCGAGCGGCGGTCTCGACGAACACACGCCACTCGTCGGGCCGGGAGCGAAAGTCGAACACAGGCAGGGCGAAGGGCTGCGGCGGATCTGTGACGAGGTACAGCTCACCGTTTTCCTCGCCCACCCGGGAGCGCAGCACCTCATGCCGGCGCACGATCTCGGTCACGCAGCGCGCGGCGAGTTCCGTGTCCAACGCGCCACGCAGTCGGATCACCATGGGTATTCCGTAAACGCTGCGGCCCGGGGCGAGTTGTTCGGCAATCCAGATCTGCTCCTGCAGGAGGGAGACCCTCTCGGTCTGTCGGTTGCCCATGGGTGCTCCGGTCGGGTACGGGGCCTTCGGAGTAGTGGTTGACTCGGTCATCGTGATCCGCTCTTCCTGACAGTCGGCTAGTAACCGAGTTCCCGGTCGACCAGGCCGATCGGCTCGAGGCCGTTCGCCAGTCGACGAATGTTGCGCCGGACCAGGTCGACGAAGGGTCCGATTGCGTGGTCCAGATCGCCCGCGCAGTGCGCGGTGATCACACAGGTGGGAAGGGACCACAGCGGGTGCTCCGGAGGAAGCGGCTCGGGGTCGGTGACGTCCAGGCCGGCGCCGGCGATCCACCCGGAGGTCAGCGCACGAACGAGGTCATCTGTGATGACGAGCCCGCCGCGCGCCACGTTCACCAGGCACGCGTCCCGACGCATGGACCTGAGTCTGACGGCGTCGATCAGCCCGGCCGTGTCCGCGGTCAGCGGCGCCGCGAGGCAGACCACACGGGCCTCGGGCAGCCATTCGTCGAGGCGATCGGGCGTGCCGACCTCGGCGCCCGCCATCGGGGCGCCGCTGCGGCACACCACCTTGGGGCGGACCCTGAACGGGCGCAGCAGTGCGAGCAGTGCCCGGGCAACCCCGCCGCCGCCCACCACAAGGACCTCGGCGTTCGTCAGCCCGATGGCGGGGCGCGGCAGCCAGGCGCCGGCCTTCACGGAGGCAGTGCCCTGACGCAGCACGGTCAGCGCGAGCATGAGGGCGTGTTCAGCCACCAGCTCGGACTGGACGCCCACGGCCCGGCTCCAGCGGATCCGCTGATCCATGAGCGGCAGGTAGCTTTCGACGCCGGTGCTCGCCAGCTGAACCCAACGCACCGACGGCGCGCGCTCCAGCGCGGCCGCCAGCACCGAGGGCTCCTCGCCGGTCCAGATCAAGCCCTGAGCCCGGGCTGGCGGAGCCAGTTGAACGCCTGCATCATGCAGCGCTGGCATGAGATCGGCGGGCGCCGGCTGCGGAAGCACTGCCACTGGCAGGTCGGGAAGCATGGTCACCAGCCACTGCCCGGCTTACCCACCGCCGTGACGTCCGCCTTCACGTCGGCCAGCGCTGCCACTCCGCGTACCGAATACGCGTCGAAGACCTCGCGCGGACCGAGGCTGATGCCCAAGTGTTTGCGGATCCAGCTGATCAGCCGCAACATGAACAGCGAATCCCCACCCAGCTCAAGCAGGTTGTCGAGCACACCGATCTCGTCGAGTCCCAGGAGCTCCGCCGCGGCGGCGCCGATGCGCCGCTCGATCTCACCTGCCGGCGGCACGAACTCGGTGGGCAGGTCGGGCCGGCGCTTCGGCGGCTGCGGAAGCATCGCGTGGTCGATCTTGCGATGCGTGGTCAGCGGAAACTCGTCCAGCCGGATCAGGGCTGAGGGGATCAGATGGGTCGGCAGTTCGTCGGCGAGGAAGGAACGCAGCTCACCGACGCTCACCGTGTCCCGGTCAGCAGTCACGTAGCCGATCAGACGCTGCTCACCCGACGCGTCCCGACCAGTCGTGACCAGGGCTTGACGCACTGCTGGGTGCCGGTCGAGCGCAGCCTCGATCTCGCCCGGTTCGACGCGATAACCACGCACCTTGACTTGCTGGTCGCTGCGTCCGAGGAATTGCAGCCGACCGTCGGGAAGACGGCGTACCCGATCGCCGGTGCGGTACAACCTGGCCCCCGGTACCCCCGAGTAGCGGTCGGCGACGAACTTCTCCGCGGTGACGTCGGGCCTGCCCAGGTAACCGCGTGCCAGCGAGTCACCACCGATGAGCAGCTCGCCCTCGGTATCCGCGGGAACGAGTTCGAGCCGCTCGTCGACGACGAACATGCGGGTTCCGGCGATGGCATCGCCTATGGACAGCACTCCGTCCTTGGGTGTCTGTCCGGGCGGCACGCTCCAGTACGCCGCGGTCGCAGTGGTCTCGGTCGGCCCGTAGACGTGCACCAGCGGAAGGCGGAAGCGGTTCCACTGCTGGACGGCTTCGGGCATGGCGCGGTCTCCGCCCATGACGACCGTGCGCAGTGACGGGGGCAGTGCCCCGCCGGTGTCCACGAGGTGGTGGACCAGCAGGTGCCAGTGCGCGGTCTGCATCTCCAGCAGCGTGACGTCGTGCGCGGTGAGGAAGTCGAGCAGGGCCTCCACCGGGGAGAGCGCGACCCGGTCGGCCGGGAACACGCTTGTCCCGCCCTGCACCAGTGGGGGGAACAGCTCCTCGAGTGAGGCGGAGAACGCGGCGGCGGCCAGCATCAGGTAGCGATCACGCGGCCCCATGCCGAACTCGGCACTCGCGGCGGCTGCGAGATTCGCCAGGCCCAGATGGGTGATCATGACGCCTTTGGGCGCTCCGGTGGAACCCGAGGTGTAGATCACGCAGGCCAGATCGTCCGGCGCGGCTGCGGGGGCGCCCGGACGGGGAGCCGAGCGCCCTCGGTCCGGCGCAAGCGTCGTGACGGGCAAGCTGGTCGGCCCCTCATGCGCTCCGTCCACGATGAGAATCTTGATACCGGAGTCCCCCGCGAGGAAACTCTTGCGCTGGTCGGGGTAGTCCGGGTCGATCGGCACGTAGGCCGCTCTCGCACGCAGCACGCCGAGAATCGCGACAAGCAGGTCGACGGAGTGACGCATCATGACGCCGACGCGATCGCCGGGAAGCACTCCCGCCTCCGCCAGGCGCGCCGCCATGTGCTCGGCTTCGGCGGCGAGTTCGGCGTAGGTCAGCGCCCGCTGTGCATCCTCGGTGGCGGGGGCGTGCGGCGTCACCCTCGAGTGCTGCTCGAGCAGGCTCGGGATGAGCTTCGGCGCGTCGTTGCGCGCTGATCGAACGTCGGCGTTCACGCAGCAGACTCCTCAGGGTTGGACGACATCGACGTCAAGGGGCCTGCGGCGGCGTCCACCTGCTCTGCCATCAGCTTCACAACGGGTGTGACGCCACTGCCCGGCAGCACCGGGACGCCGAGGGCTGCGAACCCGGTCTCGAGTGCGGCCAGCGCGGTGACCAGGTCGAGCGGGTCGACGTGGCCGCAGTGACCGATCCGCACGACTTGGTCGGCCAGTTCTCCGTTGCCGGTGGTCAGCTGGACGCCTGTGTGCTCGACCACCGCATCGACGAGAGATTGCGCGCCCACTCCGGGTGGTGTGAACGCGGCCGTCACGATGCCGTTGCGCGCCGCTTCTGGGGTCAGCAGCCGGAGTCCGAGGCCGCGCAAGCCCGCTCTGGCCATCCGGCCGAGCTCCGCATGCCGCCGGTGGCGCTGCTCCATGCCTTCAGCGAGTACCTGTTCGAGCGCCGCGGACAACTGGAGCAGCACGCCGACCGCCGGCGTCCAGGGGGTGCGCGGGATGGAGTGGTTCAGGCTGTCACGCGTGATCGTCCAGTCGAAGTAGTACCGCATATGCCTGGCCTCGGCGTGCCGGCGCCAGGCGCGCTCACTGACCGAGACGAAAGAGACCCCTGGCGGCGCCATCAGCGCCTTCTGAGTCCCGCTGACCACGACGTCCAACCCCCACGCGTCGGCCTGCATTTCGCAGCCGCCGGCCCCGGAGGCCGAGTCCACTATCGTCAGCACGTTGCGAGTCGCTCGCCCGAAGGCCTCAAGGTCGGTGACGACGCCTGTGGAGGTCTCGCAGTGCACGACGATCGCCGCGACGATCTGCGAGTCGGCCTCCAGACAGGCTTCGACAACGGCAGGGTCCGGTTCGCAACCCGGTGCGACGTCGAGCACGACGGTCTCGAGGCCGTAAGCGCGGCACAGCTCCACCCAGCGCCTGCCAAAGGCACCGTTGTCCACCACGAGTACCTTCTCCCCTGGACTGAAGAGGTTTTGCACCGCACTCTCGAACGCACCGGTGGTGCTTGACGTGAAGACCAGCACGTCCCCCGCGGTACCGAGCACATGCCTGAGCCCGTCGATGATGCGTGTGAATATGCGTGCGAAGTCCACGGTGCGCTCGTCGACCATGGGATGCGTCGCCGCCGCGATGACCGCGGGCGGCAGCGGGGTCGGACCGGGTATGGCCAATCTGTCCTTGTAGATCATCTTCCTGATTCCTTCGTGCCGCGGTGGTCCGGCTTCGTCAAAGGCTCGTCCGCAGTCGAGTACCGCTCAGCTGACCGTCGCCTCACTGCCGCTGTCCGGCACGTGCGGTTCGTTCTGCACCTGTAGCTCTGGTTGCTCAACCTTGGTCAGGGCAAGGGCGAACAGTGCCGTGCCCACCACCGCGACCACAGCACAGCCCACCAGCACCGGGCGCAGGCCGAACAGGATGCCCAGTGGGCCGGCTACGGCGAAGCCGACCGGCTGGGCGATCTCCGAGGCCATCAGATCGAAGGCGGCCACCCGGCCGAGTACCGCGCTCGGTACGGCTCGCTGCATGAGGGTCTGGAAGAACACTCCTTGCAGGCCGATCGCGCAGCCGGAGAGCACTGCGGCACCCGCCACCACCACCGTCGGCACGCCAGAACCGAGGGCCAACGCCTCGAAGACGATCAGCGGTGGCAGCCACGCTATGAAGACCACCGGTTGCTTCGGCTTGATCCGCCCGGAGGTGAACTCCGCGCAGAGCACGCCGATGGTCATGCAGGTGCCGATGACACCCCAAGCTGCGGGACCGCCCAGATGGGTGTCGGCCACCAACGGACCGAGGACCGCGAGGGGAGCCAGCAGGACCATCGAGAACAACGTCCACTGCAAGGTGAGCAGCCATAGCCAGGGGCGCTTTCGAAATTCCCACCAGCCTTGCTTCAGCTGCGTGACCGTCCCGCCTTCGTGATCCGGTTCGACTTCGCCCCGGGCGGGGATCTTGGCGAATATGAGACAGAGAGTGATGAAAGCCATCAGCACGCTCTCCACCAGGAAAGCGGCTCCCGAACCGTACGCCGCCACGACCACTCCTGCCGCCGCAGGGGCCACCGTCCAAGCCAGCGAGGAAAAAGCGCCGACCAGCGCATTGGCCTCGTCCAGGTCTTCCCTCGCAACGACGTCCGGCATGATCGCCATGCTGGCCGGACCGAACAGCGCGTCAGCGCCGCCATACACGACTGCCAGAGCGAAGAACCAGGCGAGGGTTGCAGTATCCGTGAGGAGGCCTATCGCCAAGGTCGCCGCCGCGGTCAGGCGTACGATCGACGAAACGATGAGCAAAGCGGCACGCGGAAAGCGGTCCGCCGCGACGCCGGCAAACAGCGACAAGGCGAGCGAAACCGCCGCCTGAACTCCGAGGACAAGGCCGAGGTCACTCGCAGAACCAGTGGTGTGGAGGATGCCGAAGCTCTCCGCGACCGGCAGGAAGCCGTTGGCCATGCTGGAGCCCAGCCGGGCGGCCAATAGGCAGGTGAAGTTTCGGTTGGTCAGCAGCCTTCTGCGTTTGCTTCGGCGTCCTTTTTTGTCGGAGACCTCTACATCGCTCATTGCGTCTCTTTCCGCGCGTGCTGGGCCCTCAAGAGGTTGTCGCTGCCTCGATCAGGGACTTGGGCCGCATGTCCGTCCAGTTCCGTTTCACGTACTCCAGGCAGTCCTCTCGCCCGGCTTCGCCGTGCACTGCGGTCCAGCCCTTGGGCACGGTGATGGCGGCGGGCCACAACGAGTGCTGTCCCTCGGCATTGACAAGGACCAGGTACACGCCGTCTTGGTCCTCGAATGGATTCGCCACTGCTTTCACTCCCCTAGGTAAGTTGTCAACATTCGTCAACGGGCACTCAACCCGATACGCGTGGCACGTCGACTGTGCTGATCGGCGCATCCGGGTCCGCGGCAAGAGCGGCCAGCATCCGCCGGTAACCGTCGGCCACGTGCTGTGCGGTCTCCGGTTCGAACATGTCGAGCTGGTACTCCAGGAGCGCATCCATTCCAGCCGGCTCCTTGTCCGGGCCGAAGTTCTCCCGCAGGCTCAACGCCAAGTCGAACATGGAGCTGCCGACGTCGATGTCCAAGGGCACGTCGGTCAATCCGTCGAACTTGAGCCCGGCGTCGGTGTTGTCCTCCAGGGTCAACATGACCTGGAAAAGCGGGTGACGGGTCCGCGAGCGGGCAGGATTGAGTTCCCTGACCAGGCGATCGAAAGGGATGTCCTGGTTGTCGTAGGCATCAAGGGCGACGGCCTGGACCCGCTTGGTCAGGTCTCGCAGACTCGGGTCGCCGGAGACGTCGACGCGGAATACCAGCATATTGACGAAGTACCCGACGAGATCGGTCAGCGCATCATCCATGCGGCCGGCCACAGGTGAGCCGAGCGGAATGTCGGCGCCCGCACCGAGCCTGCTCAGCAGGGCCGCAAACCCGGCCTGCAACACCATGAACATGGTCGCATTTTCGGTGCGGGCCACCTCGGCCAGTGCCGTATGCGGATCGGCGTCGAGGGTGAACTCGATGGTGCCCCCGGCGAAGTCGGACATCGGCGGGCGCGGGTGATCCACCGGCAACCGCAGTTCCTGGGGAATGCCGTCGAGCACCGAACGCCAGTGCGCGAGCTGTCTCGACGCCAGGCTGTCCGGGTCCTCCTCGCGGCCCAGCAACCGCCTCTGCCAGAGTGCGTAGTCGGCGTACTGGACAGGCAGCGGCGGCATATTCGGCTCGGCACCACGGCGCCGCGCCGCGTAGGCCCGGGCGAGGTCTCGGGTGAACGGCCCGAGCGACCAGCCATCGCTGACGATGTGGTGCATCGATATGAGCAGCACGTGCTCCTGCGGCCCCAGTGCGAACAGCCATGCCCGAAGAGGCAGGTCGTGCACAAGGTCGAACAGGTGCTCCGAGGCGTCGTGCATCGCCTCGTACACCTCTTCCTCGGCAAGCTCCTCGTACTCCAGTCTCACCGCGTATTCCGAGATGTCCAGGACAACCTGGTGCGGCCCGCCCTCACCGTCCCGGATCACCGTGCGCAGCGATTCATGTCGCTGCACGACGTCCCGCAATGCCTCCTCAAGGGCTGTGCGGTCCAGCTGCCCCGTCAGCCGCGCAGCGAGCTGCATGGTGTACATCGAGTTGCCCGGATTCATCTGATGGATGAACCACAGTCCGAGCTGGCCGAACGACAGAGGAATCATGACTGGTCCCAAATAATGTTGGCGCTTCGGGAGGATCGGAGCGCATGATGCCGCCCGACAAGAGGCTGCTCACCTCGGTCCGATCGGTCATGCAAACGGCTTGACACAATCAGCAAATCCCTACTGCTCTGTGCCGTGGGTCAGCGGACCATCGGGAGGAGTGCCGGCCGGGTGATGACGGCGGTCTGACCAGAGTCGATCTGCGCCGCGAGCAACGCCGCGGTAGGCGCCTGGAACAGGGCCTTGATACCGATCTCCACACCCATGACACTGCGGATCCGGCTCAGCAGACGCACCGCGTGCAGAGACCGGCCGCCGAGTTCGAAGAAGCTCTCATCCACGCCGACCGCGGTGAGGTCCAGCACCTCGCTGATCAGCTTGCACAGTTGCTGCTCGCGTGCGGTGCCCGGGCCGCGATCGGCGACAGCTGTTCGATCATCCGGAGCAGGCAGGTTACGCCGGTCCACCTTGCCGTTCGTGGTCAACGGCAGGTTCTGCAGGCGCACCACGGCGGACGGGAGCATGTAACCGGGCAACTGTGACGCGGCGTGGGCGAGGATCTCCTCGTTGGGCGCCTGGGCCACTACGTAGGCGACGACTTGCCGCAGCCCCGGCCTGTCCTCGCGTACCACGACGGCGGTCTGTTCCACACCTGGGTGCGCTGCGATCACGTTCTCGATCTCGCCGAGCTCGATCCGGAAGCCGTTCATCTTGACCTGGTCGTCCCGGCGCCCGACGAACTCGAGATTCCCGTCGCTACGCCAGCGGGCCCGATCTCCGGTGCGATACATCCGCTCCCCGGCCGGACCGAAGGGACAGGCAACGAAGCCGGCCGCAGTGAGGTCGGGTCGGCTGAGATATCCGCGGGCCAGCCCAACGCCGCCAAGGTACAGCTCGCCCGCCACGCCCACCGGCAGCGGCCGCAGGCCCTCGTCCAGGACGAAGATCTGGGTGCCGGCGATCGGCCGGCCGATGGGTGGCGGTTCGTTCCCCTCGTTCCCCGTCAGCGGGCCGATCAGCGTTGCGCACACCGTGGCCTCGGTAGGCCCGTAAGCGTTGAACATTCTGCAACGCCCGGACCAGCGTGCGGCGAGGTCGGCGGTCAGGCTTTCCCCGGCAACGACGACGGTCAAATCCGCGGGCAGATCCTCGTCGGGGGAAAGCGAGGCGAGTACCGAGGGCGGCAGGGTTACGTGCGTCACGGTCTCTCGGACAAGCGCGGCTTCGAACGAGCCCCCGACGAAATCGTGAAGACCCGGGACGAACACCGCCGTAGCACCGCTGAGCAGGGCCATGCAGAGCTCCGAGACGGAGGCGTCGAAACTCGGACTGGCGAATTGCAGGACCCTGCTGTCGGACCGTACGCCGAACGCCTCTATCTGCGCGCCGGAGAGCCCGGCGAGGCCCTCGTGCGTGACCGTCACGCCCTTCGGTGTCCCGGTCGAACCGGAGGTGTAAATGACGTATGCCGGGTGCGCGAGGGTGAGTGGGTGCGACCGCTGTGCGTCGGAGAGGTTCGATGCGTCCGCGTCCGCGTCACGCCCGGTCTGCTGTTCGTCGAGGACCAGGATCGGCGTAGTCCAGGGCTGGGCCGTGGCGCCGGCGGCATCGGTCAGCAGCAGGGCGGGACGCGCGTCGCCGACGATGTACTCGATTCGCTTGGTCGGATAGGCCGGGTCGAGCGGTAGGAACGCGGCACCCGCCTTGCTGATCGCGAGGATGGCCAGGACGAGGAGCGGGCCGCTGGGCAACGCAACCCCCACCAGCTCCTCGGGTCCCATTCCGCGGGCAATCAGGGCTCTGGCAAGCCGGTTGGCCCGCTCGTTGAGTTGTCGGTAGCTCCACCGCGATTCGCCGCAGGAGACCGCGCATGCGTCGGGGCGCCGCGCGACCTGGGCCTCGAAGAGCGAGGGGAGATCGACGGGATCGTATGATGCGCCGTCTCCGCTCTGCTGCGTTGCCAGCAGAGCGTGCTCCTCCTTTGAGGCCAGTGGAATCTCGCACAGCGGTCGGTTCGGCGACCGGACCGCGTTGGTGAGGAAGGTGGTGTAGTGCGTTGCGATGCGGCGGATCGTCTCCGGCGCGAACAGGTCGGTCGCGTACTCGATTTCCGCTTCGAGTCGGCCGTCCCGCTCGACGACCTCGATACTCAGGTCGAGTTTGCTGGCGGTGCGCGGTGGCGGTGCGGCGCCCTCGATCGTCAGTCCCGCGACGTGTATGGACTCCTCAAGCGCCTCGTCGTAGATGAACGCGGTCTGGAACAGCGGATTGCGGCTCGGGTCGCGTGGCGTACGAAGTCGCTCGATGACCTTCTCGATCGGCGCTTCCTGATAGGCGAGACCTTCGATGGAAGCCCGGCGTGTCTGGTTGACCAGGCCGTGGAAGGTCTGATCTCGCTCTGGGCGTACCCGGAGGGCCAGGACATTGACGAACATGCCGATCATTTCCTCGGTGCCCGGCTCGGTCCGACCGGCCATGGCGGTGCCCACCAGCAGGTCCTCTTGACCTGCGTAGCGGCCGAGAACGGCAGCCCAGCCAGCGAGCATGACCACATAGGGGGTGACGCTCCAGCGGCGGGCCGCCTCCGCGAGTTCGACGCCCAGCGAAGCCGGCAATGTGAAGGAGTGGCTGGCGCCCTGGAAGCTCATGCGTGAGGGACGCTGGAAATCGGTGGGCAGTTCAAGTGTGAAGGACGCGTCCCTGAGCTGGGTACACCAGTGCTCGACCTGACTGTCCAACAGGCCCTCGTCGAGCGAGCGACGTTGCGCAACGGCGTACTGCCCGTAGGCGAAAGGCAGCACGGGGAGCTCGGGTGTGCGGCCCTCGGCCCCTGCGGCAAGAAGTTCGGCAAGCTCCTGGACCAACACGCCGGCCGAGACTCCGTCGAAGATCAGGTGATGTATGTCCACCAGCAGGCGGTGATCCGCGGGACCAAGGCGGTACAAGCCGAACCGCACGAGCGGCCCGTGCAAGAGGTCGAACGGAGCTGCCGTCGCGGCGCTCACCCGCTCAGTCATCTCCTGCTCCGAGGCCACATCCTGTGGATCGAGTCGTACGGGGCGTGCGGGGACGACGACGAACCGGGGCGAGCCAGACGCGATGGAGACCACAGAGTGCAGCACTTCGTGCCGTTCAACGATGTGGGTCAGAGCCACCTCGAGCAGCCCGGGGTCCAGCTCGCCGCGCAGGGCGAACACAACCGGGGCCCCATAGTGCGAGCCCGCATCGGCGAGCTCCTCGGAGACCCAGATCCGCTCCTGTGCCAGGGAAAGGGGAAAATCCCGGTCAACGCGGCGGTCCTGGCTGTCTTTCGGTTGCATCGCAGAGTCTTGGGTAGTCGACACCGACGTCTCCCAGTCGTTTCCGGGTAGGGTCCGTCCGGCCGCGAGGGCCGAGGCGCTGTAGGTCGTCAATGGATCACTCGCGCGTCGTGGCTGATTCTGCGATCGCGCGACTTCCGCAGGTCGCGCGCCACGTTCAGCCTCTTGAGCCAGCGGTCCGTGCCATCGAAGCGGGCAGTGAATGGCACCCTGCCGTGCACGATCTTGTAGTTGTCCAGGAAGAGCAGTTCACCCGGTTCGAGCACGTAATCTCGTATGTTGCGATCGACCTCCGCGACGATGGCCTTCATTGCGCGGGCGCTGTCCGGGACGGCGTATGCGTCCTCCATGAAGAATGGATCGATGCGCAGATAGGGTGCTTCGCGGTCGCCGGAGAGGATTGCGACTCGGTCGGGCTCACTGTCCTTGGCCATGATCCATTCGTAGCTGCGCGAGAGCAGCTCGCGTTCGCGCGTCGACATCTCCCGGCTGTCTTCGTCGTGGTGCGGCAGATGCGAGCGGTCGGGCTTGATCGGGTACCGCTCCTGACAGAGCAGGTCCCTGATCTCACCAGTGAGCTCGAGGTCGTCGACCGAGGCGAAGGTCGTCGCCACCTGGTCGTGATTGCGTAGACAGGCCAGGCCGAGGTAGTCGGCCCGCAGCGGGTGGAAGGCCTCCTCGGTGTGCCAGGTCAGCAGTTCTTCGCTGCCGGAGCCAAGCTGCTCATTTTCGTGACCCTTGATCGGAAAGATGTCGTGCATGATCCGGCCGTCCTGCTGTGTCGCCCAGGCGATGGGGTCGCCCAGCAGGGCCGCGCAGAGCATGAAGTACACCTCCGCGGGGAGCGTGGACGCTCGGCCGACGTGGGAACGCCAGTGCTCGGGAGTGGGCCCGATAGCGACGTCGTCAATCCGGAAGCCGCGGATGGACAGCACGCCACCGGAAGCCTCCAGGCGGAACGCGTTCAACTCAGCCCGCAGCCGCTGCGGCAGCTCGTGTGCGTACACCGCGCACTGCCGGACGAACTCCGGGTCACTGATCGAGTCGAACTTCGCCGTGAGCGAAGCGAGTACTTCGTTGACTGTCTTCAACTCAACGTCTGAGAGTTCAATGCTCTGCATGTTCGTCAGGGTTCCTTTCCGCCTCACGGTTGGGGGCTCGCGGCGAACTCAGCGCCCAAAATGTCCAGGCCTTTGCTCAGTTGGCTGCGATCGCCGCCGAAACCGAGCCGGACGCGGCACGGGTGGTCGAATGCCCGGCCGGGGACGAGCAGTATGTTGCTGGTCTCTCCCAGCCGACGGCACAGCTCGGTCGTGTCCCGCCACGGGCGCAGTCGCGGGAATGCCGTCACTCCGCCGAGGGGCAGCGGGAGGTCGACACGATCCTCGTGCCGCGCGGCCCAGTCGGCCAACAGGCCTCGGTTCTCCCTGGCGTTCTTCAGCCTGGGAGCGATGAAGACGTCTGCACGCTGTACGACGCGCAGCGCTATGTACTCGAGAAGCGGAGAGAGGCTGAGTGTGATGCGGTCACGCAGGTTGGTCATCGCACGCAGAAGCTCCGGGTCGGCCATGCACCATCCGAAACGCATGCCGGGTAGACCAAAAGATTTTGAAAAGGTTCCGATCGACACAGTGCGCGGATAGGTCAGTCCGGGGTCCGGCAGCGGTGCGTCATCGTAGACCAGGTCCGTGAAAGCGCCGTCCCACAGGAGATGGGCGCCAACATTGTCAGCAATCTCGAGCAGGCGACGGAAACCAGCAAGGTCGAGTGTCGCGCCGGTCGGGTTGTGCGGAAAGTTGACCACAATAACCTTTGTGCGCGCAGTGACCAGCTTCGCAAGTTCCTCCACGTCAGGCCGGAATTTGTCCTCCTCGCGCAGCCGCCAGCGCAGAACTTCGCACCCCATGGACTCTGCGACGGATACGTGCGAGTGGTAGGCCGGGTGCAGGGCGACGACTTGGTCACCTGGCTCAAGGAGGGTCTGGAGCGCGACGTAGATAGCCTCGCTGCCGCCGTGCGTAAGCATCACCCTGCGCGCGTCACCGTCCCCCCAGCGCGAGGCGATGGCCTCGCGCAGGTCGTCCCGGCCCAGGCACGGACTGTCCCGGAAAACGATCTCGTCCAAATCACCGGACTCGATGCCGACGAGTTGTCGCACCTGTCCGAGCGAGTAGTCAAGAACCCCACTCGACCCGATGTCTATCGCAGCGTCATGATAGTGGTCGCGCATCCAGTCTTCGAGCAATGCCCCATCAAAATTCATCGTTCTCCAGAACCTTATCCGCGCGACCCGAGAACCGCGACCTCATACAGAGATCACAAGAGGTAAGTAGATTCAGTTCGGCAGAGATGCTGATCTCGCATTTCTGGTCCAATGACTGTGATTCCTCAAACTCCCAGATCGAGGGCGTGAGGTCTTCTGTGGAGCAATGTATGTCCTCCCCGATATGGGCAGTTGACAGATATTGCCCGCTGCGGGATCTACGTTGCTGCCCATGCGTCGATGAGTCGGGTGACCGTCTGCCGATAACCGGCATCGAGGAAGAAGGGGGCTTCCGTAGCGTGGTGAGCGGCACGCTCCAGGCACCAGCGACCTTCAAGTGGTGTTGCAGGTCGGGGTGGTTCGAGCGTGAGGCATGTTCCGGCGAGGCACCCCTTGACGATGTCGGGCCAGTACTGGATCGGTTTCGGCTTGCTCTTCACCGCAGGGCTGTCGGCCCGGGCCGGGCGCCGTGTGCGGCTGGCTTGGTGCGGGTGGCTGGGTCGGACCGGCTGCGGGGTGGTGGTGGGCGGGCGTGTACGGCTGTGCGTGCTGCGGGTAGTACACGCGGCCGTCGGTCCACACCGTGGTCACCGTGACGATGGCGTTGTCCGTCTTGCCCAGCCGGCCCAGCCGCTGCCGGCCCACGTGCGCGGTGGCCGTGCCGTCCTTGCGGTCCGCGGAGTCGTCGATCACGATGACCCCGCCGTCGTGCGGCGCCGTCGCCGGCTGCTCGCGCGGCAGTTCAGGCCGCCGGTCGTTGACCTGCTCGGCCTCCCAGGGCGACTCGGACAAGAAGAACTGCAGCCGCTGCACCCCGGGCATCCCCGCGCCGGCGACCGGCTCCGCCCCGGCCAGGCAGGTGATCGTCTCGTTCCGCTCCCGCGGCGCCGGCAGCCCGGTCAGGTACGCACGACATCCCCGCCGCTGTGCCAGGCTGAAGAAGGAGTCATCGAACCGGGCCGCGTACTCCTCCAGCGGCCCCGGCCCCGGCCCCGGCGCAGGCGGACACGGACAGCGAGCAGTCATCTTCAGCCCCCAGCACGCCAGTTGACTTCCACCACCGGCCTACGACCAGCCTGACCTGCCATCAACCCACGCCATCGCCGGATTTGACGTACCACCATTCCCACGTCGAAGGCGTCGGACAGCGTTCGGAGGATGATGACGTCTCTGGGGTGCGCCGACCTGCGCGAGGCCGTTGCGCAAAGATTTGGGGCAACGGGGACGCACAACGGGTGATGACCACGCACGGCAGTAGCGAGGCGCTCTGCGTCGCGCTCCAGACCCTTCTCGGTACCGGCTAACTGCCCTTCCGTGCCTGACTGTTCGCGCTCGACCACGTACTCCTCCTCTCGATGCACCGCATGGTCAGCGACGGCTGGTCGCGCCGGCTGCTCGCCCGCGGGCTCTCCCGCGCCTACGCGGCGCGACGGCGCGGCGTCACACCGGATACGCCGAGGCTTCCCGTGAGTTACGCGGACCACGTGCTGTGGGGGCCGCCGCGCTGGACGGCATGCCCGAGGAGCTGCGGCTGTCGCTGGACGGGACGCGTCGGCCGGTGTCGTGTCCGACGGGGTCTGCGGCACGATCACGTTCAGCGTGGACGAAGGGGTTACACACAGCACTGACCCAGGTGGCCCGGGCCGAGGACGTGACGCTGTTCAAGGTCCACAGCCTTCCTCCGGCCCCCACCAGGACGACGCACCCGCCCCAACAGAGCTTCACCGGACTCCAGTTCAGCCGCTCCGCGCGAGACCCTGCCCTCGCGAACCCCGGCCGCGGCAGCCGACGATCCTGATCCCACCATGCCCCAGCGACAGCGCTTCCGCCCCTATGGCCGGCCGACGCCGACGCTCGTCCAGATGCGGCAACAACACCTGGAACTTCGCAGCCAGGACGGCCTCGATCCCCTCCGGTCTCTCCCCGGGAGCCACGCCTTGTTTCCCGGCAAGCCCTTAACGACCAAACCCCACCGAAGAATCGATGCGCATTCGTAGACCCAGAATGGGCTGTTGTCCATCGTTGCCCGATACTCGATCAATATTGCTGCGTCATCTTCCCTCGTCGATGCGGCTGTTAAGGTCACGGAGCGCGATGCCGAGCAAACTCCGTGACAGCGAAGGTGATTTCCTTGGTGGACATGCGAGCAGGGTTTGACTATGACAGCCATGACCCGGCGATAGCGGTGGATCCGTTTCCGACCTATGCGAAACTCCGCGAATCCTGCCCGGTGCAGTGGAGTCGCGCCTGGGACGGCTATTGGGTCGCGACCGGCCACCGTGAGGTCTCCTCGGCGGCCCGCGATGCCCAGACCTTCCAGACCGCGCAGGACAGGGCGGACGGTACGGTGCAGGGGGTGACCATTCCCTCACTCGGGCAGAGCAACCGGATGATACCGCTGGAACTCGACTCGCCGGAGTGCCTGAAGTACCGAAAGCTGATCTCCGTGTTCTATTCCCCGAAGCAGGTCGCCACGCGCGCCGGCGAGGTCCGGCAGTTGGCGGCGGCTTGTATCGACGAGGTGATCGAGCGCGGCGAGTGCGACATCGTTCTGGCGATGACCGAGAAGCTGCCCAGCATTCTGACCATGCGGGACATCGGACTGCCGGAGGAGCGGTGGTTCGACATCGACTCCCTGCTCTACCGGGGGCTTTTCGCCGCTCCGCACGATCCGTCGACAGCCCGCGAATGCGCACAACTGATCTGCCTGGAGCTGGTAGAAGCACTCGACGCGCAACGGGACGGCGACAAGCGGGGATTGCTCGGGCACCTGGCGACCTGTGAGGTCGACGGAGCACCGGTACCGGACGATGACATCATCTCGATGATGTATTTGCTGCTGCTCGGCATCCATCCGACGTCAAGCCTGACCGCTATCGCGCTCCGTACCCTCGCCCAGCAACCCGAGCTGCGGTCCCGGCTGATGTCCGACCGCTCGATGATCCGCACCGCCGTGGACGAGTTCCTGCGGTGGGTCTCGCCCGTTCAAAGCACGGGCCGGATTGCCGCCGAGGACGTCGAACTCGGCGGGCAGCGCATCACCCGAGGCGAGCAGGTGCTGCTCGGGTGGGCCGCGGCGAACCGCGACGATTCCGTCTTCCCGCACTCGGACCGGATCGACCTGAACCGCGACGCCGGCCGCCACCTCGCTTTCGGTGCCGGCCAGCACTATTGCGTGGGCGCGGCCATGGTGCGAGAGATGTTCACGGCGATGCTGGAGGAGGTGTTCGACCGGATACCGGACTACACCGTCACCGATGACGCGGCGATCGAATGGTTTCCGGATCTGACCCCCGTATACGGGATCAAGGCTCTGCCGATACGGTTCGCGCCCGGCCGATAAGCCGGACGTCGTTCATGACCGAGGAGTCGGCCGGGAAGTCGACGATCGGGATCTCCGTCGCGAAGGCACTGTTCAGCCCTTCAGGATCTGCAGCAGCCGGACGCCACCTCGGCCGGCGAGCAGCAATCCCGGCCGTCTCCACCAGGTGCTGCAGCAACTGACTGCGGCGCTGTTGATTTGCTGTCCAGGCGACCTCGCCGTACTCCGAAAACACCACGGCAGAGACCCAGTTGACCACCTCTCTCTACACCCATCACCCAGTGCCGTCAGGGTGAGCAGACCAGAGGACGCGGCTGCCGTCGTAGATGCCGTCGTCCTGGAGCCGCCGCGCTATCACCTCGGACAGACCCGGGCTCTCCGGCCGCGCCTCGGTCCCCAGTTGCACTCCGGTCCAGGCGCCCACGACCAGCCGTGCGATCTCCGCGGGGACCGCGTGCGGCAGCAGCTCGCCGTGCTCCTCGGCCTCCACGAGCAGGTCCTCGAACAGGCTGATCCCGTCGGGCCAGCGCGTGTGCCGCACATACTGCGTGCCTTGGGGTGAGCGGAAGTTGGACGGCCAGCACGCAGCATCGGTTCCTGGGGCATCCGGTGTACGAGCAGGAGCCCGAGGCCGACCCATTCCTGGAGCTTGTGCGTCTGCGGAACGAGCCCCTCAGTCCGGTCCGTTCGACGAGTGCGGCGGTGGTGGGGGCTTCGTACCCGACGTCGATGAACAGGCGCGCCATGGCTTCCATGGATGGCCTCACGCGTACGCATCGCACGCTCCTGACGCGCTGCTCGGCCGCCCCCAGCCTCTCTCGCCCCTGCCTGACCCGCGGGACGCGGAGCCGAGGACGGGGGATGGCCCCGGCCCCGCGTCCCGGGCAGCACGTCAGTGGTTGACGTGGCCGCCGTCCATGGGGCGCCCCGCTGTCATCAGGTTCTTCAGGTCCCGGGCGTACTTGGCGACGAGGTCGCGCGTGACGCTCGGGATGTCCCCGTGCCCGGCGATCGCGCCGGCCCGGGCGGCGGCGCGGAACCGGTCGGAGGGGATGACGGATCCGGGTACCGGGTCCTCGGGCTCCTTGTAGCCGTGCAGGATGGGCAGCGCCGCGTACGTCCGCTGTGCCTGGGGCAGGGTACGCATCGCCGTCTCGAACCGCTGGTACCACTCGGCGTAGTCGTCCACCCGCTCGATGGCGTGGCCGTCCTGGATGAACCAGTCGACGATGGCGTCGAGGGAGACGCCGTCGTCGTTGGGGTTCACGAGGCTGAACGTCCGGTATCCGGACGAGGCTTCAGAGGCGCCGTGGCCCCCCAGCGCCACCATGGCGGCGGCGGTGAAGTCGACCGGCAGGCCGTCGTAGTGGGCGCGTTCGCCGTCCGCACGGTAGAAGCTGCGCGGCGCGATCCCGGTGGCGAGCACGCTGAACAGGAGGCGGCTGAACACATCGTCGACGTTGAGCTGTCCCCCGTACCGGCTGTGCGCGAGGATCATGCTGGACCGGAAGGTCGTGACCGGCAGTCCGCACAGGTCGTGCGCCTCCCGCAGCAGCACTTCACCGGCCCATTTACTGGTCGCGTACCCGTTGGCGTAGCCGTCGTCGACGTTCAGGGCCGGTATGGCGACGCGGACGTCGGTGTCCTCGTCGAGGGCCGGCCGGCAGGAGTCGGCGACCGCGACGCTGGAGATGTAGGTGATCGGCTTCGCCCGGCGGGTGAGGGCCAGCCGGACGAGTTCGGCGGTGCCGACGACGTTGGCGTCGAAGAGGTGCGGGTACGGCAGGAGGTGGTTCACCAGCGCACCGGCGTGGACGATCAGGTCGACCTCGTCGGCCAGCCGGTCCCAGGCCGCATCGTCCAGGCCGAGCCGCGATTCCGCCATGTCACCCGCCACGACCTCGAGATGGACCGCGGCCAGTTCCTCGTACGTCCGCACCAGCTCCGGGTCGCCGCTGTCGAAGGCCGCGTCCAGCCGCTGCCGGGCCGCGGCGGTGTCCTTGCCGCGTACCAGGGCGATCAGCCGGCCGCCAGCCGGCGCCAGGGTGCGCAGCCATTCCAGGGCGAGGAAGCGGCCGAGGTAGCCGTTCGCGCCGGTCAGCAGCACGGTGCGCGGCTCCCGCTCGGCGCGGGGCAGCGCGGGGGCGTCGGCGAGGAGGCGTGCGTCGAGGAACTTGTCGAGGGTGAGGTCCTTCACGTGGACCTCGGTCACGCCCTCGCCGTGCACCGAGGCGAAGGTGGGCCGCCGCACGGCCGTAACTCGGCGAGCAAAGCGCCCGGCGCCCTCGTCGCCTTCCTTGAACTCCACGATGCGGATCGTCATTTCCTTGAGCGTGACCGGTTCCAGGAACAGCTGGATCGGTACGTCGATGCCCAGCTCGTCGCGGAGCCGTCCGGCCAAATGCACGGACGTCAGCGAGTCGCCGCCTGCCTCGATGTACGTCTTCTCCAGACCGGCGGGTCCGTCGAGATCCAGCGCCTCGATCACCAACTCGGCGACCGTGGACTCCAGTTCGCTCACCAGTGCGGGCGCCGCACTCTCGGCCGGCGCCTGAGCGGCCGGGCCGCGCAGCGTCAGGGCGCCGTAGCTCTCACCCGCGAACGGGTACGACGGGAGCCGTACCCGGCGCACCGCGCCCTCGAGCGTCGGCCAGGTCACCTCCTCGCCGCGCAGCCACGCCTCCCCCGACGGGTCCCGCACCGGATCCGGGTGGCCCTCGGCCAGTGCCATGAGCTTGTCCGACGCCTCCCGCACTCCGGCGGCGACCACGTAGGCACGCACGGGCATCCCGACCCGGCCGGTACGCAGGGTGAGCGCGACATCGGCGAGGGCGGGGGCGTCGGACTCGCGCAGACGTGCCGCCAACCGTGATGCCACGAGAGCGAGTTGATGCTCGGTGCGGGCCGACAGCGGCAGGGCCGTCGGGCGGGCGTCGGCCTTCGCGCGCGGCTCGCGGGCCGGTGCCTCCTCCACCACCACGTGCACGTTCGTGCCGCCCATGCCGACCGACGTCACGCCGGCCAGCCGGGGCAGGTCCGGCCTGCGCGGCCAGTGACGGGTCTCGGTCACCAGCCGCAACGGCGAGTCCCGCAGGGCGGCCATCGGGCTCGTGACGTTCACCGTCGGGGCCAGGGTGGCGTGCTCCAGCATCAGGACCGTTTTGATCAGCGCCGCCACACCGGCCGCCGCGTCGGCGTGCCCGATGTTCGACTTCACCGAACCGAGCGCGATGCCGACGCCGCCGTCGAGGCCGGATCGGGCGGTGAACGCCGCGCTCGCCGCCGCCAGTTCGATCCGGTCGCCCAGCTCGGTCCCGGTCCCGTGCGCCTCCACGTACTGCGCCGCCGACGGCTCCAGCCCCGCCGCCGTCCACGCCTCGGTGATCGCTGCCGTCTGCCGGCCCACGCCCGGAGCGGTGAAACCGACCTTGCCGGCCCCGTCGTTGGTGACGGCCGTGCCCCGGATCACCGCGCGCACCGGGTCGCCGTCGGCGAGCGCGTCCTCCAGCCGCCGCAGCACCAACACGCCCACCCCGCTGCCCGGCACCGTGCCGGCCGCCTTTTCGTCGAAGGGGCGGCAGCGGCCGTCAGGGGAGGAGGTCCCGCCCTGGTAGTAGACGTAGCCCTCCTTGCGCGGGGCGCCGATGGCGACGCCGCCCGCGAGCGCGGTGTCGCACTCGCCGAGCAGCAGGGCCTGGACGGCAACATGGATCGCCGTCAGCGAGGACGAGCAGGCCGTCTGGACCATCATGCTCGGCCCGTCCAGGCCCAGCCGGTAGGAGATCCAGGGCGCCAGGAACTCACGGTCGGTGAACAGACGCACCTGGATCGCGCCGATCGACGCGGCGAGCGCCGGGTCCGTCTCGGCGGCCAGCGCGTGCTCCGTCGAGCTGCCGCCCATGTAGACGCCGGTGCGGGACGGGGCGTTCAGCGGGGCGTACCCGGCGTCCTCCAGCGCCGACCAGGCGGTCTCCAGGAGCACCCGGTGCTGCGGGTCCAGGGCGGCCGCCTCGGTGCGGTTGAAGCCGAAGAGCTCGGCCTCGAAGCGGTCCGCGTCAGCCAGATGCCCCTGCACCGGGACGAACGCGGGATTGCGCAGCTCGGCCGGGTCCGCCCCGTCGGCGAGCAGTTCCTTCTCGGTGAACTCGGACAGCGAGCAGACGCCGTCGCGAAGGTTGGCCCAGTAGGCGTCGAGGTCGGGGGCGCCGGGGAAGCGTCCGCTCATCCCCACGACGGCCACCGCTTGCTCAAGGTCGTGCTGTGTGGCTTCCTCGGTCGTCATCGCATCGTGCCTTTCCTGGAACGGAGTTTGTGCGGGGCGGCCCGGCGGTCGCTGCCGCGCCAGGCCGCCTCCTGCGCGGCCGTCTGGTCGAGATGGGCAGCCACGGCGGCCACCGTCGGGTGCCGGAACAGGTCGGTCAGGGTGATGAGGTCCTGGTACTCCGGGTGTTTCTGGAGCGCCGCGAGGACGGCCAGCAGCCGTATCGAATTGCCACCCGAGTCGAAGAAGTTGTCGTGAACGTCCGCGTCACGTCAATCCCCGGTTCCCTTGCCTCGTACCCCACTACGGATTTCCCCATGTCGGGGTTACATCCCTATTAGCCTGCATGAGGCGAGTCCTTCCGCCTGGTTACCTTGACGTTGAGGGATTTCCGGATCAGGGCGTATGGAGGTTCTGAATGGTTGACGGTCCGCATGCTCGTCTTCGTCGCCGAAGATTGTGGAAACGGAGCTGTGTCCCCACCCGACCAGGGTGTCCATTAACAGGTCGTCGGCGTCGTTCTCGGGGTCGGCCGGCGGTGGGTAGCTGGCTGCGTTGCGGTTACCCGAAGCGAATAGATGTGCCACTGGGGTGCCGCGCGCCAGGAAGACTCGGGCAGTCTCCAGGGCTACCAAGGCGCCCATACTGCGATGGGGTCCAGGTCAACTCCACCGTCACCGCCGTCCCCCTCCCTCCAAACGCTGGCGCCGTACTCGCAGCGCGCGAGCGCGCCTCGCCGATGCCGCTTGCCCGACCACAGCCGAACCATCGTCCGAGTGCACGCCGTTACGGATCAGCGTTGCCTGCGCCGCCACCGTGGTATGCGAGAACAGAGAAACAACCGAGAGCCGAAATCCCGTACGTCGCTCAAGGGCGTTCTGAAGCTCAAAGAGCTTGATCGAGTGGCCGCCCAGATCGAAGAAATTCACCTCGATCGGAACGTCTTTCCGCTTCAGTACCTCGGCCCACGCGGCGGACACCCGTCCAGTCGTGTCGTCCGTGGGGGCGGCGGCTACCTCCTCTGTCTGGGAGTCCGGATAGGTTTCTGCCAGAGTGCTAAGGCGTTTTCGGTCGATTTTTCCGTTGCCAGTCACAGGAAACCGATCGAGCACATGAATCCAGTTCGGAACCATGGCCTGCGGCAGCCTGCTGGCCACATGCTCGCGGATTGGTCCTGGAGAAATGTCAGGAGTTGACAGGACGAACCCGACAAGCTGGGTCCGCTCCGCGTTCGTCACTACGGCGGCGTCGCTGACCCCTGGTGCAGTACGCAGATGAGCCTCGACTGCGCCGAGCTCGATCCGATGGCCACGGATCTTTACTTGCTGATCGCGGCGGCCGAGGAATTCCAGCTCACCATCTTCTTTCCACAGGGCGAGGTCTCCCGTGCGGTACATCTTGGCGCCCTCGACGTCGGTGAAAGGGTCGCCGATGAAAGCCTGGGCAGTCGCTTCAGGGCGGCCGAAGTATCCTCGGGCTACCCCTGTGCCGCCAATGAACAACTCGCCTCTTACACCGCGTGGGACCGGCTCCAGTTCCTCATTCAGCAGGTATAGGCGGACACCAGGAACCGGCCCGCCGATGGATATCGGTCCAGGGGCCTCATAACGGCGGAAGCTAGCCCATACAGTGGCCTCGGTCGGGCCGTACTCATTGACCAGGGCGACTGTGCGGCCGAGCAAGGCGAAATGGCGTTCCACCAATGCCTCAACTAGCGACTCGCCGGCCACGATCACCGTATCCAGCGCATCCAGCCGCGTGCCCTGCCGTGCCGCCGCGTCTAGCAGTGCGCTGTAGAGGAGCGGTACGCAGAGCAGCCGGGTCACCTGCAAGCGTTCCACCAGGCGGGCCAGCCGCTCAGGATCGCGGATTTCATCAGATGCAGCTACGACTAGGCATCCCCCCGCGCTCAAGGTCCCCCACACCCCGGCAACCGAGGAATCGAAGGCCAAGGGGGACACAAGCAAGAAGACTGGAGCGCCGGGATACACCGCGCGGCGTGCCCAAGTGGAAGCGGACAGCTGACTGTGCTCGACCAGGACGCCTTTGGGCTCGCCAGTGCTGCCCGAAGTGTAGATGATGTAAGCGGCGTCATTGGGTGTCACCGCGACTGCCGCCGCCGCGGTCTCTTCTCCTTCTCGGGCGTCCTCCGCTCGAATGACCGGGCATGTGAGCGTGGGCAGTCGGGCAGACGTGCCGTCTGCGACGATCACGGCAGACACGCCCGCGTCAGCGAACACATCAGCGATCCGCTGATCAGGGTGGGCCGGGTCTGCCGGGACGTACGCGGCACCCGCGTACAGGATTCCGAGAACGGCGGCAATCATCGCGTTCGAAGGTTCGACGAGCACACCGATTCGCTCGCCTCTGCCCGCACCTGCCGCACGGACAGACGCTGCGATGCGCCTGGCCCAAGCGTCGAGCTCGCCATAGCTCAGCTCGGTGCCCCTGCTCCGAACGGCGACCCTCAGCGGATCACTGCCGGCTATCCGAGCCACGACTGCATGGACTGGGCTGAGTTCCTCGTGTGGAGCGTTCGACACAAAGTTCTGTTCTGGCAAGGTCATCAAAATTCCCACACTAATTCGTCGTCACGGAGATCGGTGTGTCCAAGCAGTTCAGTCCGCAACCCGGCTAGCGTTGCCTACGGATCAGGTACTACCGGTATCAACTCCCGAAAACAGACTGCATTCCTACGGACAGGAGTGGCGGGCGAACATGAGCAGTACACGCTCATCGGACGGTCACTGAACTTGACTCAGACCGAAGGGGATTCACTCTGGCATCCGCTCACCCCAGCGTCAACGCCACAAGAAGGGCCAGCGAGGGCGCGCGCAATACGTGTCCAGAAGAGCGCAATAACCGTCAACCGTGCTTTACTGACGACGCTTGACGCCAGCTCGCGGGCATTGCTAGCTTGTCTCGATATTAGGAAGGATCCTGTGCGCGAGCAATAAGGTATAGAGTATCTGATCTTCGTGAACGGTGAATAGCAGTACTCCATCTGGTCCGCTTGATCAGGCCGTTCCGGCGATATACAGACGAAGTACGACTCGGCGTTGGTGAAGGCGCACGAACGACGATCGCCCGCGACTTCATCCGCCTCTTCTTTACTGAAGGCCGACTCCTATCGACCTATCCCCCACACACTAGACGCCTCGGGTTTTTTCGACTTCTTCGATGCGGTGGACTGGAGGATCTTCCATGCGCGCTCCCCATACGACGAATCTTTCTCACCTGCTCGATCCCGAACATGCGGCGGAGCCATACTCATGGTATGCCGAGTTACGTACAAAATCACCGGTGCAGTGGGATGAATGGATGCAGACCTGGGCGGTGTTCGGCCATCCGGAAATCCTCGATCTCTCGAAAGACAAGCGTCTTTCTGTAGCCAGAATATCGGATTTCTACGAGAGCCTCCCCGAACAGGCCCGTGGCGATGTTGCACTGCTGGCTCGCACATTGTCAGACATGATGCTGTTCAATGATCCACCGCATCACACCCGGCTACGCCGACTGATCAGGCCGAGCCTTTCTCCTCGCCTCGCCCGGGAACTACGCTTTCATGTCCAGGAGTTGGCCGACGCACTACTCGACAAGGTCCTGCCGAGCGGGCGCATGGACATCATTCACGACTTCTCGGAACCGCTCAGCCGTGGCGTCATCGCGAAACTGGCAGGCGTATCTGACGACGCCGCCCACCTCATGGAGAGCTGGCAGGGGCTGTTGCATGAGTTCTTTACCCAGTCCGACTCCCAGAACGCGCGGATACAGGCACTGAGGGAGTCCTTCGATCGCACTGCCGCCGCTCGTCGGAACAGCACGGCCGACGACTTCTTCAGTCGGATGATCAGTCCTCAACTCCGGGCAGCCGACTACACCGAGGACGAAGTCTTCGCCAACCTCCTACTGCTCATCGACGCGGGGCAGGCGACTACCACACATCTGATCGGGAACGCGGTCCTCGCCCTGTTGAACGACGACGAGCAAACTCAGCGGCTGCGCAGAGATCCTGAGCTGATTTCACCCGCCACGCACGAACTGATGAGATACGACAGTTCGGTCCAGTTCACCACTCGGAAGGCGCTCGCCGACATCGACCTCGGTGAGCACCTGATCCAAGCCGGCCAGTCGGTGACCCTGGTTCTTGGTTCAGGGAATCGTGACCCCCGCCGCTACACCGACCCTGACATATTGGATGTCTCCCGACCGGCTGCTGATCACCTATCGTTCGGGCACGGCATCCACTACTGCCTGGGCGCCTCACTAGCTCTCACCGAGATCGACGTCGCACTGCGGGCGCTGCTGCGTCGGACCACCAACTGGAAGTGCGAGGTGGCGCAGCCCGAGTGGCTCGAAAGCATCAACTTCCGCTTCCTTGCATCCCTTCCGATCACTTTTGAGGCAATCGCCTGAATGTGGCATTCGTCTCGGCCGAACGAGAGTTCCTTGGGGCATGATGTCGGCGCATTGCCGCTGACGGGGCAACAGCTCACGTTGATGTGGAGTTGTGAGCTGGGCGACAGCGGGCCGACCCGTAACGCCGTCGGACGGTTGACCTGCGGGCTGCCTCTGAGAAGAGAGCATTCTCCGCGCCCTCTCCGTCGTTCTTGCCGCGCATCCGGTGTTGCGCAGTCCGTTCGCGTTGTCGGCCGAGCTGGCCCCTAAGCAGGTGTTCCACCGTGAGGCGGTGTGCGAGCCCGGCATCGTCGACCTTCGCATGATCGCGGACGCCGACACCCGGAGGCGCGTTCTTGATGATGCCGTGCAGCAACTGGCGGATCGCCCGTTCGACCTCGGCCAGGCACCGTTGCTGCGAGTCCCTCCCGGATGTCGCTGCCCCGGCTCCGGGCAGCGCCGTGTCCGAGGACTCCGCCCACTGGTACGACGCCATCGTCGGCTTCGGCTTCGGGGCTGTCTCGGCTGGCCACAGGATCGCTCCCCCCTCCCCCCCTTACCGGTGGTTCGTCAAATCCGGCGATGGTGTGGGTTGACGGCAGGTCAGGCTGGTCGTAGGCCGGTGCTAAGAGTCAACTGGCTTGGGGGCTGAAGATGACTGCTCGCCGTCCGTGTCCGCCTGCGCCGGGGCCGCTGGAGGAGTACGCGGCCCGGTTCGATGACCTCTTCTTCAGCCTGGCACAGCGAGCGGCGGGGATTTCGTGAGTACCTGACCGGGCTGTCGGCGCCGCGGGAGCGGAACAAGGCGATCACCTGCCTGGCCGGGGCGGAGCCGGTCGCCGGCGCGGGGAAGCCGGGGTGCAGCGGCTGCAGTTCTTTCTTGTCCGAGTCGCCCTGGGAGGCCGAGCAGGTCAACGACCGGCGGCCTGAACTGCCGCGCGAGCAGCCGGCGACGGCACCGCACGACGGCGGGGCCATCGTGATCGACGACTCCGGGTGGCCCGAGCAGAGCGACGTTGGCTTTGTCCTCGACGAAGGAGAGGGTGGCCAGGTCTTTGACCCTGCGTGGGTCGAGGTCGGGCTGAAAGGCGAAGTCGCAGTCCTCCAGCGTCTTGTGGTGCGGCAGCTTCGACAGCCGCAGGCCGTTGCGGAAGCGGCGGTCGTCGCGGCCAGCAAGTTCCTCGGCCAGCACCAAGTCGAGCAGGTCGAGGTAGCCCGTCTTGGCCTCGTCCGCCCGCTGGATGTACTGGTTCAGGGCTTCGGCCAGGTGCGGCAGGCCGAGCTTGGCGGCGGTGGTGCGGATGCGGGTGCTGGTCAGCTCACTCAACGGGCTTTCTTCGTGGAGGGGTTGGCAGTGAAGGGGGGAAGTATCGATGCTGCGGCCCAATCCATGGGCCGTGTCAATCCCCTGGTTGTGCGGAGACGTTGGTTATGCGGCCCGGCCTTCCTCATCGGTCCGGGCTCGCGCTTCCTGGATGGCCCGTTCGAACTCGACGGGCGGTTTTGCTCTTCCTCCAGACTGAGGAGATCTCCACGTCGATCGCCGTGCATCTGCAAGAAGTACGGTGACGCCTCAATCTCGATTGTGAAGAACCAGCCCTGCCGGCTGGCCGCCGACGTCTGGGGCATCGGCTTCCTCACCACTGCCGAGATCGCCCATTGAGGACTCCGGCGAGCCCGGTCCTTGACCCACGGGCCGCTGCGAGGTCGGATGTGATCGAATTCGTTCACCGGGGCCACTCCGGTCCTGAAAGGCTTGTCCCGCCTGCTGAACGCTGGACGGATTCCGAGCCGCCTACCGTGAACATTTCGGCGGGGCATATCGCTGAACAGCGTGAGCGGCGACCTCCTCAAGACCATCCGCGCCGCTGGTGTCCAGGGCGGGGCGGATCAAAGTCCACCCACCCTTGGAAGCACACGCACTACATCAACGCCTCCACCGCCCGCCTCCGGACACCAGCCGACGTCGCGACATTCCCCGCTTCCGACCCCACTCAAGATCTGCACGCCCTTACACCGAAGACCGAAGACCCTACAGACCCTCCAGCGGCGGAGCAGGGCCACGACGAGGTTCTCGGGCGGGTGAGCGCGAGCGGGAATGCCCTGATCGCTCTGCCCGGGGGCCTCGTCCGGCACGTGTCTGCCACCTTCTCCACCACCGTGTTCGCTGGGGCCATGGTCCGTCGTCACGTGTCGGCGTTCAAGGAGCGGGCGGACACTGCCCTCGCTGCCGGTACTCCGAGGGCGAGCAGCCCATGTGCTTCCTGAACACCCGCGCGAAATTCTCCGGATTCGGGAAACCACAGAGCCTGCCGACCTGGGATATGGGGTCGCTGCCCGCTGTGAGCAAATGACGGGCAGCGTCGATGCGTAACCCGGTCAAGTACCGCATGGGCGTCTTTCCCGTGGTGACAGAGAATCGGCGCAGGAAGTGGTACCGGCTGAGACGTGCTTCTCCGGCTAACTGGTCGAGTGTGATGTTCTCGGACAGGTGCATCTCCATGTAAGCCTGCAGGGTGAGCAGTTGTTCCGGTCTGAGACCTCCCGTGCCCGGTGATGCGGGACGGAATGGATGGAGCAGGTGTTCGGCCAGGTAATGGGCTGCACTCAGGGCATAGCGCTCTCCTGCACCTGTCTTTCGGGCGTGAAGCAGGGTTTGCGCCATGGATGCGACATGTGGATCGAAGGCGCGCAGTGTCTGCAATTCCGAAACATCACGGACAGGGGCGGCGGTGTGTGTGTCCAGTGCTCGCTGAAGGAATTCTACGGAAAGCTGGATATAAACGACTTCGAATGGGAGACGTCTGGGCGGTGTCCTGCTGAGCCGGATCAGGTTGTTGGGTGCGACCCGGCAGACCTCTCCAGGCGTGAGCGTGGTACCTCGCCAACCGTGATTGTCTCGACGTTCAATTTGACACACACCTCGTACTGGCGTGACGATGCCGAACCACTGATCCGACAATTGATATGTCCAGGTGCCGCTGTCGAGTCCAGCGGCTTGCTCTTCCACAACGAGTTTCTGAAAGGATTGGTCTCGCCACGTAATGGTCACGTAGTTTTCCCTTGCGTGGGTCGGAGAAATGAGGAGTGACAGGCGCCAGGTTCGTCATATTTCGAACCGGACTGGAAAAATTACCCTCTGCGTCACGCAACGGTCAGCGACACGTCATTGGAGCTGGTGCCCACTCTGGATGGCACTCGCAGATGGACGGCAGGCAGAGGGATGGAGGGGCGTCATGGCAGGGCGATCCGCCGTGCGCTTACCGGGACGGCGGTGTTTGCCGACGTCTCTTGGACTCATCCAACTACTGGTTCACGTCCCTCGTTCACGATCTATTTCGGCGTTCACCGCCGCCTCGTACGGGAGGCTCTCTCCTCGCCAGTTCTCACCCCGCGCCGCCAGCCGGTGCGGACGTTCCTCACCCGCCATCACCTTCGCCGACGACATCAACACCGAACCGAACCTCGAAGAGTTCCTCGCCGGCAAATACGAACGCGGCACCGTCCTTCCCCGCGACATACTCCAGCGCATCCGCCGGAGCGGCCGTCTCGACCCGTCGACCGACTCAAGATCGGAAAACCCCGCACCGAACGATGATCGCCCTTCGTCCTAAGACTGCAAGGGCGGGCCGAAGGGCTCCGACGAGGACCGGGAGTTGGTGCGCGCGTGAGGTGAAGGGTCAGCTGGTACGACTGGTCAGCCGGAGAAGTGCGTCAGCTGGAGAAGGGGACGGCGTCGGCGGGGTCGGCATGCCAGTTGGTGGCGATGGGCTGGTCGACCAGAACGGTCTTGGGGAGGTCGAGGGTGATGGAGTTGACTTCGTCGCCGGCGACGGAGAGGTGGAGCTGGTCGAATTCCCAGCCGAGGCCGTCGTTGGTGATCTTGGGGTAGATGCCGGCGTAGGCGGTGGTGGAGCCTTCGAGGGTGACGCTCTCGCTGACAGCGTGCTCGGCGGGCGACACGGCAGTGTCGGGGGAGGATCCCAAGGACGCGGAGGGGAAGACACCCTCCAGGGTGCAGGAGATACCGGGCTTGGCCTTAGCGGTGAGGAAGAGGTAGCCGCCCGCCTGCGTCTCCTCGGTGACCGTGAAGGTCAGGTCGTCGGTTACGCAGGCCGGTGCAGCGGTGCTGCGGCCGTCGGCCGTGGCGGCGGCCGTCGCGGCGCCGGTGAGGGCCAGCGCGGCGACCGCGGCGAAGGCGAGGCGGGCGGAACGGGTGACAAGGCGCCAACGCATCTAGATCTCCATGGTGCTGAAGGGTGCGGAAGTGGTTCGTCCAGCGGGTTTCTGAGATGACCGCAGCTTGTTCGGTGATCCGTCCCGCCCGCCACAGATGACGACCACTACGGGACGCCGGAACGCCGAAACATGCCCTGACCAGCACAGACGTCGTGGGCGTGGAACGGGACGCCGGGACGTTGGGACGTTGGGACGCCGGTTGCCGAACGCTCTCTCACAAGCTGCTCCGACCAGCCGGACGACCACCGGTACGAGGATGACCACGAGACGAAGGACATGAGCCGTGGCCGTAGGGCGCAGACAAGCGGGTGGATCCGCCTCACTTCGGTACCGAACGCGAGAACTGCCGCTCCTCTACCGCCTGAGGACGCCACAACGTGTACGCAGAAGTCTTGGTCGCCTCTGCCACGGCGGCGGCCGTGAAACCGACTCGCCCTACCGCTCCGGTCGGCGAGCCCGGCCGTTGATCTCGTAGTACCCGTTGGTTGGTGGCCAGTTGCAGGATGACAAGCCCGAACACCGCCAAGCCGATCAGTGTTCCCACGCCGAGCCCGGCCCCGGCCCCCCCTCCCGGCCACCTCCGTGGCCGGGAGGCGCTCGGTCCGGCGTACCACCCACCCGTAAAGGAGCACAGCGAGCGCAGCCGTCAGGACGCTGAGGACGCTGAGGACGCTGAGGACGCTGAGGACGAGCGTGAGCCAGGGGTTGTCCTCATGCACCGCGGCGATCCCCTGACCGCCGATGAGGGCGATGGCCGCGACGGCCACAAGCTGCCATACCAGCCTCACCAAAACTCCTCCGCCGAATCCGCAGCCGGAGCGCCGCGGCTGTGCGCAACGCTATGGATCCGCCGGCTTCGAATCGTCACCGCGCGGTGGACACTTCCGCCGTAGCTCGCACGGGGGTGCGGATGCCATATCCGCCGGCTTCCGCATTGTCGAAGCCGGCCAGGACCAGCTTGCCGCGGCCGTCCCCCAGCCTGGGAATGCCCGCCTTGCCGTCCCCCTTCACCGAATGGGCATAGAAGAGACCGGGGTACTCCTTCACGTAAGTGTCGAAGGTCGACCGGATCTGCTCCTGGGTCACGTTCTCCGGCTCGTTCTTACAGTCGGTCGGGCTGCCCTTTTCGTCCTTGTCAAGGCACTCGGCCCTCAGTCGCATGACGATCGTCTCGTGCGGGTTGGCTTTGAGGAAGTCCCGCGTCTTCTTGAGGACGTCGTCGAAGTTGGCCTTCTGGTAGTACGACGCGTGGTGAATCGTGAACTTGCCACCGATGGAGCGAACCCGGATGTCAATGGCACGGATCCCGCGGTCGAACTGCGCCCTCAGCGTCTGCCCGCTGTCGCCGTAGTTCTCCTGCGTCTCCACGTAGTTACCACCGTGGATGGACAGCGTGTCGTGAGTCCCTGGGATGGACATGTCCGACAGCATGGTGTTGCTCGCGACGCCCCACATCCACTCGTTCCGGTCCGGTGCGCCGAGGTTGTGGTAGGAGTCATCATTGGTCGACCCGGCCGCCCCAGCGGCGGTCGGGGTCAGCAGCGCCGCGCCGGGCGCGACACAGACCGTCATATGATGTGCCAGCGGGCGGGACCGTCTGCGCGATCCGGCGCGGGCGGCGCGAGGAGTAGGGCCGGGCATGGGACTCCTGTCCAAAGCGGGGCGTTACGCGGTCCAGCGTGAGATCCGCCGCTCACGTTTTGCTCACGTTTCGCTCACGCCCCGAGCACACACCCCGCACCGGCCTGACGGCCCCGCTACCCCGCTCCCCCGCGTTCAGACAGGCCAGCACGGCCAGCACCCGCCGATGTCCGCTGTCGCTCGGCGGCAGCCCCAGCTTCACGAACACCTTGCCGATGTGCTTACTGGCAGGTAGCCGACGCCGCTCGCGCCCCGCCAGGGTGGGGAGGGCTCCGACGAAGCAAGTCAGGCCAGTTCAGGAAGTTTCATCCGCGGGGGGCTCGTACGAACTGCGCCACGTCGTGCGCGGCATCCATCCGCCGATCCTCACCGACCCGGGCTCGTCTGCGCCATGCGGGCACTGGCCGCCGGCAGCGCGCTCGACGTGACGGTGACCGCGGAGGGCGCCGAGGACTGCAACTACGCGACGTTCTCCGGCGGCACGGTGCGCTTCGACGAGGTGTCAGGTCCAGCCCCCGGGGCCTCTCATCGCCGTCAGCTGTTCTTCTGCTGGCAGGGCATCCTTCCCTCCCACTGGTGATCCTCGAATCCATAGCAGGGTGGGGCGGAAACGGTCCTCGCACCCCCGGGCCCAGCTGCAACCGTGGTTCTCTGAGGACCCGTCTCGGAACCTTGATTCAGAGGGTTCCGAGACGGATTGTGACGGCGGGCCGGCACTGCCGTCCGACCCAACCGATCCCCATCCGTCATACCGACCATCCTCACCCGGCCGACCATCCTCACCCGGCCGACCATCCTCACCCGGCTTGACCGCTGGTTCTGTGCAGGGCTTGATCCGTGCCGTCGGGCCCTTCGAAGACGGCGCGGTCGTAGAGCCGGTGATGCCATTCGTTGGCGTCCAGGGCCGGCTTGGTCTTGAGGACCGGGTGGGGGCCGGGTCTCGATGAGGTGCAGGAGTGTCCAGGCGACCCCATAGCAGTCGTCGGGGCCGAAGCAGGTGACGAGAGCAGCCGCTTCCTCTCCTGTCACTGGCTTGCTGATCGCTTCGAGCTGGGTGACACGCCGATCCATCTCTTCCTCCTCGGCGTCCCAGTCGGGCAGCGGGCCATCGGCGACGAAGGTCAGGACTTCTGGTCTCATGCCCTGATGATCGGCGCTCCCACCCGACCCGATCAAGGCTTCCTGGCAGGTCAGGCGGCGTTCTCCATGAGTGCTGGCCCGGTGGGAAATGCCTTCTGCTCGTCGAACAGCCTGTGGTGCTGGATGGGTGATCGGTGGTGACGGCTGCAGGAGACGGATGCTGCCCCTCTATGTGCAGGCATCCGATACCTGAGGCGTTAAAGGTATCCATCCGGTACTCACGAGTCGTCACCACTAGGGCGTGGCCGTCCCCCTGACCAGGACAGCGAGATTGGATCGCTGATGAGACGTGTGGACCGATCGCGCCTACGGGTGCGTGTCCGTGATTGCGATGACCTCGTCCAGGTGGTTCAGGGCGGCTTGTAGGTCGTCGATCTTGGCCTGGATGCGCTCGCGCTCGGCTCGCAGCATGGCTCGTTGCTCGGCGTCGGTGTGCCCGGAGTCCCAGCACGGCAGGAGTTCGGTGATCCTTCGGCTGGTGAGGCCGGCGGCGAACATCTGCTGGAAGAAGCGCACCAGGGGGATGGCGTCCTTCCGGTACAGGCGCTGGCCGGACGGGCTGCGCTCCGCGATGAGCAGCCCTTGCTGCTCGTAGTAGCGCACGGCGCGCACGGAGACACCGGCACCTCGTGCCACCTCGCCGATGCGGATCAGCCGCTCGGCTGCGGCCGCTGTGACAGTCATGGTGATTCCTCTCACCCCTGGCCCGATGGCCGGCACTTGCCTCTGACGCTGGCGTCAGGTTTTAGCGTACCGGCCATGGACATCAACAACTCAGTTGCCCTTGTCACCGGAGCCAACCGCGGCCTGGGCCGCGCCTTCGCCCAGCGCCTGCTCGAACGGGGCGCACGCAAGGTCTACGCGACGGCTCGCCGGCCCGAGACCCTGGACCTGCCCGGGGTCGAGGTGCTGCCCCTCGACATCGCCGATCCCGCATCCGTGAGGGCCGCGGCCGAGGCCGCCCCGGACGTCTCGCTGCTGATCAACAACGCGGGGATCCAGAGGGGGACCGACCTGGTGACCGGTTCGCTGGACGCGGTGCGGCACGAGCTGGAGACCAACATGTTCGGGCACCTGGGAATGATCCGGGAGTTCGCGCCCACGCTCGCCAGGAACGGTGGGGGCGCGATCGTGAACGTCCTCTCCGCCATGTCGTGGTTCGGGGGCAAGGGTGCCAACGCCTACCACTTGACCAAGGCCGCCGCCTGGGCCATGACCAACGGCGTCCGCCTGGAACTCGCCGAGCAGGGCACGCTCGTCACAGCGGTACACCTCGGCCTGGCCGACACCGACATGGCTGCGGGCTGGCCCGTGAACAAGATCGCTCCGTCCGAACTGGCCGACGCGGCGCTCGACGGTGTTGAGGCAAGCTCCGCCGAGGTTCTCGCCGACCAGTGGAGTCGGGACGTCAAGTCCCGACTGCCGCTGACGCCGGAAGAGTTCAACGCCGCAATGGACCGCGCCCTGGCGGCGCTGACGGCGGCCTGAAGAGCCCCCCTCCCCCTCCCCCCCCGGTCCGCACGGGGCGCATGGGGCGCACGGACCTCGGTCGGGTGCTTCTCTCCATCGGTCTCTCGTACTCCTCTACTTGAGGTTGAACTCGTGGTGTCGTGCGGCTGATCGGGCGGGTCCGATGGTCAGGCCTGTCTCGGTGAGGCAGCCGTCTCGCTGGTCCCTGCTCGGCATCCTCGGATTCGAAGAACCCGGGGGGCTGACGGCGTGACCACCGCGACCCCCGTACTTGATCCGGGCGCTCCCGAAGCGAACTCGTGCCCAAGCAACAGGGAGCCCTCATGCTGCAACACGGGACCATCACCCGCTACTCGCAACGTTTGAGCAGGTCAGCGCATTCCGTCGGTTCCCCGGAGGCGTACGGGCGGGCCCGGCACGAGGCCGCGACGGCGCTGTGGGAGCGCCTGGACGAAGCCGAGGAGGTGCTCCGTGACGTCCTGCGCTGAGCCCCCCTGCCCAACCCGCCTCCAGCGACTCCCCGTGGCGGCACCGGGACTTCGCCGGTACCTTACGGGCCAGGCCGCGAGCGTGGCCGGCAGCTCGATCACCCAGATGGCGCTGCCGGTGCTGGCCGTGCTCCACCTGGACGCCACCACCGCCCAGGTCGCCTGGCTGACGTTCCTCGGCCAGTTGCCTCCCGCGCCGCTGGCCCCGCACGCCGGCGCGCTCGCCGACCGGTACTCCAAGCACCGGCAGATGATCACCGGTGATCTGGTCAGCGCCGCCGTGCTCGCCAC
The DNA here is from genome assembly GCF_040683555.1 of Streptomyces sp. NPDC093510. NCBI lineage: Bacteria > Bacillati > Actinomycetota > Actinomycetes > Kitasatosporales > Streptomycetaceae > Streptomyces > Streptomyces sp. NPDC093510. The sequence goes on from NZ_JBFBEE010000023.1 coordinate 117,524, forward strand.
CCGTGCCGGTGGCGGCCGCGCTGGGCACGCTGACGCTGACGCTGACGCTGACGCAGCTCATGGTCGTCGCCGTGGTGCAGGGGCGGCGAGCGTGCTGCACGACGCGGCGGCCATCAGCCTCTTGCCCAGCCTCGTCGACCGGTCCTTGATTCAGCGGAGCAACAGCCGCGTGGGCGCGCTGTTCGCGATCGCCGCGAGCGGCGGAAGCCACCTCGGCGCCGCGCTGACCGCGGTGCTCGGCCCCGCCCGGGCCCTGCTCGGCGACGTCACCTCCTATCTGATCAGCGCCGGATGCACCGCCCGCATCAAGGCCCGAGAACCCGCCCGGACCCACCCGAAAGCCCGCCGTCTGTGCGAGGAGATCGGCGAGGGCCTGCGATACGTACACGGCGATGACCGGCTTCAGACCCTGACTCTGGTCAACGCCACCACCTCCTTCGCCCTGGCGTTGCTCAACACCCTATGGGCGCTGTACCTGTTGAGGACTCTTGCGATGAGCGCGACCGCCTTCGGAGTGGTTCTTGGCCTGGGCGCCTTGGGTGCGGCCGCCGAGGCACTGACCGCCCTGGCCCTTGCCCGCCGTTACGGGCCCGGGCCGATGATGCTCACCGCGCTTGTCATCACCCCGTTGACACAAGTCCCGCTGCTGCTCGCCTCTTCCAGTCCTCGCTGGCAGATCGCGGTCGGAACGGCACTGTTCCTGCAGTTAGCCTGCGCCGCTGCCGCGGGGACTACGCAGCGCTCGATTCGTCAAATCGTCACAGCCGAAGGCATGCAGGCGCGGATGCAGGCCGTCAGCACATGGCTGACGGCCGGCGCACGCCCCGTGGCCGCGCTCCTCGCCGGCGGCCTGGGCACATGGGTCGGGGTGCGGCCCACCCTGACCGCCGGGACCTTCCTGCTGCTCGTCCCCCTCGTCGCCCTCGCCCTCGTCCGCTCCCCGCTCCCCGCTCCCCGCTGCGCACGCTGCAGCACATGCCAGACCGGCCAGCCGCCGCGCCCGGCACAAACGGCGATCCCGTGCCGTCGCCGCACGCACTGCATATGGCCCCTCCGGCCATACCCACGCCCGCCCGCACGGAAGACGACCGTCACGACCGCTCGCCCGGAGGAGATGCCACGTGAACACGGTGCCGAACGCCGCAGCAGTGACGTCTGCCGTGCCCGCGCCATCGGAGCCCCTGGAGGGCACCGTACGCAGTGACCCCTCTCTGTCCGCCGCGCCGTTCCTGCCGCCGCAGTCCGCCAGCGACGCCTCCGGGGCCGCGGCCGCCCGGGCGGTGATGGTCACCCGGCTCGAGGGGAGCGGAGAGCTGCCCCGGGCCGGTGCGCGAGGCCCTGCTCGCGCTGCCGCACCTGGTCCTGATGCCCCAGGCGTACGTGCGGCGCAGCGCCCCGGACGAGACCCCGCCGCGCTGGGATCTGCTGGACTGGGCCCGCCGGGACGAGCTGCTGGAGCGGCTGCACAGCGGGGACAGCGGGACAGCGGGACAGCGGGACAGCGGGACAGTGTCGCGGTCCAGCATGATGGCGAGCCGATCCTCGGCCGTACTGCCGGGCCACGCCACGGCGGCGTCATGACCGCGATGTCGAGCACGGTAGGCATGACCGCCGACCTGCTCCAGCTCCTGGACCTGCGGCCCGGGCAGTGCTTGCTGGACGTCGGGACCGGCGCCGGGGTGACCGCGGCGGTGGCGTGCTTCGTCTGCGGCGACGCAGGCGTCGTCACCCTCGACATCGACCCGCACGTCACCGCGGCCGCCCGCGAGCGCCTGTCCGCACTCGGCTACTGCCCGGCCGTCGTGACCGGGGCCGCCACCACAGGGTGGTCCGGCGCGGACCCGTACGACCGGCTCTTCGTCTCCTTCGCCGTCCGCCGCGTACCGACGGCCCTGGTGGAGCAGCTGGCGCCGATCGGGCGCGCCCTGGTGACGCTCGGAACATCGTCGCCGTCGTGGCCGGGCTTGGCCGTGATGGACAAGCGACCGGACGGGACCGTGGAGGCGGAGCTGCGCGCGGTCGAGTTTGGGCACCGCGCTCGTGCCGGCTCCGGGCAACTCGCAGCTGCCATCCACCACAGCGCCCCACCGCGCCCGGCCGCCGACACCCTGCCCCGGGGAAAACTGGAGCGGCACTTGGACGCAGCCCCGGCCCCATCTCAGCTCAGGAGATGAAGTTCATCCGCGCCATCGCCGAGCAGGCCGCGGGCCTGCCCGCCCTGGATGCGGTGCCCACGCACGGAGACTTCCAACTCCTTCATTAGGCAAGTCATCTGTCGGAATCAAGACTGTCGGGACGCATCAACGGCCCAGGTCACTAGGGCTGGCGCCGCGGCCTCGTACTACGACGCGATCAAGGGCGTTCGTAGCGCGGGTCAGACGGTGGGAGTGGGCCAGGGAACGTCGGTTTCGACGGCGGCAGTGTAGTCGACGCCGGGGACAGAGAAGCCGTAGAGGCGACGAACTTCGTCGCTGAACCAGGCGAGGTCGGCGAGTTCAGTGATGCTGTCGCTGGTGGCGGTGCTCCAGCGTTCGGCGACGGCGTTCTGTACGGCGGGGGCCAGTTCCCAGGTGTCGAGGCGGATCCGGCCCTCTTCATCGAGGTCGAGGGGGCGGGCGCCGGTCAGCTGGTCCCACAGCTCCACCAGTTGACCGATCGGGGTCACCATGGAGTCGCCGAGGACACCACGCAACAGCCCGACATACAGGGCGATGCCGGGGATGGCGGTGGAGGACTGGGTGACGGCAGCAGCATTGACGGAGGTCACCGCCCGGCCACCCACCGTCTTGCCGAGGCGCTCGTCCAACGTGTGTGCGGTGGCTTCCAGATGGGCCTTCGCGGCGCCGATGGTGCCCTGCCGGTAGATCGCCGCGGTGAGCGGCGAGCCGATGTAGGACAGGGCGGCGGTGGTGAAGCCGTCGGCGAGCAGGGACCGGTCGGCCAGGAACGTGATCCACCGCTCCCAGTCGGTGCCGCCCATCACCGCCACGGTCTGTTCGATGTCGTCGCCCTCGGCCGGCGCGGTGGTGACCTCCTTGACCTCCGGGGCACCGTGTTCGTCGAAGACGAGGGTCTTGGTGGTGTACGTCGAGCCGATCGGCTTGAGGACCGAGGCATACGTGTTGCCGGTCTCCGGGTCAGTGCGGCGAGGCGCGGCCACCGAGTAGATCAGATAGTCGAGTCGTCCCCCGAACCGCTCGGCGAGGAGGTCGGCGACCTGCTCCTTCACCGTGTCGCTGAACGCGTCTCCGTTGAGAAAGACCATGTCCCGCCCATGCTGTCGGGCGAGCCGGGCGGTGGCGGCGGTGCGATACCAGCCAGCCGTGCCGGTGCGGCGCGCGGGTGCCTTCTCGAAGCACACGCCGATGCCACGGATACCGACACGGGCCAGGCCCGCGATCGTGGCGGCCAAGCCATATCCGGCGGACGAACCGATGACCAGAGCTACCGGTCCTTCGCCCCCGGGGGTGAGCGGGGCAGGGACGGCCTGCCACATCTCGTCCACCAGTTGTCGGCAGCCGCCAGGATGGGAGTCGAGGAACAGGAAGCCCCGGCTCTTGGGCGCAATGACGCGTTCGCTCACGGTGTGGTGCCCCAGATGTCGTCACGGACAAGGACGCGGCGGTCGCCTCGACCACCCCGTCCCGCAAGTCTGCGGCCGAACGGATGAACACGGTGATCTTGACCGACACAACGATGTCCAGCCGGGCTTGGAGGGTTCCCACTAGCTCTGACGGGGACAGCTGGCGGCACCTCAGGCTCAGCGCGTAGGGAGGACGGATTCTGCCGACCGCAGGAACGTCTCGATAGACCCTCGCAGCCTCACACGCCTCACACGCCTCACCGAACAGGCAGGCTTCCACGTCGAAGCGGTGCTCGCCACAACACCGGTCTTCCGTGACTTCCAAGAGGCAGACCACACCCTGGGACTTGGCCGCAATATGCAGAAAGCCATCGACGACGGCCACATCGATCGAATCCGCGGACATCGCTGGTTTGCCAGCCTTTCCCGGGGGCCGTTCTACGCATCGTTCACCATCGTCAGCGTGATTGGTTCCCGATGATTCAGCTGGCCTGAGCGGGTGCCTCGGCCCGTGCTCGGGTGCCTCGGCCCGTGCTCGGATGCTGGCGAGGCGGTAGGAGTCGGTGCCGGTTTCGATGATCGTGCCGTTGAAGGTGAGCCGGTCGACGATAACTGCGCAGAGACGAGGGTCAGTGAAGGTCTTGGTCCAGCCGCCGAAGGTCGGTCTCCTTCTTCCGGCGGCTCCGGCTGCGACCCACACCGCTCATGATCCAGCGCCAGGAGTCCTCGGCTTCCTCGAGGAGCAGGACCTGCTGTCCGCTGTGTGCCCAGGCCCCGCGATCCGCCGACCAGGTGGTAAAGGTTGCCCGAGCTCTTCGCCAGGAACCGCAGGACGTGGGGTGCGTGCGGCATAGCGCTGGTCGTCGCGCGGCGCAGGGCTTCCGTCTACTTGGCCCTGCTGCGGCTCGCCCTGCGGCTCGCCCTGCGGCTCGCCCTGCGGGCGCTCTGCGCGGCGGTGCACTGGTTCTTCGGCACGACGTACTCCTCTGCCGGGCCGGGCCACGCCTCCGACTCCGGCTCGTACGACTGCCGTGAACACGACGGAACGCAGAACGAAGGAGCGGGCCCCGAAGGACCTTGACCTCCACATCCGGCGGTGTGGCTCCTGAAGCGGCCGGTGATCGGCAGTACGCCACTAGCCGGGCAGGATGCTAACCAGCGCAGTCGCAACGGCCGAAGACCCGGGCCGTCTCGCCGTCCTCCTGGTGGGCAGCGCTATCCCACGGCTCGCCCGCCATCTCGCCAAGCGCCGCTGAGGGGACACAACGCCCCAGGCGGGCACCGCCCCCAGTTCCAGCACGTCGTTTGCCCCGGCCCTGGAACACTTCGGCGGCGTGGACGCCTGATTCGGACGACAGTTCACCCCACGTGCCGGGTGCCGACCATACGCCTGCTGCCAGCTCCTGCCGGGCCTCGGCCAGTCCCCGCTCGCCTTCATCGGCAGCGGGGCCAGTATCTGCGGGCGCACGGGCGTATGGCGGTTCGGCAACGGAAGTTCACGAACAGCAGGCGCACCCGGGAGCGCAGCTGCATCCGTCGGGGTCGGCGGCAGCGGTCACCGGCCGGGAGTCAGGGGCAGCGGCGGGTGCGCAGCAGCCCTTGCCCTGCCAGGCGTCGCGGCCTTCCTTGACGGCGATGGCGGCGATGACCAGGGCGGCGATGGGGTCGGCCCAGGACCAGCCGAGGGTGGCGTTGAGGACCAGGCCGATCAGGAGGACGGCGGAAAGGTAGGTGCACAGCAGGGTCTGCTTGGAGTCCGCGACCGCACTGGCGGAGCCGAGTTCACGCCCGGCGCGGCGCTGGGCGGCAGACAGGAACGGCATGACCGCCAGAGACAGGGCGGCGATGACGATGCCGGGGACCGACCGCTCGGCCTCACCCGTGCCCGCCAGGGCCCGTGCGGCGTCGATGCTCACGTAGGCGGCCAGGACGAAGAAGGAGACTGCGATGATCCGCAGAGTGGTCTTCTCCCGGGCTTCGCGCACGGTGTGCTCGGGGGCGGAGAACTGCCAAGCCACCGCAGCCGCGGAGGACACCTCGATCACCGAGTCCAGGCCGAACCCGATCAGCGCGGTGGACGAGGCGATCGTCCCGGCGGTGATCGCGGCAATCGCCTCGATGACGTTGTAGGAAATGGTCGCGGCAACCAGCAGGCGTATCCGGTGGGCGAGTATGTCCCGACGAGCCGGAGAGGGCCCGAGTGATATCGCGGTCATCAGCAGCAGCCCTTTTCGCCGGCATCGGGGCAGGTCTTGTCGTTCTCAACCGCCACGACCACCAGGCGCAGGTCGTCCAAGGCGCGGCCCAGCCGTTCGTCGGCGAGCTCGTAGCGGGTCCGCCGACCATCGGGCACCGCAACGACCAGGCCACAGTCCCGCAGACAGGCGAGGTGGTTGGAAAGCCGGGTCCGGGAAACGCCGATGTCATCAGCGAGGTCGGCAGGGTAAGCGGGGGCCGCGCGCAGGGCGAGGAGGATCCGGCAGCGGATCGGATCGGCAAGGGCGCGGCCAAAGCGGGCCAGCACCTCGACATCAGGGGCGACAGTCAGCACACGCCAACAGTACACAGGATTGTGAATTCAGGGAAACGTGGATCGTTGATGCCTGCGGCTGTTCTCGCGAGCCTGGAGCCGAGGCCGTACGCGACGTGATCCGCACCCGGACTGAAGCCCTGATCACTGAAATTGATGGGACGTAGGACGCAGGATCTCCACGCTCCACTCCTCCAGGGTGTCCGCGTCGAGGGTGTCACTCAGCATGTCGGTGTAGTTGATACGCAGGTGAAGCCCGGTCGGGTCGCCAGGGAGCGGCAAGGGCTCGATCACTGCAGCAGCAGCCTAGCCACTGTGTCCGTGCACCGTAGAGGACCCGGGCCGACAACTTCGATGCTCAACCTCAGGCGGGGAGCATCGTGGGCGCAGGGCGCGGTGGCGGGCAAGGTTACAGCAACGCAGCGATGCCCTCCCGGTTCTCGGGCAGCCCGGCCGCGCGGAACCACAACACGTTCCCGGCGATACCGCCCGTCGCCTCATCGGTGTCCACGAAGGCCCGCAACAGGTTGCGTTGGGCGAGGGTGAGCGGGTGGGTCGGGGGGTGGCCACCAGGAAAGGCTCTGAGCAGGATCGGCCCGCGTTCGTGGTCGGTGACCGACGTGCCGCCAGCCGCCACGATGGCGACCGCCACTGGTGCCAACTCTTCGAAGGTTTCAGCCAGGGCGAGCGCGGAGTGCAGCACGGTGAACCGGAACCACCCGTCGAGCCCGGGCAGTGGCTCGGGGAACCAGCCGTCCGTCGTTCGCGGGTTCCGCAGGGCGTCGAGGAGGACGGCGAGAGCGCGTGGCCGGTCAGCACGGGCGGGACCGAGCGCGGCGCAGACCCGCACAGCTGGGTCGGAGTCGGCGAGGAGGTCGGAGGTGTCCATCCCCCACATGCCGAGCGCCCTCGCCACACTCGCTCGCTCCCGTCGTCCCGCCACGGGGCCCAGCCGTGCCCGCAGCAGCGTGGCGGCCCGCGGCACTTGGTCGGCGAGCCCCGGCGCGAAGAGGAGTGGCAGTGCGGCGCCGAGCGCGGCCTCGCGGACGTGGGGGTCAGGAGAGGAGAGGAACGGCTCGACGGCGTCGTACAGGGTGGGGCGTATCTCCCGGCACGCGTGCAGTGCGGCGAGTTCATCCGGGTCGTGCTCGCGGCGCGTCTCGTCGTGCCAGGGCTCCCACTGCCAGTCGGTTCGGTCGCGCGCCAAATCCTCCCCATAGGCGGCCGACTCGGCAACCCGCCCCAGCCAGGCCAGCAGGGCCGCCAGCAAGCTACGCGGCGGCCCGTCGTCCCACGGGAAGTGCCCCTCGTGCTTGGCGAGGGCCACCGGATGTTCGAGGATCGCGGCAACGAACAGCGCCGCGGGCGCGGTGACGGTGTACAGCGAGCCCTGGTGCAGCACGCCCATGTCCAATGCGGCCAACGCCTCGGACCGAACGTCGGGATCTTCGTCCACGAGGGAGCACAGGGAGACTGGTATGTCCTCGCCGGAGCCGTAGGCGTGCTGGAGAGACTCCCAGTCCGTCCCCGACAGCAGTTCTCGGGCCGCTGTCGGCAACCCGCTCAAGATCCGCGTCACGCGGGCACTCTTGCTATCCGTCATGTACGCACCCTGCCATCACCCACCGACAACGCCCCCCTCACAGAAGAGGGACCACCGGGGAACACCACAGCTCAGCCCGCGCGAGCGTCACCCTGCCGGCCATACATAACGCTCAGCACGACAACTCCAATGCTCATGGGACGGAACCAGCGCTCCGTCACTGTGGCTGAGCACGCTTTCTGGCCCGAATGGACAGCCTCGATGCTCAGAAGTCACGCCTCGGCCGACACGAGAACCGGCCGTCGCAGAAGCCGGGTGTTACCTGTGAGGCATCAACCCACACACTTCACCAGCCTCTGGTCTCGATACCGCCAGCCAGCCAAAGTGATCGCCTGATCGGCAAACGGCGCGACAGCTGAGGTGCCGATGTCAGCCGTATCAGACGCTCCGCCGATGTGCGGAATGAGTCGGAACTTCAAGGCCCTGTCATATCGTCACAGATCGCGCCGCTGAGCAGGGTTGGTTGGATAGTGACCAACGTCGGGGAGCAGTACAGGTGTTGACGAATTCACCCCGGGTCCTGACGGCGGTAATCATGGGGGCTCAATGCGGCGGCAGCACACAGTGGGTGCGGGGCTCGCAGGCACGAGGGTAGTCGTCGCCGCACTGCAGAGCGTGGTGACCGGTCCATCGTCGCCTCCAGGCTGGATCTCCTTCGGGGTGTTGGCCTCGGCGGCAGCTGTCGTCGCGGCATGGGGGAACTTGACACAGGCGCCCCCCTCCTGATCCGCCCGCGCTCGACCCGGTGAAGGAATGGATCGTGGACCGGGCGGAGCGACAACGAGCAGAGAACGCGGTGTGCGGTGACAGGGCAACTGTAGGTATCACCACGTCGCTGTGGGGCGCGGGAGGTTTTGGCAAGACAACGCTCGCCGAGATGGTCTGCGCCACCTCTCGGGTGCGCGAGCACTACAAGGGCGGGGTGTACAGCTTCACCCTCGGTCGGGGGTTGCGGGGGCGGACGGACATCGCTGCGCGGGTCGCCGAGATCACCGCGTTCATCCGCCCGATCCCCTCGCTGCTCCCGGCCGGGACTCAGACGATCCAGGTCGACCAGATGACCCTCGACCAGGCCCGCACGGTGCTGACGTGGGAACTGGACGGTCTGCCCCCGCTGGCCACCGGCGTGCTGCTGGGTGCTACCGGCCGCCGGCCTCTGCTGCTGCGTCTGGTCAACCGGCAGATCAAGACTCATATCGAGACTGGGCGGGATCCGGCCCGAGCCGCCGAAGAGATGCTGGACCAGCTCCGCGTCCATGGGCCGCAAGGGGCCGACCCCACGGGAGCCGCCATGGACATGGACCACCCCGGGCAGCGCCGCCGGGCGATCCGCGCCACCGTGGAGGCGGCGAGCGGCCTGCTGCCCGGGGGCGGCATGGAGCGGTTCGCCGAACTTGCGATCTTCGCCGAGGACGAGAGCGTGCCACTGCCGCTGATCGCGCGGCTGTGGCAGGTCACCGGCGGGCTGAATGAGCGTGAATCTCGGGCATTGTGCGCACTGCTGGCAGGGCCGTCGCTGCTCTCCCTCACCCGGGACAACGACGGGCGCATCAGTCTCCACGATGTCATTCGCGACTATCTCCTGAGCGCCCAAAACCCGACGCGTCTTGCTGCGCTGCACGGGCAGCTCGTGGACGCCGCAGCCGATGATCTACTCGACGCCGCACCGCCCTCCGCGCACACGCGCACTCCGTACCCTGCGACCCTGCGTGGTGGGAACTGACCGACGGCTACCTCCAAGACCATCCGATCGAGCACCTCGTCGCAGCAGGCCGCACCGACTTGGCCGAGGCTGGCGCCAGCGATCTTCGATGGGTGGAGGACCGCCTCGTCCGACACGGCGCCAACGCACCCCAACGCGACCTGAGCCACGTTCCCACCATGGACGCGGCATCCCGCACACGCGTCCTGGCACAGATCACCCACCTACTGGCCCCCACCGATCCCGCGCCTCTCGTCGTCAACACCCTCTACAGTCGGCTCGCTTTCCTTCCGTCCTGGCGTGGCCCGGTCACCGCCCGGCTTGGCACCTCCCCCGCACGACCGCTCCTGGTCAGGCTCCGGCCGCCCCCAGACTTCCCTTACCGCAGCCTGCTGGCCACGCTCACCGGCCACACCGACAAGGTGCAGTCGGTGGCGATGCCGCCGGACGGCACCTGGCTCGCCACCGACAGTTTGGACAACACGGTACGACTTTGGGATGGAGCCAGCGGACGCTGCACCGCCCCCCTCACCGGCCACACCAGCACAGTGAGTGGGCGTCCGGGGCCGGTGCTGCGGGGTTCGGGAACACGAGCCGGACGGAGGACATGTGGGCGGATGTTCCTGAACCCTCGGCGGACACGGGCCGGGGTCACCTGCAGCCGCCGGCCTCTGATCTCCGCCGGTCCTGGGGGAGGCCGACCCCGCCCGCGCAGACCACAGCCATACCGGTGTTGCTTCGCGGTCCTTGGAGAGGTGCTCGGCCTTCAGCCTGACCAGTGTGCCCTCGACCAGAGGGAGTTCGCCGTCATGGTCGAGCCAGGCCGAGCGGTACGTCAGACGTGGGTGCACCCGGTCCCATGCCTGGGCCTGGGCTTTGCCGTAGTCCGTGGTGTCCGGCGCCGTGACGACGGAAGGCTCGGGCCAGGTCTCCGGCTTGGTGAAGCGGAACTCCGTCCCATGCTTGGGCGGGCGTCCACCTGCCTGCCGCTGCCGCGGTTCCGCCTGGGACCGGCTGGCGACGCCACCGCGGTGATCGCGGCCCAGCTCCGCGCCGTGGTCGAGCGGTTGATCGCGGCCGGGCAGTGGGTGCCCGGTGATCCGGAGGTCGTCATCGTGGGGGGCGACCAGCACCGTTCGCAACCGCTCGATGCCGATGCGCCCCTTGTTCAGGCCGCCGTACATCCCGCCATGACCACGCCAGCGCTCAAGCGTGAGTGTCGGATCGACTGGTGACTTCACCGGGCCGTCCGCACACAGCACCGCATCCGCGAGTTCGAACAGTTCATCAGCCTGGGCTGCCAGACAGCCAAAGAAGTTGCCTCGGAACCGGGACACTTGCGCCAACGCTTCCCGTCCGAGTCCGGATCGGAGCAGAGTCATGTGCACGGCCTTCGCGCTGGTCAGACGCCTGATTCGACATGGCACACGCTCCCGCGAAGGCTCCTGCATGACCGGTGAACAGCCTGTACCCGCCTCAAGTACGAGCTCTGTTCGGGGGCTGTCCTTGTGCTCACCGGCTCAACGCGAGCAGTTCATCGACCGCCTGTTTCTCACCACCACCTCTGAGGTGGGCGATGGCCGCAAACGGCGCGATCACTTGGCTCCAGGCATGGAGCCGACCGCCATCGAGTCCGCATGCCGCCGCCACACGCGCGCAGCGGGTGTCGACGCCCTCCAGCCCGGCTGCGGCCAGGACGTAGTCCACCGCGTCGAAGCACGGATCACCGACACAGGCTTTCGGATCAATGGTCATGAGACCACGCTGTCCGCCGTCGAGGACGTTGCCCAGGTGCAGGTCACCGTGGAGCAGCACGGTGGTCGCTTCCGTCTCCAGCAGCCGCTCACACCGCTGGATGGCCCTGTCCCATACGGTGACGTCCATCCGTGCGCTGACCGCGGGCTCGGACAGCCGCTTGCCGACCCGGGCAAAGGCTTCCTCGCACCGCCCACGCAGCACACGCGTCGGCCACGGAGGCAACGCGACCCCGTGCAGGGCGGCGAGCAGCTCCGACCACTGGTCCGGGAGCGCAGCAGCAGGCATGTCCTCCGCCGGCGTTCCGGGGAGGATCTCCTCCAACACCATTGCCCCTGCCGTCTCGTCGGCGGCCAGCACGGAGGGCACCCGGCCCGAGGCGGCAAACCATCCCAGCATGTCGGCCTGCTCTGCCATCAGGGCCTTCTCCGGGCTGATCTTCAGCACCGCAGGCGTGCCGTCGGACCAACGGCACCGCAACGCAATCGACGAAGCACCGTCCGGGAGGGTCCCATCAAGCGAAAGCCCCCACTGGGACGCCAACCGCTCGACGAGGGTGGGCGTTTCAGCGCACCATTCGGCAACACGGGGACCGAACCGGCCTACCAACCGCGCAGTGACGCCGTCCACATCCACCAGCAGTCGTTTCACACGGGCCAGTGTGCCGCTCGCACAATCTTTGTCCACCGCTTATGCACCACCCGCTACGGACGCAAGCGGCCACAGCGAATCGGATCAGAGCAGTCACGCACCCTTCGACTACAGGTCTCCGTGACCCCTGAAAGACAAAGCACAAGCATGCACAAGCTTGGTGCCTGTTTCTAAACCAGCTACTGAGCTTGCGTTTTAACCTCAGACGGCTTGCCCACCCGTCTGCGGTATCCGCCGCCCAACCACCCGGCCCGGGCAGATGACGGGGGCCAAGAGACGGTCGCGCTGGAGCGAGAAGCCGGTTGGGGGGCAGAACCCAAAGCTGGGAGTCGTCAGACGAAGAAGGCGTTCATCCCGGGCACGTCGGAGAGGTAAGTCTCGATACTCGCGATCTTTCCGTCGCGGAGCCGGCAGACCGTGGCCAGGTATTCGTCCAGCACAGCGTCCTCCCGGTGTGCGGTGTTGTGCAGGGAGAGCGCCAGGTTCTCCCTGCTGACCAGGAGATGCAGCAGCTCGAAGTCGAGGCCGTACGAGGCGATCCGCTGAGCACGCTCCACCACCGCGTCAGCGCCGTCGGCTGTGCCGGAGATGGTGTTGTCACCGGGCAGGGTCCAGGTGGCGTCGTCGTGCAGCAGGGCCCGGATGCCGTCCCAGTCGCCCGAGACAAGGGCCTGGTGGAAGGTGCGCCCGAGGGCGAGGGAGGCTTCGTTGGTGGACATGGCATTTCCTTTCGCAGCACTAAAGCAATGACCTTCGCTTTAGTGCGACCGTAGACCCCTCCACCCTTAAAGCGCAACCCTTTGCTTTAGGGTGGAGGGGTGAACGCAGACGCATCGACGAAGCGGCCCGGCGGCCGCAGCAGCCACGTCCGTGCCGCCGTACACAGCGCCGCGGTCGCGCTGGTGGGCGAGCGCGGCGCCGACCAGGTGACCCTCCCCGCCGTGGCCAAGCGCGCGGGGGTCAACTCCAGCACCCTCTACCGGCGCTGGGGTACGCTCGCCGCGCTCCTGGCCGACGTCGCCAAGCACCGCGACGACGCCGGCGCTCCCCCGCTCGTCGGCGACCTGCGCACCGACCTGGAGAACCAGGCACTCTGGACCCTGACGGAGCTCTCCCGGCCCGGTGGCATCGCGTTCTTCCGCGCCGAGGTCGCACCCGATGTCGACGAGCGGCACGACGGACTGCGTGAATGCCTGGACAGAGTCAGAGAGCGCTTCCGCCCCGCCCTCGACGCGGCACGGGAGCGCGGCGACGCACCCCCACCCCTTGAGCGGGTTCTGGATCGGATTGTTGCACCCCTCTACTTCCGGGTGGTCTTCTCGATCCCTGGTACGGATGAGGCGTACGTCCGCGACCTTGTAGCGGAGCTGCTCGGGAAGCTCCAACCTGAGTCTTGAACGTCGCCCGACTCCTCGCTCCGGGCAGAACGGTCCACGCGGAAGGGCAGGCAGGCAGGCAGGCAGGCAGGCAGGCAGGCAGGCAGGCAGGCAGGCAGGCAGGCAGGGAAGGCTCGTTGACAAGCTGTTGTGCGTCGGCGAATTGAAGCGCCGGAGTCAAGGGGGTTGAGGCAGCCCATAAGGACGCCCTGCCCTGCAGTGTGATCGCGGCAGGGCATCCTCAAATGCAAGCACTTTGCCCTCCCGCATGGGGCCGCGGCGGGCGATCCCCCGGGCAAACGAAAGCCCCCGCCTTGAGGGCGAGAGCCGTCCCAGGGCGGGAGCGGGGAGCATGCAACCCGAACATCCAGTCGGTCTGGGCCGTCAAAGACGGAACGCCCCTGCTCATGAACGTGTGCACCTCTTGCATCAAGGCGGGCAAGGTGGACCCGTCGCGTCCACCGCGGGTTGCCGACCGCGCCCGTTGACGGCCCTGACGAGTCGGCGTCGTCGAGCAGAAGCCGGCACGCCGCGGTCGCCGCGGTCGCTGCGCTACTGCGCGTCCCACACGTGGTGCCGACCGTGATCAAGATGGACCTGGTGGATTACGCGGAGCCTTCGCGAAGATCATGGAAGCCGCCTACGCGGAACCGCGCTTGCGGGCCCTGCTTCCGTTCCGAGCTGAGAGCTGGCGCGCGGCATCCGGGCGTGTACGCATTGTCGGCCTGACACGGCACTCAACCTGCTGGAATGAGCCCTGCCTCGCTCGGGGTACGAGACAGGGCTGACACCCGCTTGCCCGTAATCCCTGTCGGGATGCATAGACCACCCGGTCGGAGCAGGCTGTGCATATGGTCCGAGCAGCGCCGATCGTCGTGCACCCGCCGTCCCCCACGGGCGGCCGACGGGTGACGGCGCGCGGGCAGATCCTCGGCCTCGCCCACTCCGATGCGGACGTCATCGAGTTCCTCCGCCGCGCCGGCCTGCCCGACGCGGAGGGACTACTCGACGACCTGGCATGGGTGACATGGCGGGGCGGACGCGCGCACCACTACGAGGCCGCGTAGGACCGGCGAGCCCCGGGCTGGAGGCGGCCACGGACGACGAAGTGCACAGGTGGGGCAGCGCTCACAAGCAGGGCGGGACGCGCCCGCCACAACCACCGGACTCACCGAGACGCCGACGTCGACTGCCTGGGCCCTGGCCCTGGTGGCTCTGGGTCCTGGCAGGACTGCTCTTCGTGGCACTCGTGAGCGTCGCAACGGTCAAGGACACCGGCACCCCGAGCCTGCGCCCACAGTCACGGTGACGGAGCCGGGCCCGCCGTAACGGAGACGGAGCCGCGTGCGAGCCGTACAGCGGAGGTTGATCGACGCCGCCACCATCAGGCATCGGTGACAGGCCCCCCTCCCGCGAAATATCCGTTGGCCTGTCGGCCTGTGGTGACGTGCGAAGGGGCGGCCCCACCAGGTGGGGCCGCCCCTTCGCACGTCGCGTTGTGCGCGTCAGTGTTTGCCGATGTCCTTGGTCTTTTCCTTGGCCTGGCGGGCGTCGCCCTTCATCTGCTGGGCGCGGCCTTCGGTGGTGAGGCGTTCGTTGCCCACGGTGCGTCCGGCGGCTTCCTTGGTGGCGCCGACGGTCTGCTCGGTCTTGGCCTTGGCCTTCTCGCTGGCGGTCATGTCCGCTCACGCTCCCTTGGCGTCGACATCATGCTGCTGACACTCCGCCTGACCGCCGAGCGAGCCGGTAAACATGATCAGGCCGTACATTTGACCCGCTCGTGCCGAGTGGGTCACGTCAATGCTCTGTCTGCCGGAAACCGTGCCTGCCATGCCTGGGCCCTCCCACCAGCAGATGACCGGGGGTATGCCGGTCGCCCCGGAAGTAGGCGGACAATGACTGGCCTATGGGGAGATGGTCGGTCGGCGGTACCGTCTGCGCGCTGGATAAGCGCCTGAGGGTGCCCGCCGGAGGCCAGGTGCACGCGGACCTGACCGGCACGGGGTTCCAGCACTCCGAATATGGCTCCAACCGAATATGGCTCCAAAGGCGCCACGTTTCCGGCGTCGGTCCACGGGCAACCGGGAGGGACCAGCTTGTGCAGGAGTTCGCAGCTCGTGGCACAAGAAGGCCCGATCCGTTTCTGGAGGTCCCGACATGCTGAAGGCCATCGCAGATGTTCTGCGCGCCATCGGCGGAGCCATTGCCACCGTCGTCACACTCCCCTTCCGCGCCATCGCGCGGCTCTTCGGAGGCGCTTCCGCCAGCGCCCATGGACACCACTGACACTCGCGCGGACCCAGAACAAGGGCGGTGGCAGCCACAATCCGGCCCAGCACTATCAATTGTATGGACAATACAGCAAAAGGGACCAGCGGCGAAGCGGAGACGCGCA